>NZ_BCRQ01000054.1 GCF_001552675.1 Alicyclobacillus sendaiensis NBRC 100866
GCCGCCCATAGCTCGCCAGGGGCGCCTAGGTGTCAGACTTCGTTCAGGACTGTCCTCGCCCGTGCCGTCGTTCTGCGATGGGGAATCTCTGCCCGCTCGGCCCGTCCCGCGCCACGGCCACGTGACAAGCCGCGGGGGATCCCTCATAATGATTTCAGGAACTTCATCAACTCAAAGGACGGTTTGTCAGATGTATGTCGTGTATTCCACGATTGTCGTGCCGGACGAGTGGATGGAGGACGTTATCGCGCTCTATCGAGATCGATCCCGGCTCGTCGACCAGTGGCCGGGTTTTGTTTCCTTTGCGCTTTTGAGGAATGAACACCGCCGCAACGAACTGACGGTTCAATTGACATGGATGTCCAAAGCCGATTACTTGAACTGGGCGCGAAGCGAGGATTTTCGGAGGGTGCACGCGCGCGAGCGCGAGCTCATTGCCGCGGGCTTTCCCGCCGTGAAACCGCTCGTGCGCAAGTACGAGGTGGTCGCCACGTGAGAGAGGCCGTGATGGCCGACTGGGCGGCTTCCGTCGTCGAAGCCATGTACCGAGATCACCCGGATCTGTACGAGCGATATGGTCAGCGCGGGAAGGAAAAGTGCCTGGAGGACAACCTCCATCACATTCGCCATCTTCGCACGTGCTTTGAGCTTCGCGATTCGCAATTCTTCGTCGATTACGTGCGATGGCTGGATGGCATTTTGAGGGCACATGGCATGCAAACGGCGCACCTCTTGGACAACCTGGAACGTCTGGCCGCGACGCTTTCCGGCGTGCCCGAACTTGGCGACGAGGAGCGGCGCACGTACGAGGAGAGCCTTCGGGTGGCCATGGACACCCTCAGGAGGCGAGGTGAGTAGACGCATGGCGCAGAGCACGCAGAGGACCGAGGCGCCCTTTCACGTCGTGGGGATTGGCGCCTCGGCGGGAGGGTTGGAGGCGCTCACCACCCTGTTCGACCACTTGTCGCCGAACACCGGGATGGCCTTCGTCGTCATCCAACACCTATCTCCGAACTACCGGAGCTTCATGGTGGAGCTTCTCGGAGCGCACACGTCGATGCGCGTGAAGCAAGCCGAGGATGGGATGCCGCTCGAACCCAATACGGTGTATCTCAATCCGCCCCGCAAGAACGTGTTCGTCGAAGGTGGGCGGCTTGTGGTGCAAGATCACCTCTCGGTCAAGGGCGAACTCCATCTTCCCATCGATGGGTGCCTCCAGTCCATCGCCGACTACGCTTCGCACAAGGCGGTGGCTGTGATCCTTTCAGGGACGGGCAGTGATGGCTCCCGCGGGGTCGTGCGCGTGAAGCAACAGGGTGGGCGCGTGTTTGTTCAAGACGACACCGCCAAATTTGACGGCATGCCGAAGAGCGCCGTGGCCACGGGCGCGGTCGATGCCGTGCTGCCTCCGGACGGCATCGCCCAAGAGCTGGCGCGGATTGCGGCGGGCGCGGAGTCCGTGGCGCGCCCGCCCGTCACACCGCGAGACGCCGAGGGCGAGGAGGACGACGCTCTCGTCGACGACGAGCACTACATCGAGCTTCTGGCCATCCTGAGGGCCGCAACCGGCATTGACTATTCGGTCTACAAGCGCGACGGCGTGATCCGCCGCTTGCGCCGGCGGATGGGCATCGAGAGCATCGCGGACGTGCAACAGTATCTCGCAGCCCTGCGACAAAATCCGAAAGCCGTCGAGGCGCTGCACAAGGATCTCCTCATCGGCGTGACGAGCTTCTTTCGGGATCCACAGGCGTTTCAATTCATCTTTCAAGAGGTGTTGCCGCAGATTTTCGCCAACCGCCAGCTCGAGCGTGAGATTCGCTTTTGGGTCGCGGGCTGCTCGACGGGCGAGGAGGCGTACTCGCACGCGATTTTACTGCAGGAGTTCATGGAGTCGACGGGCCAAATTTACAACGTCAAGATTTTCGCCACGGATCTCGATCGCGACGCCATCGCCTTCGCCTCCAACGGCGTCTATGCGCGCGAAATCGAGAAACAGGTCAGCCACGAGCGGCTGCGAAAGTTTTTCGTCCCTTGCGAGAGCGGATACCGCGTCAAGCCCGAGATCCGCAAGATGGTCATCTTCGCGTCGCACAACATCACGAAGGACCCGCCGTTCATCAACACGGATCTCATCTCGTGTCGAAATATGATTATCTACTTGAAGCGCGAGATCCAGGAGCGGGTCCTGAGCTTGTTCCATTTTGCGCTGCATCCGAAGGGGTTTTTGTTCCTGGGCCCCAGCGAGAGCATCGGCCGCATGTCCAACACCTTTGTGCCGGTCAACGCCAAGTGGAACATCTACCAGCATCACGATGCCGCTCGCTCCGCGCGCCGGCCTCTGGTCCCGCCGGTGACGGTGCCGGTCAAGGCGGCGAGTCTGCCGGCGATGCACGTGAGCGAACGCCGCGCGCATGCGGAGCCTTGGCCGACGGCAAGGGCGGAGGAACCGCACGCCGACGAGCTGTACCGCGTGTTCGTGGAAGAACACATGCCGCCGTGCGTGGTGCTCGACGAAAAGAACGACGTCGTATCGCTCCATGGCGATGTCAACCGCTATCTGTCGCTCGCCAGCGGGCGCCCGAGCAACAACGTCCACAAGATGTTTCCATCGACCATCTCGGTCGCCATTGCGACCGGGGTGAGCAAGCTGAAAAAGGGCAGCCGCGAAGTGGTGTACGACCGCCTGAAGTGGAGCGACGATCCCGCGGTGCCGCCCGTGAAGCTCGTCATCCGCCCGCTTTCGCAGAAGTCCGATCGCTTCCGCGGCTACAGCCTCGTCTTGTTTCACGAGCCAGATTCGCGCGAGGCTGAGGTGTACGCCGTCGACGACATGGTGTCGAGCGTCAGCCAGCACGTGATCGAACTCGAGCGGGAACTGCAGATGTATCAGGAAAAGCTGCAGGTGACGGTCGAGGAGCTCGAGACGTCGAATGAGGAGCTTCAAGCCACCAACGAGGAAATTGTCGCGGCGAACGAAGAACTCCAGTCGACGAACGAAGAGCTTCATTCGGTGAACGAGGAGCTTTTGACCATCAACGCGGAGTACCAGTTGAACATCCAGCAGCTGACCGAGCTGACGAACGATCTTGACAACTTTCTGTCGAGCACGGAGATCGGCACGCTGTTTTTGGATCGCGAGCTGAAGGTGAAGCGGTACACGCCGGCTTTGACGAAGGAGTTCCACCTGCTCGACATCGACGTCGGCCGCCCAATCGAACATATCTCTCATCACCTGCAGTACGACGAGATGATTGAGGACGCCAAGCGGGTGCTTGAGACAGGGGAACCGGTGGAGCGCGAGGTGCCGTCGAGATCGGGCGCATGGTATGCCGTGCGGATCTTGCCCTACAGGACCTCGGATCACGCCATCAAGGGCGTCGTCTTCACCTTTGTCGATGTCACCAAGATGAAGAAGATGAACGAGGAGCTGCGGAAGCTGTCGTACGCGGTCGAGCAGAGTCCTTCGATTGTGGTCATCACCGACGTCGACGGAAACATTGAGTACGTGAATCCAAAATTTTGCGAGTGCACGGGGTTTACGTCCGAAGAGGCCGTGGGGAAGCATCTAAGGGACCTCAACGATTGGCAGGCCAAGCAGCTGGATTTCGCCGCTATCTGGGAGAAGTTGCAGGCGGGTGAGCGATGGACAGGCGAGCTTCCGAGCCGCCGCAAGGACGGGTCCGTGTATTGGGAACAGCTTTCGCTGGTCCCCATCCTCGACGACGAGGGGAAGATCATTCATTACCTCAAGGCCGCCGAAGATGTCACGGAGTTTCGCTATACGGAGGAGCTGTTGCGCAAATCGGAAATGCTTTCGGCCGTCGGCGAGTTGGCTGCAGGCATCGCGCACGAGATCCGAAACCCGCTGACGGCGCTGAAGGGGTTCACAAAGCTCATCCTGAGCGGTTCGCACAGCGAGTCGTATCTGGAGATCATGCGCGGTGAACTGGATCGCATTGAGACCATCGTCAATGAGCTGCTCGTGCTTTCGAAGCCGCAGGCTGTCCAGTTCGAGCGATGCAAAATCGTCGATGTGCTTCGCGACGTCGTCATGCTGCTCGAGACGCAGGCGCTGTTGACGCACGTGGATATCGAGCTGTGGATGCCGGAGGAGCCCATCGAGGTCTTGTGCGTGGAGAATCAGATCAAGCAGGTGTTCATCAACCTGCTGAAAAATGCCATCGAGGCGATGCCGAAAGGCGGCACCATTCGCATCACCGTGGAGCGCCAGGGGGATGATGTCGTGATTCGCGTGCGCGATGAAGGGGTCGGGATCCCGGAGGAGAAGCTCGCGAAGCTCGGAGAGCCCTTCTATACCACCAAGGACAAGGGAACGGGGCTGGGGCTCATGGTGAGCTTCAAGATTGTCGAACAGCACGGGGGCACCATTCGGTTCGAGAGCAAGGAGGGCGAGGGAACGACGGTCACCGTCCGCCTGCCGCTTCAGTTTGATCCCTACGCGCACTACCGCAAAGGAGAACCGAAGCCAGCGCAACCGGAGGCGGATGCGGCGACGCCCTGAGCACTGGGGTGTTGGTCATCTCATCTCCAAGCGCGGGGGTTGCGCTTCGCGCGCAACCCCCGCATGTTAGGGACGCCCGCAGGTCAGCGGGAAACCGCGCCCGGCGCGAGCAACGCCGGCCTGTCGCCGCGGCGTCCGCCTTCTGCGGCGATGATCTGCCGCAGGCTGTCCAATTCCTTGAACACGAGCTCCGCATAGACGCCCTTGCCGAGCTCAATCAAATCGGCGCGCAACATGCCGACGAGCTCCTCAACCGTTCGCAGCGAATGATCGACGTGCTCCCAAATCGACGGCGCGGAAGGCGCGGGTTCGACGAGCCGAAGTCCGCCCGGATGCCGCTTTGGCAGGCGCTTGTCCAGCCTGGTCACCGATTCGATGACCTCGTTCAAGTCCGACTGGCGCGGCACACAGGTCAAGTAGCCGATGGCCTCTCCGCCCTCGTTTCTCCATCGCTGATACACGTCAAAGAGGCCGATGCCATTGGGGGTGAGAAAATTGAGTTCCACCCTGATGCCGGACATGGCCGGGCGGACAAAGCGCTTCAGTTTCTCAGCGCTGCCCGCGTCGACGATGTCGAGGAGGTGTTTGCCTTCGACGAAAGCTTGTCGGGCGGTTTGCGACGCGCCAACCACAGCGTAGTGCTCCGTGATGCAGAAGGTCGGAATGGGCAAATGATCAAGTACGCTCATGTTTCACTTGCTCCCCAGTGCGACGATGTTGGAACTGCGCGCGGCGACTCCAGCCACGATTGCAGCGTGAGGATGTCCGGAAACACCAGCGTTCTGGCGTTGACGTACGGCCGTAAATCGTACAGGCGGGCGAGCCTGCCTCCCACCACGATCTGAGGTCGGTATGCGAGCGCGTCCAACGCCTCTACATACGCTTTCAATTTCGGGAGGTGATAGATGATCGATATGGAAATGCCGACGATATCCGGATGCCAGCGCATGGCCGCGAGCCGGGCATACTCCAGTGGGAGATTCCGGCCGTACGCGCGCGTCTCATATCCCGCCTCGCGAAATGCGGTGGCGACCATCTTCAACCCCAGATCATGCTGTTCGCCCTCGACGCAAAACAGCATGGCCCTGCCGCGGGGAGGGCCCTCTGGCTTCTCCACGTACGCGCTCTCGTAGCGCTGCATCAGCCGCTCACAGACAGAACTTGCGAGGTGCTCGTCCGCGACGGAGATGGCGTTCATTTCCCAAAGCTCACCGATTCTCACCATGGCGCCGCCCAGCAGCGCGTCGAAGATGTACGCGCTGTTCGCGCCGCCCCTGGCGTGCGCGTCGACGATGGCCCAGGCTCGCGCTTCATCACCTTCGAGCAGGGCTTCCACGAGTTTGGACACGGACAGCATCGAGTCGAACACCTACCTCGTGGGTGCGAGCGCACGTTGGCCGTGCCGGGACAAGCAACTGGCATTAGCATACGTCCCTGTCGGATTCGAGATCAATAGCGCATTTTGTCGAATCCGACAGCATTATTTCCGGCAGCATTTCTTCAGTCGAGTTTCAGAATGCGTTCAGCCTCCGTTCAGCTCCCGCCGTTAGGCTAACGGGTGGACGATGGCGGGGGTGACATGCGGTGAGAACAGCGAGCCAGAGGCAGAGCGCGCAGGCGCCGCGGCAGTTTGCGGTGTTTGCCGCGGTTGGTTTGCTCAACACGTGCGTCGATGCGGGGGTGTTCCTGGTGCTGGCGGCGCTGTGCCACGTCGCCGCCCCTGTGGCCCAGGTGATATCCTATTCATGTGGAATGGTGAACAGTTTCGCGTGGAATCGCGGCGTGACGTTCCGCGCCGGCGCGCTCCGCATCGGCGAGATCGTCCGGTTCTTGGCGGTCAACGGCGCGTCGCTCATCCTTTCCGTCGCCGCCATGCGCGTGCTCACGCGCGCGGATTGGCCGCTGTTTGCGGCGAAGGCCATCGTGACCCTTGGGACGCTGGCGCTCAATTTCGCGGGATCGAAATGGTGGGTTTGGCGAGATGTCGGTGGACAAGCGAACGCTGCTCTACGATCCGTCGAAGGTTCGGGTGCTCGTCGTCGATGACGAGCCGAGCATCGTCAAGTTCTTGGAGTTTGGCCTGCGGCGAGAAGGGTACCTGGTGCAGACCGCTCGCGAGGGGGTGGAGGCCGTGGCCATGGCGCGCGAGTCGATGCCGCACGTCTGCATCCTCGACATCATGATGCCCGGCCCGGACGGATTCGAGGTGTGTAAAATGCTCAAGGCCATGGGCAACGTCGCCGTCATTCTGCTGACGGCGCGAGACGCCGTGGACGATCGAGTCCGAGGGCTCGTGGGAGGTGCGGACGACTACGTCGTCAAGCCGTTCAGCTTTGAAGAACTGCTTGCCCGCATTCAAGCGCGCGTCCGAACCCAGTTTCCTCAGGTGCTCATGCAGCAGGCGTTCGGCCCGTTCGTCGTCGACGACGCGCGCAAGGAGATCCGGTATCGCGGGGCGCCTTTGAAACTGTCATCGACCGAGTACGAGTTGTTGCGCTACCTCCTTCAGAATCACGGCCTAGTGCTCAGCAAGGCTCAAATCCTCGATCACGTCTGGGGCTACGATTTCAACGGACAGGACAACATCGTCGAAGTCTACATCAGCGCGTTGCGCGAGAAGCTTGGCGATCGCGACCGGACCCTCATTCGCACGCTCCGCGGCCAGGGTTACCGGGTGGATCTCCCATGAACGGCCTGGGGCGCTTGGTGGAGCGCGCCGGGGCGACGGCCGGGCGGGCCGCCGCGGGGGCGCGCGCTTTCGTTCGCCGCCTGAGGACCGGGATGCTCCGCGCGTACTTCAGGCTGCGCTCGGCGACGCTCGCGCTCCATCTCTCCATCCTCACCTACGCGGTGATCATCGCGGCCATTGCGCTTGTCGGCGCCCTTCAGGCGCTGTTCTTGCGCCAATTTCTGTTCGCGGAGACGGCGAGATCGCTCCACCAGGAGCTCATGAACGTCCCGGCGGAGGCGTGGGTGTGGCTCGCGAGTCCGTCCGGGTCCTCGGCCACCTCGGGGCCGCCGTTTCGGCTCGGCCCCCTGCCGTTTCTCGCCGCGCACGGCAGCCTCGCGTACGTGGATCCCTCCGGCCAAGTGCACTCCATCTACGCGCCGCACGGGCTGCCTGTGCTGTCGCGTGAGACGTATGAGGCTATGCTCAATTTCGGCGTGCCGGCGTCGGCGTACCAGCTCGCCTCGACGAGCCATGGGCGCGATCTCGTCGTCACAGCCCTCATCGGGCCGCCGGATCGGCCGCTCGGCTTGGCGCAGGTGAGCGTGCCAACGAGCGAGATCGACGCCATGGTCGCGCGGCAGATGCTCCTTTACGGCGTGGTGGCGTTTGCGGTCCTGGTGGCTGCGCTCGCCGCCTACCGGGCGCTCATCCGCAGGGCGCTCGTCCCGCTGCACCGCGTGGTGGAGCACGCCCAGCGCATTGACGCCGGCAATCTCGACGAGCGGTTTGAGGTCCGGCCAGGCATGCAGGCCGAGGTGCGATCGCTCGCCGCATCGTTCAACGGCATGCTGGACCGCTTGGGGCGCGCGTTTCGGGCGGAGCGAGACGCGAAGGAGCGCATGCGGCAGTTTGTGGCGGACGCCTCGCACGAGCTGCGCACGCCGCTCACCGCGCTCAGCGGCTACCTGGAGGTGCTGCAAAAAGGCGGGGACTTCACGGAGGAGGAGTGGCGGGATGCGCTCCAGCAGATGCACGGCGAAGCCAAGCGCCTTGCGGGCTTGGTCGAGCAGATGCTCAGGCTTGCGCGGGCCGAGGACGTGCGCGCGTCGTGGGCGAGCGACAAGCGGGAGGATGTGCGGCTCGGGACGCTGGTGATGTCGCTCGACGCGCTGTGGCGCGGGCTTTGCGGCCCTCGCGAGCTGACGTATCGCATTGAGGGCGATCCGGCCGTCCACGCGGACCCGGACGCCTTGAAGCAGGTGCTGTTCAACCTGGTGCAAAACGCCGCGCAGCACACGCCGGCAGAGGGCGGCCACATTGTCATCTCTGTGCGGGGGGATGAGGCTGAGGCGAAGCTCGCGGTGGCGGATAATGGCGTCGGGATCCCCAAGGCGCATCAGCCGCACGTGTTTGAGCGATTCTATCGCGTGGACGAGGCGAGATCGCGCGAGAAGGGCGGCGCGGGCCTCGGGCTCGCCATCTGCAAGGCGATTGTGGAGGCGCACGGCGGGCGGATCGAGTGCGAGAGCGAACCCGGCGAGGGTGCGGTGTTCACGGTGACGCTGCCCGCGGCTCGCCCGAATCGACGTGGAACGGAGGAGGGACGGGCATGGAAGTCCAAGTGACGGATGCGGCGAAATCGCGGCTTGTGGCCTTGGGCGTGCCGGAAGGCAGCCGGCTGCGGCTCACGGCCGACATCGAGGCGCACGTGAGCTGCGCCTGCCAGATGGACATTCACATGATTGCGGACGGCGCGCCGCCGCTCGCCGTATCGCTGGGGTACGACGTGCGCGTGGACGAGGAGGCGCAACAACTGCTAAGCGAGGAGGGGCCGCTCGTGCTCGATTACGTCCCGTTGAGCGGGTTGGTGCTGCGCTCGCCGCACGAGACGCTGGCGCACAACATTCGCGTGGAGATGTGACCGAGCCGCCACGGCCTTCGCTTCCGCCGTGGCGGCTTTGGTTTGGGCGGACGTGACCCGAAGGTATCAATAGGCCGTCCAGCCCGCGTCGGCGACCACGACGGCCCCGTTCACGAAGCTCGCCTCGTCGGACGCGAGGAACAGCGCCACCTGGGCGATTTCTTCGGGCTTGCCGGTGCGCGGGTTGAGGCTCATCCCCGCCATGGCCGCCTGGACCCCGAGGGAGGCCGGATCGACGTCGGGGCTCGAACCCATGATGTTGGTCTCCTCGCCGCCTGGCGCGATGGCGTTGCAGCGGATGCCGAAGCGCGCATACTGGTAGGCGACGTTTTTGGTCAGGCCGACGAGGGCGTGCTTCGAGGCGGTGTAGGCCGCCCCGGCGCGGGATCCAAACAGGCCGCCGACCGACGCGATGTTGACGATGGCCCCGCGCCCCTTGTCCATCATCAGGGGCAGGGACCGGCGGATGGCGCGCATCGGGCCCGTGACGTTGACCGCAAAGACGCGTTCCCACAGCTCGTCCGTGACTTCGTGAGCGGCTTTCATGCCGTCCATGATCCCCGCGTTGTTGACGAGGATGTCGATCCCGCCGAACAGGTCCACGGCCTGCTGGATCATCCCGTCCACGTCGGTCGCCGACGCCACGTTGGCGACGCAGGTCTCGGCGCGGCCGCCCGCGCGGCGGATTTCGTCTGCGACCGATTCCAGGCCTTGAGCGGCGATGTCGGCGGCGAGCACGCGGGCGCCCTCCTTCGCAAACAGCACGGCCATCGCGCGGCCCATGCCAGACGCCGCGCCGGTGATGACCGCGACGCGATCTTCCAGGCGCATGAGGAAGACCTCCTTTTGGGTGAAAAATTTTTTCGTTGAAAGATTTTGCGATCATGTCCCCGAATCCTGCGAACAAGGAGGTCTCTCGGCTGCGGAGGCGATGGGGGGGCACCGGCGACGGCCAAGCGGTGAAAACGAGTCGAGTGCACAAAAAAAGCCGCGCACTCGTGCGCGGCCCTGCCGGAGACTTACAAACCGCACGCGCCATGCGGCGCGGCGGTTGGAGTGGTCGGAATGACAGGACTCGAACCTGCGACCTCACGGTCCCGAACCGTGCGCTCTACCACCTGAGCTACATTCCGTCGCTGTCTAACCTTCAAAGCGGACAGCAATGAATATAGCAGAGGGCACATTCCTCGTCAAGTCCTTTTTGTGGAAACGAGATGCCCGAGATGTCTTCTATCGGACAGGCTCACCAAACGCGTAGATGCTGCTGGCGAGCGATCCGTATTGCCAGTCGCGATGCAAAAGCCGCCCTTTCGGCTGCTCGTGGCTGGCACCCATCGCGTAAAAGAGCGGGGCCAAGTGCTCGGCGCCCCACCTAGGCGCGGCCCAATCCGCATACGGTGCCTCTTCGCGGTAGGCGAACAGCGCATCGAGGTCCCCCTCGGTGATCCGAGACTCGAGCCAGCGCTCGAACGCCTCGGCCCAGGCTTCCGCTTGGCCGTCCTCCCGGTCCCATCGGAGCATGCGCAGGTTGTGCACCGTCGCACCGCTTCCGATGATCAAAACGCCCTTCTGTCTGAGGGGCGCGAGCGCCTGGCCAATTTGGAACTGATGTTCCGGGCGAAGCGCCGGATCGACGGACATCGAGACCACCGGGATGGACGCATCCGGGAAGATGCGAGACAGAATCGTCCAGACGCCGTGGTCGAAGCCGCGCGACGGGTCGAGGCGCGCTTCGATCCCGGCGCTCACGAGAAGCTCTTGGATTCGCGCGGCGAGCGCCGGGTCTCCCGGGGCCGGATATCGGATCTGGTACAGCGCCTCTGGGAAGCCGTAGAAGTCGTACAGGGTATCGGGCTGCGGCGACGCCGAGATGGTCTGACATCCTTCGGTCCAATGGGCGCTGAACACGACGATGGAGCGAGGAACAGGGAGATGGCGCGACAACCCATCCAGGTAACGCCCGCAGACGCTGTCCTCGATAGCGAGCAACGGTGAGCCATGGGCGATAAACAGGCTTGGCATGCCATACGTCATAAGGCGACTTCTCTCCTTGTGGGAGGAATCGTTCTTCTCCCTTCAGATGGACGAGTCGCGCGCCTACCTGCGCGAGTGGCTGCCGTTTCTGGATGCCAACCAGAGTTCGGAGGACACGCGAGCCTTTATTCTGTCGGGCCTCCAACGATATGCGGCGCAGAACGGCGCAGAGATTGGTCTGTGGTACCGCGGCGACATCGCCGGTGCGCTGGGCGTGCACTTCATCGACTGGCACAATCGAGCGACGAGTCATGGCTATGGGCTGGGCGAGCGATTTCAGGGCAAGGGCATCATGACGCGCTCGTGTCAAGCCGTGATCGACAGCCTGTTTCGCGAATACGGCCTCCATCGCGTCGAAATCCACGCCGCGACAGGCAACCACAGGAGCAGGGCCGTAGCGGAACGGCTTGGCTTCCAGTACGAAGGCTGCAAACGACAAGCCGAGTGGCTGTACGACCACTACGTCGATCACGCCGTGTACAGCATGCTCGCGGCAGAATGGCCAAGCGCGCAAGCCCGGTGACGCCAGGCGCCTACCAAACTTTTCGCATCTCGATCTCGTCGTGCAGCGGAATGCCATCGAGGCCGAGGTGGGGAATCGACGGCTTTCGCTTCCGCGCCTCGTCGATGGCGCCCACGTGCACGGCGTGAAACCGGTAGCCGCGCCGCTGGTAGAATCGCATCGCTTTCAGGTTGTCGTTCGATGTGATGAGCGTCACGCGCCTGACGCCTGCCCGTTGCGCCGCATCTTCGACCTCCTGGAGCAGTCGCGTTCCAATGCCAATGCCTTCCGCTAAGCTGTTGAGACTCAGCAGCTCACATTCTTCGTCCAGGACCACGAACGTGGCGGCACCGACGTAGGCGCCGCCCTGCACCGCGATGAGGGCTTCGACATCCTCCAGTCGGTACACCCTGCCGCGCGAAACCATCGTTTCGCCGCCCCATTCGCGGTTCCATAAGTCGAGGAGCCACTGTCGATCCGCCTCTCGCGGCGGGCGAATCACTTGAATGGGGTGGTGAGTCCGCGAAAGCTCCATGGGTTCATCGCTCCTGCGCACAGCCCTTCGATGCGAACACTTGATCGCATTCGTTGGACAGACCTGCTATACTGATCAATAACACAACCGTGCGCGAAAAGGGTGATGGATGGTGGCCACGGCGGGCGCGAGCGACATCTTGAGTGGACTCAACGAAAGGCAGCGGGAGGCGGTCACGGCGACGGACGGGCCGGTGCTCGTGATTGCCGGCGCGGGAAGCGGCAAGACGAGCGTCTTGACGCGGCGGATTGCGTACCTCATCGCCGAGCGCCGCGTGCCGCCGTGGGCTATTCTCGCCATCACGTTTACGAACAAGGCGGCGCGGGAGATGGAGCAGCGCATCGAGCGCCTGGTCGGGCCTGCGGCCTCCGACATCTGGACGTCGACCTTCCACGCCATGTGCGCCCGCATTCTGCGGCGCGACATTCACTACCTGGGGTACACGTCGGCCTTCACGGTCCTCGATGCCTCGGACCAGGTCGCCCTCGTCCGCCGTCTGATGCAGGAGATGAACATCGACGTCAAGCGGTTCGAGCCGAGGGCGGTGCTTGCCGCCATCAGCCAGCACAAGAACGAGCTGCGCTCGGCCGAGAAGGCGCTCGATCTCGCCGGATCGCCGTACGACAAAATGGTAGGCGACGTGTACTTGGCGTACGAGCGGCGGCTGCGCGAAAACCAGGCGCTCGATTTCGATGACCTCCTCGCGAAGACGGTCGAGCTTTTCCGCAAGGTGCCGGATGTCCTCGCGTATTATCAGCACCGATTCAGCCATATCCATGTCGATGAGTACCAGGACACCAACCACGCCCAGTACGTCCTGGTGAAGCTGCTCTCGGAGCGCCGCCGCAACCTGTGCGTCGTCGGCGATTCGGATCAATCCATCTACGGCTGGCGTGGCGCCGACATCCGCAACATTCTCGAGTTTCAGCGGGACTACCCGGATGCGCGCGTCATCAGGCTCGAGCAAAACTACCGCTCGACCGGGCGCATCCTCCGCATCGCAAACCAGGTCATCCAGCACAATCAGCTGCGGCTCGAGAAGAACCTGTGGACGGATCGCGGCGAAGGGGAAAGGGCGAAGCTGTTCGTCGCGCCGGACGAGCGCGTGGAGGCCGACTGGGTGGCGGACGAGATTGCGCGGATGGTGGCCGACGGGCGGAAGTATCGCGACGTGGCCATCCTGTACCGCACGAATGCGCAGTCCCGCGTGCTGGAAGAGGCGTTTCTGCAGCGCGGGATTCCGTACCGCATCTACGGGGGACTTCGGTTCTACGAGCGGCGCGAGGTGAAGGACGTGATTGCCTACCTGCGCCTCATCGCCAATCCGAACGACGACGTCTCGTTCCTCCGCGTGGTCAACGTGCCGAAGCGCGGCATCGGCGACACGACGATTGAAAAGTTGGCGGAATACGCGCGTCAGCACGGCACCTCGCTTTTTGAGGCGGCCCTGCACGCGCTCGAGGCGGGGATTGCGAAGAAGACGGCCTCCGCGCTCCAGTCGTTCGTGGATCTGATTCAGACGCTTCAGCTTCAGCGCGCTTTCCTGCCGCTGACGGATCTCACGGATGAGCTCTTGGAGCGGTCGGGCTATCGCGAGGCGCTGCGGGCCGAACGCAGCGTGGACGCCGAAAACCGCCTGGAAAACCTCGACGAGTTTTTGTCTCTCACGCGCGAGTTTGACGAGGAGGGCGTGCCGGACGGCGAGGCGGGCGCGCTGGAACAGTTCCTCACGCACGTCGTGCTCGTGTCGGACGCGGATCTCCCCGGCGGGCGCCCCGGACGGCGGGAGGACGTGGACGAGGTGTCCATGATGACGCTGCACGCCGCCAAGGGGCTCGAGTTTCCGGTGGTCTTCCTGGTGGGCCTCGAGGAGGGTGTGTTTCCACATCGCCGAGCACTCGACGGGGGTGAGGAGCTGGAGGAGGAGCGCAGGCTCTGCTACGTCGGCATCACTCGCGCGATGGAGCGGCTGTACTTGACCACGTGTCGATCGCGCATGCTGTTCGGCGAACGGCGTTCGTTCACGCCCTCTCGCTTCCTGTCGGAGATGCCCGCTTCGGACATCGAGCGCGTTGGCGAGGAGGACAGGATCAGGATGGGCTGGCGCGATTCGCGCGCCGGCGTGCGCGCGTCGGCCCACGTCGTGGCGGACACGGCATCCGCGCCGCGGCTCAGCGTGCCGAGATCGTTCGGCGCCGACCTCTCCGTGCCCTACGAGCCGGGCGATCTCGTCGAGCACCGCAAGTGGGGGCGCGGCGTGATCGTCGCCAAGTCGGGTGAGGGCGAGTCGCTCGAACTGGTGGTGCGCTTTGAAGACCCCATTGGCGAGAAGCGGCTGTTTGCCAAGTTCGCGCCGATTCACAAGGTGGATCCGTGAGTGAATGCGAGTCTATGCAGTCCGTGTCGAGGAGTGTGATAGGTGTCGTGGACGCCAAGTCGGCCCTGTCCTTGGAAGAGGCCCGGGCGCGCGCCAAAGTGCTCCGGGAGCAAATCGAATATCACAATCGCAAGTACTACCTCGAGGACAATCCCGAGATCTCCGACGCCGAGTGGGACGCGCTGATGCGAGATCTCATCGAGCTCGAGCGCAAGTACCCGGAGCTCGTCGATCCGGCCTCGCCCACGCAGCGGGTGGGCGCCCCGGCCCTCGAAGGATTCGCCAAGGTCGTGCACGAGGTGCCGATGCTGTCGCTGGCCAACGCGTATTCCACGGAGGATCTGCTCGATTGGGATCGGCGCGTGCGACAGGCCGTGGGGGATGGCGTTCGCTACGTGTGCGAGCTCAAGATCGACGGTTTGGCTGTAGCCCTTCGCTACGAGGACGGTCGGCTCGTGCTCGGGGCCACGCGCGGCGACGGCGCGGTGGGCGAGGACATCACGGCCAACATCCGCACCATCCGCAATGTGCCACTGGAGCTTGCGGAACCCGTGTCGCTCGAGGTGCGCGGCGAGGCGTACATGCCTAAGCGCGAGTTCCTGCGGCTGAACGAGCTCCGCGAGCAACAGGGCGAGCCGCTCTTCGCGAATCCGCGCAACGCGGCCGCGGGCTCGCTGCGCCAGCTCGATCCGGCCGTGGCCGCGAGCCGGCGGCTCGGCGTGATCGTCTACCAACTGGTGCGCGCCGAGGCGCACGGGTGTGAGACCCACAGCCAGGCGCTGGATTACGTCGCCCGCCTCGGCCTGCCGGCGCACCGCGAGCGGCATGTGTGCGCGAACATCGAGGACGTGATCGCCTACATTGAGGCGTGGGCGGACAAGCGGCACGATCTTCCGTACGCGACGGACGGCATGGTGGTGAAGGTCGACTCTCTCGCGCTGCAGGCGCGCCTCGGCGCCACCGCCAAGAGCCCGCGCTGGGCCATCGCGTACAAATACGCGGCGGAGCAGGCGGAGACCACGCTGCGCGCCATTGAGCTGAACGTCGGCCGCACGGGCGTGGTGACGCCGACCGCGGTGTTTGATCCCGTCCAACTCGCGGGCACCACGGTCTCGCGGGCGTCGCTGCACAACGAGGACTTGGTGCGCGAGAAGGACATCCGCGTGGGGGACGTGATTGTGGTGCAGAAGGCGGGGGACATCATCCCCGAGGTGATTCGATCCCTCCCGGAGCGCCGTACCGAGCCGCTGCCCGAATTTCGCATGCCGGAGACGTGTCCTCAGTGCGGATCGCCGCTCGTGCGGCTGGACGGCGAGGTCGCGTGGCGGTGCATCAATCCCGACTGCCCGGCTCTGTTGCGCGAAGGGCTGATCCACTTTTGTTCGCGCGATGCCATGAACATCGAGGGACTCGGGGAGCAGTGGATCACGGTCCTCGTGGACCGCGGGTTGGTGCGGACGCACGCGGATCTGTATCGACTGCGAAAGGCCGATCTCGTCCAGCTGGACCGAATGGGGGATAAGCTCGCCGATAAGCTGCTGCACAACATCCAGGAGAGCAAGCGGAACTCGCTGGAGCGGCTGTTGTTTGGGCTCGGCATTCGCCATGTGGGCGAGAAGGCGGCCAAGACGCTGGCGGAACACTTCGGCAGCATGGACGCGCTCATGGCCGCGAGCGAGGAGGAGCTGATGGCGGTCCCTGACATCGGACCCAAGGTGGCGCAGAGCATCCGCCAGTACTTCGATACCCCCCGGGTGCAGCAGTTGATTCAGGATTTGAAGGACCTGGGCGTGAACATGAGCTACCTCGGCCCGCAGAAGCCTGCGGACGGCCCGCTCGCGGGAAAGACCGTGGTTTTGACCGGTGTGTTGCAGGCGGCGGATCGCAGGCAGGCGACGGAATGGATTGAGCGGATGGGTGGGAAGGTCGCCTCAAGCGTGAGCGCGAAGACGGACGTGCTCATCGCGGGGGACAAGGCCGGTTCGAAGCTTGCGAAAGCGCAGGAGATCCTGCGGACGCACCCGGACGCCAACCTCGAAATCTGGGACGAGACAGCATTTCTGCGCTTGGTGGACGAAGCAGGCTTGCGCTGATCCCTTGTGGCCAAAAAATGGGCTGGCAGGTTGCCAGCCCGAGGCTGAGGATGGGTTGCGGTGTTCGTCCCCGACATGCTGCCTTTCGCCGCGCCTTGGCCACCGGTTCTCCCGCCGCGCCGGTGGCCACGCGATGGAGGCGCCTGCCCTCGACGCCGTGGACAACCGCCCGCGTGCGAGTCGGCGCACCGATGGGGGCCGCCTCGGACATCGGTGCAGCCGCCCGCTCGCACGCGGTTGTGCAGGCGCGTCCTGCGATTGTCCCGGCACCTCCATCATGCCAGGGACCATGCGATAAGGGAAATATATCTTTTCGATATCATTCATAAACAATTTCTTATCGCGATTGTCATCTTGTTGTAACCAAGCCGCGGTATACTGGCCTCAAAAGCGCGAACAGCGTGACCTCCCGCAGATCTCGCAAAATTTCATATTGACGATTCAGGTTTTCCGTTGCCACAATCATAGCAGCGAAGACAAATTTGGTTGTCAATCGCTTACATAGGTTCGGACATCGCGAACTCGACAGGGTGATCAAGGCATGCGCAGTCGGTGGATCGGCAGGGTGTTGGCTGCGAGCCTCGTTGGACTCGGGGCCATCGGCGCAGTGGGACACGGATCAGATGGCACGTGGGGCGTGCATCGGCAGGCGGCTTCGGTGGGGTATAGCGGCAAAGAGGTGAAGGTGGCGGCGGCGTCCAACCCCTCGGATGCCAAGGGTATCCACTTTTCGCTTCCGTTCTTCTTTGGGCCCCCCGTGAAAATCGTCACCTTCGGCTCCGGCATTCCTTCGTCCGAGATCACACACATCCAAAATCTTCTTAATCGCGTGAATTCCATTCAACGCATTCACGCCTTCCTCGGCGTCCGCATGAACCACACGGCGACCATTGTGCTCGTGAAGAACGCGGCGGACTACCAGGCGGAGCTCCGTCAGCTCGGCGTATCCGCAGGGGACGCCTCCAGCTTGTCCGAGGATTCCAACGGCTTCACGCTTGGCAGCACCGTCGTCATTCCTCTGTTCCAAAACCCGACGGATGTAGACTTGGCCAATGTGTTGACGCATGAGCTAACGCACGTCGACATCAACCAGCACATTTCGAATATTCCGAGTTGGATGAATGAGGGCATGGCGGTCTACATGGGCATGAACGGGCAGAAGGCCATTGAAAATCCCGTCGATTTTGCGAGCGATGAGAAGCAGGATGCCGAGGACATCCTGCAGGTCGTGCAATCCAATCAACTGGTTCCGCTGACGGGCAGCGAGGCCGCCATTTTGTCCGGTCAGGAGTCGTACGACTATGAGCTTCAGGACTGGCTCGCGGTGTGCTACCTCATCGCGCACTACGGCAAGTCCTCCATTCAAACGCTGGTTCGCCATCTCGAGACGGAGAACCCCAACCAGGCGTTTTACGACACGTATGGCGAGACGGTCTCGGCGTTCAACGCGCAATTGACCAAAGCCCTCAAGCAGTCGGCGACCGTGGCGAGCGCGGGCGCGTCGCTCGAGCTGAGCATTTCGCCGTCGTATCACGGCGAGATCTTCGTGCAGCCGCCCAACCAGGCCGTCGGCCACGGATTCAAGGCTGAACCGGGCACGCACCACGTCGTCGTCATGCCGTCCGGGCAGGTGCAGGCCGATCTCCCGTCGGTCGGGACGAAGAAGAGCAAGATCCCGGCCACGCCGGGGACCATGTACGTGTCGCTCTTGCCCCAGCGGTTTGGCAACGTCGACGGCCAGCGATTGCTGGACGCGCAGATGGAGATTCAGATTCAGAACGGCTTGTACACGTTCGAGAACGCTTGGGAAGAACTCGAAAACAACCCCATGTACGATCCGTCCTATCTGCCGGAGGCGCTCGGCGTCTCCATCACCGCCATTCACGATGAGGCTCCGAATGATCCGATTCTCACCATGCTGAATGCCGAGAACGCATAAGGCATCCTTCGCCGCAGAAAACAAAGGGCCACCTCGCGACGCCAGGTTGCGAGGTGGCCGTGTGTTGGTGGCGGTGAAGCGGCTCATCCTTGCCGAGATCGGAGAAATTCCTGGACGGTGAGCTTCTGTTCCGTGCGCGCGTGAAAGAACGCGATGCGGTTGGAGTAGCGGCCGGCGATGAAGGAGGCCGGGATGACGACGGCGAGGGTGACGAGCAGGTCATGCATGGACAAGGTCATAGGCCCCTCCCTGAAATGTGGTCCTTCATTCGCTCTATGTCTATGAGATCTCAGAGAGGGACATGACTGAACAAGGCGCGCGCATCAGGGGAAAATCGGCATGGGTGGCCGGCCTGTGCTATAATCCCCAGAGGAACTTCGTCAGACAAGCCTCACGACCAGCCGATGGCACCCTGGAG
>NZ_BCRQ01000055.1 GCF_001552675.1 Alicyclobacillus sendaiensis NBRC 100866
ATGAGATATGACCACCCTCTTTGCACTGCCCCCACTCGACACATAGATGACGTCCCTCCTCAACGCATTGTGACATCCGTGGACTGGAACCTCCGTCGTCATGACATCCGGAATCTCGGCGCCCGCCCTCCTGAGAACCTCGCCGTGACAGCGTTCATCCAACTCTACCTGTGCTCGAGCGCAACCGAGCAACCGCAAGCGCCGCCGCCGCGATCGCCAACGGGTAAACCAGCTTCCAGCCAAACGAGCTAAGCACCACGAGAGACATCATGCCGACCGCGAATCCTACGACCTTGCGCCATCGCTCTGCAGACTGCCGGATATACGCGATGGCGCACAGACCGTAAATCAACAGGAAGTTCTGGCCCGCCAACGCAAACATCAGGGACTGTGAAATCAAGCCCGCCCTATGCATGCCGATCACGGCCACAAACACGAACGCGCAAACTCCAACAGCCACCCATGGCACGCCACGCCGACTTAAGACGGCGAGTCGCCTGGGCAGCGTTCCTTCCCGTGCCGCGGCAAACATAAGACGAGACGCCGCCCAAATAGCCCCGTTTAAGTTCGCCACGATGATGACAACCGCAAGTATTGCCACACCATCCGCCGCGACCGGGCCCGTCACACGTGTGAGCAGCGCGGCCATGGGTGCAACGCTGGTACGGGGATCGTGCGCAGACAAATCCGTCTGCACAGCGAGCACGACCGCGATGTACAGGATGATGATGGCCACATAGCTCAGCGCGATGGTCAAAGGAAAGTCCCGCTTTGGGCGCTTGAACTCCTCTCCCAGGAAGGAAATCATTTCCCATCCCGTGTACGCGAAGAAGACCATGCCGATCACGGACAGACTGCGGCACCAATCGCTGAAAGGCGCCACGTGAAGCCCCGCCCTCGGGTGCGCAAACAGGCCCACGCAGGCGATGAAGCCCAGAACGCCAACAAGCGTAAAACTCAGTATCTGTTGCGCAGTTGCCGAAACGCGGGCACCAAACGCATGCATGGCACTCACGAACATGATGAGCAAGGCGGCGCATGCGTCGGGCCTCCATCCGCGTAACCCCGTGAGAGCGGCGAGGTAGTCGGCTCCGGAAAGCGCGATGGCGGGAATGCCAAGAAAGAAGGCGCCCATGAGCAGGCATTCGGCCAAGATCCCGAGCCTAAATCCACAAGCCGAACGCACAAAGCCGGCGGCGCCACCCGCGGAGGGGTATCGGGCTCCGAGCTCCGAGAAAATCCAGAGTAGCGGAATGACCAGTCCAGCATCCAGAAGCCAGGCATAGATGGACGCATCTCCAGCCTGGGCATAGGCCTCCCCCGGGAGCACGAGCACACCCGCCCCAATCACGATGCCCAGCGCAAGTGCAACACCGCGACCAAGGGTAAGAGTCTTGACAAGTTCAGGACCCGACGGTTGCACAAAGATCCCTCCCACCTTGGTGAGCCATGGCGCTCGACCCATGCATGAAGAACGACTTTCCTGTATTGTAAATGAAGGCAATGCATCGTATCGTACGATACATTGAATGATTCGCATCGATTATTCCGATGAGTCATGGAGGATACCATGGATTTCAAGCAGCTGCACACCTTCGCCGTCGTCGCTCGTGAGCGGAGTTTCACACGCGCATCCACGCTGCTCAGCTACGCGCAATCAAGTGTCTCAACCCAGATTCAGGCGCTGGAACACGAACTGGGTGCGCCGCTGTTTGATCGTATTGGACGCAGCGTGCAACTCACCGACATCGGACGAAAAGCACTGCCCTTGGTTCACGATCTTCTACAGATAGAATCGGAACTTCGGTCCATCGCGAAGGGCGACGGCCAGCCGAGCGGCACGCTGATCGTCGGGGCCCCAGAAAGTTTGATTGCGTATCGGCTACCACCCGCACTCACGGCGTTTCACCGGTGCTACCCTGACGTCCATCTTGAATTTCGAACCGGCGGCTGCGCAGAGCACCGGGTGGCACTCGCGCGCGGCGAGATCGACGTGGCGCTGCTCTTAGAACAGGGAGTTCCGTCGCCTGGTTTGGCCTTCAAAGCCTTGCCACCCGAGCGCATCGTGCTCGTCGGTCACCCGAAACTTAGACCAGGTGACCTGAAAGGAGACACGGTGTCTCTCCTCGAAGCTTCTGTGTTGTTGCTCGTGGAAGCTTCGAAAGGCGGCACGAGTTACCGCGAGGTGTTTGAGCAGCAACTGGTGCGCATGGGTGTCCGTATTCATCGCTCCATGGAATTTTCGAGCGTGGAGGCTGTCAAGCAGTGCGCGATGGCGGGCCTCGGCATCGCGCTGCTTCCTGAAATCGCAGTCGGAGAAGAACTGAAAGCGGGCAAACTCGTGCAGATTTCTTGGAACGACCTGGCGATCCCGTCGTTCCTCGCGTGGCGAGAGGGGCGCTGGATGTCCGAGGCGATTCGGCGATGGATGGAATGCGTGCTCACGTACGCGTACCACATCGAACTCGCAAGTGGCGAACGGTCGCAAGCCACTCGCGCGACCGACTCGAGCGCGCCCTTCAGCTGGGGCCCGCATGATTGACGCGCCCTGTCATCGGCTTTGAACCCAATCCCGCGGAGGGTCTGGTGGATGGTCGCTCACCAAACGCCGCTGGGCTCGGCGCTCCGTCATGACCGCTATCCGCCAGAAGCCACGGTCCCTTGGCGCAAGATGTCCCGCAACCGCCACGAGCCCCTTCACGGCGCGTGGCAGCTCGCCGGTTCATCATCCAACTTCTTCAGTACCGCCGCGACCTTGTCGTCCATCGAGTGATGCACGTCGCGCCGATCGTCAATCTTGATGACCGTCGACAACCGCTTCGCCCCCATGGCCACGAGCGCCTCGTGCATCTCCTGGATGGCCGTAAAGATGTGGGACAAGTCCCCCTCGATGGTGGTGAACATCGGATCCAGGCGATAGGTCAGTTCCTGATGGCGCGCAAGCACGCGCTGCGCTTCCGCCACGAACCGGCTCACGCTCGTCTCACCCGTGCCGATGGGCGAAATGCTGACGGCGACCATGGCCATGCATAGTCCCTCCCATGCCCAACGTGATGATTTCCAAACACGATGATATCAGAATCGTCGCGCGATAACAGGCCTGCTCACTCAAACCTTTCCATCCGACCTCCGGCCCCAACATACCGCGCCGTGCGAGCGACACGCCGGTCCATCCTGCCTCATCTCCAAGCCGCGTGGTGGCCTGGTGAAGGCCGGCCGAACATTGACGAATATCCGCAAGATGGTACACTTAAACTGAAAAGAGCGCCGGAGGTCGCGACTCCGGCGCTCAGGCACCGACGCCTGGGCAGTGTCCCTGCCCGTCGCTATCTGGTGTGATAGCTGTGAGCAGTGACCGCCCCGAGGCCGGAATACCTAGGGGGCGGTCACTTGCGCGTCAAGGCAAGAACCAGAGCCACAACGAGTGACAAGAGCGCGATCACAAACGACCCAAATTGGATCGCCAGCGATACGGCATCCGCCACTTTCATGGCCTCACCCCCTCCCGTCTCGCGAGCGGGCAGGGAGTGACCCCCAAGGTGGTGCCCACCTGTAGCCTATCAAACCGGTTTCCACCCGTCACTGCACAAGTGAATTTTTCATAGCCCGGTTCGCAGATTTCCGCAGGTCTTCTTGGCCCTGTCGCAACGCGAGGGGCCGCACCCAAACGCACCCCTTGCTCTGTGAAGCGCTTTCGTGTATCTTACGTATATCGATTTCGTAAATCGTTTTCTTCCTCTCGCTCCTGCCCTGCGCTCCCTCGCCCGCGAGGGGCATGGCACTGGCAGCAGTCATTCGAACGTTTTGAAGGGGGATTGTTGTGAAGCGTTGGTGGATTGGCCTCCTCATTGGCCTCGGCGTGCTCATCAACTACTTCGACCGCACCAACCTGTCGGTCGCAGCCACGCCCATCTCGAACTTCTACCATCTCTCAGACGCGCAGATGGGCATCATCCTGTCCGCCTTTGGGTGGTCGTACGCGGCATTTCAGATTCCAGTCGGCGCCTTGCTCGACAAAATCGGCGTCAAGTGGCTCAACCGGATCGCGACCATCCTGTGGTCCATCGCCACGTTCATGACCGCCGTGGTGAGCGGCATGGGCCTCATCATCCTGTCGCGCGTGCTGCTCGGCATCGCGGAGGCGCCCGCCTTTCCCGCCGCATCGAAGGCGACGGGCTACTGGTTCCCCGTGCGCGAACGCGGCGTGGCCACCTCGCTGTTTGACGCGGCGGCCAAGTTTTCCAACGTGATCGGCACACCGCTCGTCGCGTGGGCCGTCACCAGTTGGGGCTGGAAAGGCGGCTTCTGGTTCACCGGCGCGTTGAGCCTCGTCTACGCCGCGCTGTACTGGGCGTTTTATCGCGATCCGCACGAAGCCCGGCTCTCCCCGGAGGAAGAGGCGCTTTTGCGCGAGGGCGGCGCGCAGCAGGCCGGCGAGGCGGAGGCGGGAATCGGCAAGAGCCTCGCCTACTTGCTGCGCCAACGCAAGGTCTGGGGGCTCACACTTGGCTTTGCCGCCTACGGTTACTCGTTCTATCTCTTCCTCACGTGGCTGCCGAGCTACTTGGTGAAAGAGATGCACATGACCGTGCTGAAATCCGGATGGTACACCGCCGGGCCGTGGCTCGTCGCCACCATCACCGATCTTCTCATCGGCGGATGGCTCGTGGATCGCCTGATTCAGCGCGGGCACGACGTCACGCGCGTCCGCAAGACCGTGCTCGTCGTCGGCATGATCTTCGGCCTCGCTGTGATCCCGGCTGCGTTCACGCGCGACCCGAACACGGCGGTCATCTTCATCGCCATTGCCCTTGGCGGGCTCGCGTTTTCGGCGCCGGTCGGCTGGAGCATCCCGTCCCTCATTGCGCCGAAGGGCACCGTGGGACTGGTGGGAAGCATCATGAACTTCGTCAACAACCTGATGAGCATCGTGGCGCCCATCGTCACGGGATTCGTGGTGCAAAGGACGGGATCGTTCGAATCCGCGTTTGTCATCGCGGGCGTGGTTCTCCTGCTTGGCATCTTGTTCTACGTGTTCATGCTCGGTAAGATTGAGCCGATTCCGGATCCGAAGGTGTGACATCCGTGAACCCAGAGACCTGTATCGTGGGCGTGGACCTCGGGACCACGTCCATCAAGGCGGTTGCGTATACACCGGCTGGCGAGCTTGTCGCCAGCCGTTCGGCTGTCGTGAAGACCGAGACCGGCCCAGACGGGCGCGCGGTGCAGAACCCGGACGACGTCGTCGAGCTGGCCGTCTCGGTGCTCGGCGAAGTGGCGGGCCACATTGCCCGCATGGGTTTGCGCATCGCCGCCCTCGGCATGTCGGCGGCGATGCACAGCCTTGTGGCGCTCACCCATCGCGGTGAGCCGCTCATGCCGGCCATGACGTGGATGGACGCGCGGCCCGCGGAGGTGGCGCAGGCGCTTTGGGCGTCGGAGGATGGCCCGCGGCTCTATGCGCGCACGGGCACCCCCATTCACGCCATGGCGCCCGTGTGCAAACTGGCATGGCTGCGCGAGCAGATGCCGGAGGTGTTTGCGAAGGCGCGCCGCTTTGTTTCTCTGAAGGAGTACGTGTGGCACCATCTGTTTGGGGAGTGGGTGTGCGATCCGGCCATGGCCTCGGCCACAGGCCTGTTCGACGTGCAGAGGCTGCACTGGGACCAGGCTGCACTCGAGTTCGCAGGCGTCCGCGAGGATCAGCTGAGCCGCGTGGTGCCGGCCGACTGGAGCCAGCCGCTTGCGTCCTCGAGCCTCGCCCCCCGCCTGCCGCTCGCGGAAGGCGCACAGGCGGTCATCGGTGGATCCGACGGCGTGCTGGCCACCCTGGCCTCGGGCGCCAAGGAGCGCGAGATGCTCTTGGCGACCGTCGGCACGAGCCTCGCCGTGCGGGCCGCGAGCCGCAGACCCGTGACGAATGCGAACCTGCGCACGTTCTGCTACGCCCTCGGCGAAGGCGAATACGTGCTCGGCGCGCCGAGCAATGCGGGCGGGATTGTCATCGACTGGCTCGTGCAGACGCTGTTGGGCCACCCGGGGCAGATTGAGCAACTGCTTGCTGCGGCAGGCGAGGTTCCGGTGGATCATCTCCTCGCGCTGCCGTACGTGGCGGGCGAGCGCGCGCCATTTTGGGACGAGCGCATGTCGGCGGCTTGGGTGGGCCTTCGCCTGCACCACGGCCCGGCGCACGTGGTGCGCGCGGCGGTGGAAGGGGTGCTGTTTCACACGCGCTGGCTCGTCGAGGAGATGCTCGATCTCGCCGAGGGAGCGCGCGGCGTGATGCTCGCGGGCCGGCTGTTTGAACAGCTCTGGATTGCCGAGTCAGCCGCGGCGCTTATGCCCGTCCCCGTTTGGCGACAGGCCGACGCGGACGGCGCCGCCTATGGTGCCGCAATGATGGCAGGGAGGCGCGTAGGCGTAGACCTGCCGCCGCTCGCTGTGACGCCGGGGCCGCAGGCGCAGGCGGCTAAGCGCGCAGATCTCGAGCGGCGGTACGCCACCTGGCGACAACTCGTCGAGAAGCTTCGCGCGTGACCGCGAACGATGACGCGAGCGGTCCATGCGGACGAGCGACACATGTCATGTGATGCCACGGGGCCAGGGGCTGCAAAACCTCGGTCGCCCCGTGGCAGGACAGAGTCTCAGGCCGTGCCATCGGCGGGCACAAAGCCTAAGGCCCCGCGACGGGCGGATTCAAAATGTGATCCGCAAACTCTCCCGCCTTGGGAGCGCCCGACTTCCGGATCTCCGCTGCGGCACGCTCGAAGTCGTACAGCGTCTCCCGCAATTCGATCTCGGAGCTGATGAGCGCCCAGCACGCGCCCCGCGCCGCGCTCGGAAGCCCGACGCTGCCCGCGTTCACGACGCGCTTGCCGGCCACCATCCGGTCAAACTGAATGTGCGTGTGCCCACAGACGATGATGGGCTCGCGCACATGCGCCACCATCGGCAAGATCTCCGCTTCCGGCGTGTCCCGCCGAATGGCCTCCTCGTCACTTCTCGGCGATCCGTGGACGAAGCGTACGTCGCCGAGCCCCTCCACATGAAGCGTCACGTGAGCCTTCTGACTTAGCAAGAACTCGCGTTGATCCGGCGTGAGCTGGTCATGACACCACGCGTTCACTTCCGCAATCCAGCCCGTCACGACCCGCGCCTCCATCCGAAAGCCCTTGCTGATGATCATAAATCTTCTGTCAATCAACGCACAAGAAGGGCGTCGATCGATGGCGTCTCGCGGAGCATGCCGGCCGTCGCTCGTGTGGGCGCACGGAGGATGTCCCGGTTCAGAACGTGCGATACGGCAGGTACTTGCCGCTCATCGTGACGCGGACGCGATCGCCATGGGGATCCGGTTCGCGCTCGACGTGCATTTCAAAGTCAATCGCGCTCATGATGCCGTCGCCGAACTTTTCATGCACGATTTCCTTGAAGGCGGGCCCGTACACCAGGATGATCTCGTACAGCCGATACAGGACCGGATCGGTCGGCGGCATCGATACACCGCCTCGGTAGGGCGGGAGCGTCAACGCCTCCGCCACTTCCGCCGGGAGGCCGAGGAGTTGGGCGGCGCGCTCGGCCTGGTGGGGCTTCAACGTTCCCTGCCCCAAGAGCGCCGCGGTGCAGTGAATCTCCGGTACGCCGACGTGTTGCGCGATCTCGCCCCACGTCAATTTTCTTTCCTGCTTCGCTTGCCGGACCAACTCAACCAACGCTTCCCGCGTGTACATGACCGACATCCCTCCCTGAAAGAGCGTTTCTCGCCGACATTGTATCGCATCGTTGTACCCTTCAGAAGGTTTTGTGTTATCTATCTTCACATGTCGAGATGAATTCTGGCTCGCCGTGGCATACCGCGTGTCGCACGGAACGGAGGATGCCATCAAGAAGAGCGGAGCGCGCTGTTGCCGGTTCAGCGGCGTCAAAGCGCAGCTGAAACGCTCGGGAGCATGGCGGAGGCTTCTTATCTTCGGAAATCGGCCTGCCCGAAGGGGTTGAACCTCACACGCCTCCCAGGAAGTTGAGATGGCGAGACAGGTTGTGGTAGCGTTAAGGTCAATTAGAAGCATGTCGGAAAGTTCCGTCAGCAGGATGAGAGCGATTTCAGCATCGGTTTGGCAGGCCCGAAAGGGCGGAACCGATCTTCTTCGCACGCGAAGGCAAGGAGGCCGATACGGTGACAATGGACAGCTTTGCATTCGTCGAGTCAACGCACCGCGAGACGCTGGCCGTGATCGACAGCGTCTCGGATGACGAGTTCAACGCATCGCCGGGACCTGGGCGGTGGAGCGTGGCCCAAGTGATGGAGCACATTTGGAAGACTGACATGTCCATCATCCCCGTCTTCCGCCGCGCCGCCAAGGATCGCCGACCCTACACCGGGGCGCGGAAAGGCGTGGAGCGCGCGGCGGATCGCACGGTGAAGATTGAAGCGCCCGAATTCATCCGCCCGTCGGACGAACCGAAGTCGCGCGATGCCTTGCGCCAAGCGCTGGCGGAAGCCCGCCGGACGCTGATGGAAGCTGCGAGAGCGGTGGGTGACCCTGAAGAGTTGGAGCGCCTGGGAGCGCCGGTACCCCATCCGGTGTTCGGCGAGTTGTCGCTGCGCGAGTGGCTCGAGTTTGTCGGCTATCATGAGCAGCGCCACGTGGCGCAGGCTCGCGAAACGCTCGAGGCTGTGCGCCGCGCGTGATGCATGCGACGGGCGGCACGCGAGCGAAGGGAAACGCAGGATGCGTCGCCGTATGCCAAGCCCAGGCGGGTCAATGATGGCTGTCACTAGAGCGAAAGGGACGCGTGAGGCTTGCCACGGAACTCGCGCACCCGACGGGCTTGATGATGGTCCGCCGCATGATGACGACGAGCCTATAGCTTATGTAGAAAGCACCTGCAACCGATTGTCGGAACACCGTCAATCCCATATACTGATAGACAAGAGGTGAACGGATGCCCACTCAGGATACGTTGATGAAAGCCCTCACCCGCTCGCTATCGGGCGGCGCCTTAGACGCGTTTGGCGTCTCCGGCGTCGAGCTTACCGAGCCGTTGCCAACGGAGCTACCCGCCAACACCTTGCGGGTTGACCGCGTCCGGCGAATGGCGAACGGGGATTTGTTTCATCTTGAATTTCAGACGAAACGCGAGGCGACTTTACATCGCTTCTTGGAATACGATGCCCGGTTGGCCAATGAGCACCGTGCCAGAATTCGCACGGTGGTTTTGTATCATGCAAGCGTTGCGAGCGCACCCCATAGCCTCGACATTGGCACAGCCCACTATCGGGTGGAGAATGTATTTCTCGCACAAATGAGAGCTGAGAAGGCACTGGACGACGTCGAACAGCACCTGCGCCAAGGACAATGGGAAGCCGGAGACCGCTTGCGGCTAGGTTTGGCGCTCAACATGCGTACGGATGATCAGGTGAAGGCATTCGAACGCGTGCGCCAGTTGGTTCCCCAAGTGCCCGACGAGGTGGAACGCGACTTGGTCGTGAGCGCGATTCTGGTTCTCGGTGATCAGGGACTCACGGAAGAGCAACGTACGCAACTGCGAAAGGAGTTGAGAACTGTGTCGAAGTTGGCAGAAGAGCTGTATGAAGAAGGGCGCATGGAGGGGCGCATGGAAGGGCACATGGAGATTGTCGGAAATATGCTTCGCAAGGGTATGAAGATTGAGGACATCGCCGAGATGACGGGTCTTCCGAAGCAAGAAATCGAAGAGCTTGCTCGCAAGCAGGCGCATTGACGGACTTGCACAAATCGTTCCACGGTTTCATTCGCCCAGTTAAATCGCTCGCGAACGCGCTAGTCCCGCGCCGTCGACCCCCCCATCACCACAGACGACGGCACGACGAGGATGCCCGAAGCTACCTCTTCCCCCCGCAGGCGCGCGGTGATGATCTGCCCCGCCGTTTCGCCCATCTGCTCCACGGGCTGGCGCACACAGGTCAAGGGCGGATCGACGAGATCGGCCCAGTCCGGCTCGTCAAAGGTCGCGATGCCGAGTTGGTCTGGCACCTGATATCCGAGCGCCCGAAGCGACCGATAACACTCCATCAGGACGAGGCCATTCGCGGTGTACACGGCGGTACGCGCCTTGCACGCGCAAGCGGCCACATGCGCGAGCGCTTTGCGAAACGAAGCCGGATCGCCGCGCCGCACGCGCATCACCACGGGCTCCCGCAGAGCCACGCGGCATGCCTCCAAATAGCCTTCCAGGCGATCCGTCCGCGTCGGAATCCCGCGCGCGTCCTCCGTCAGATACACCACCCAGTGGTAGCCGAGATCGAACAGCTGCCACGCCATCTCGCGCGAAACGTCGCGGTTGTTGGTGCCGATGGCGTACGCGTTGGGGATGGCAAAGGCGCGGTCCACCAACACCACGGGCATCTCGCGCGCCAAATCCGCCAGATAGTCGTTGTTGTCCCCGCTCGTCTGCAGCGCGATGGCCTCCACGCGGTTAGCGACAAACGACTCGATGAGCTGCCGCTCCCGCCTCGCGTCGCCTTCGGACTCGGCCACCATCAGGTGATAGCCGGCTTCCCCAAGCGTCCGCGAGAATGCGCGCAGAAACCCCACGCAAAACGGATAGCTCATATTCACCACGATGGCGCCCACGGTCTCCGTGCGCTGCGCCTTGAGCCCCTTGGCGAGCGCGTTCGGCCGATAGCCCAGTTCCGCAATGACCGCGGCAATCTTCTCTCGCGTTTTCTCGCTCATGGAATCGTAGCGCCCATTCAAGTACCGCGACACCGTGGTGACCGAGACCCCGGCCGCTCGCGCGACGTCCTGAATGGTGGTCCGCTTCGGCACACTCTGCCTCCTCTCACGGAAAAGGCGGTGGCGCCGCCACCGCCTCGTGCGCCATCACGCGTGCTCGACCGCGTGACCGCCAAACTCGTTGCGAAGCGCCGCCTGCACCTTGCCGCTGAACGAGTCATCCTGCATCGAACGATACCGCATCATCACAGACGTGGCAATGACGGGTACGGCCGCCTGGACCTCTAGGGCCTCCTGCACCGTCCACTGTCCCTCGCCCGAGGCGTGCACGACGCCCTTGATTTTATCCAGGCGCGGGTCCTCGCGGAACGACTTCTCCGCAAGTTCCATCAGCCAGCCGCGAATGACCGAACCGTTCGACCAGCAGCGCGCGATCTCGGCAAAATCGTAATCGAACGGCCCCTTCTCCAGCACCTCGAACCCCTCGCCGATGGCCGCCATCATGCCGTACTCGATGCCGTTGTGCACCATCTTCGCGAAATGTCCGCTGCCAGCGCGCCCCGTGTACACGTAGCCGTTTGGAACGGCGGTGTCACGGAACAGCGGCTCGATGGTCTTGAAGACCTCCGGATCTCCGCCAATCATGTAGCAGGCGCCGTGGCGCGCCCCCTCCATGCCGCCCGAGGTGCCGACGTCGAAGAAGTGAATGCCGAGCTTCTTCAGGTCCTCGGCGTGGCGAATGCTGTCCTTGTAGTGCGAATTCCCGCCCTCAATGATGATGTCGCCCGACTGCAACAGCGGCTTCAGCTGGTCGATGAGGTTGTCCACCGGCTTGCCGTGGGGGACCATCAGCCAGACGATGCGCGGCGGCGTGAGCTTCGACACGAGGTCGGAAACAGACGTGGCCGGCGTCGCGCCTTCCTTCGCGACGGCGTCGACCGCCGGCTTATGCAAATCGTACGCCACGACCTGATGCCCGTGGTCCATCATGTTGAGCGCCAGGTTGTGGCCCATCTTGCCAAGACCAATGAGGCCGACCTGCATGTAAGAACACCCTTTCCTGCTCCACACGTGAATTCTCTTTCTCTTGCCCCCACTCAGTGTTCCGGCTGAGTTGGCCGTCTATGCGAGCCACGGGGCCTCTCGGAGATGGTGTTCCCAGCCGAGGCCTAGAACCGGATGGCCGTCTCCAGCGCGATCTCGACCATATCGCCAAACGACCGCTCCCGCTCCTTTGCGGTCGTCTCCTCGCCGGTGAGGACGTGATCGCTCACCGTCAGAATCGACAGGGCCCGCGCGCCAAACTGGGCGGCCAGGGTGAAAAGTTCTGCGCTCTCCATCTCCACCGCTAGCATACCGAATTTCGCCCAACGCTCCAAATCCGCCGTTCCATCGGCGTAAAATAGATCCGTTGTCATGACGGATCCAACGTGGACCGACATGCTCCGCCCCTGGGCAATCTCGTAGGCGGTCCGCAGGAGATCGAAGTTCGCGGTGGGCGCATACTGCACGTGACCGAAGCGCAGCCGATTCGGCGAACTGTTGGTGGAGGCACTCATCGCGAGAATGACGTCGCGGACGCGCACCTCCGGGCGGATGGCGCCGCAGGTGCCGACGCGGATGAGCGTCTTTGCGCCGTAGTCCGCGAGGAGCTCGCGCGCGTAAATGCCGATGGACGGCACGCCCATGCCCGTGCCCTGGACGGAGACGGGCACACCCTTGTAGCGGCCCGTGAAGCCGAACATGCCGCGCACCTCGTTGTAGCAGACGCTACCCTCGAGGTAGGTGTTCGCGATATACTTGGCCCGAAGCGGATCGCCCGGAAGCAGGATGCGCTCGGCGATCTCGCCCGGCTTCGCGCCGATGTGCGTGCTCATGGAACATCCTCCCTTTCTTCTGAAGCCATCATATCACAACGCCCTCGCGCGCAGGCGGCAGCGCGGCGCGCCAATTCGAACACGGAGAGGAATCAGACCGATGCAGACGGCTGAAGAGATCATTCGCTATATTTCGGAAAGCAAGAAGAAGACGCCCGTGAAGGTTTATTTGCGCGGCAAGCTTGACCGCATCTCGTTCCCTGAGGGCCTGCGGCCGTTTGTCGGGCCGACGTCCGGCGTGGTGTTTGGCGAGTGGAGCGACGTGCAGGCGTTTCTGCAGCAAAACCGCGAACTCATTGAGGACTATGAAGTGGAGGCGGATCGGCGAAACAGCGCCATTCCGCTCCTGGACCTGAAGGACATCCCGGCGCGCATCGAGCCTGGGGCCATCATCCGCGACAAGGTGAAAATCGGCGAAAACGCCGTCATTATGATGGGCGCCATCCTCAACATCGGCGCGGAGGTTGGGCCTGGGACGATGATCGACATGGGCGCCGTGCTCGGCGGGCGCGCCACGGTGGGCGCCAACTGCCACATTGGCGCGGGCGCAGTGTTGGCCGGCGTCATTGAGCCACCGTCCGCCAAACCGGTGGTCATCGAGGACAACGTGCTCGTGGGCGCCAATGCGGTCATCCTCGAAGGCGTGCGCGTCGGCAAGGGGTCCGTGGTGGCGGCAGGCGCGGTGGTCATCGAAGACGTGCCGCCGGGAACCGTGGTGGCCGGCGTGCCGGCGAAGGTCATCAAGCGGATTGAGGACGTGCAGGCGAGCAAGATTGAAATCAAGGAAGAGCTGAGGCGCCTGTGATGGCATGGGATGTGTACGAAGCGCGCCGCGCCCTGCACCAAATCCCGGAGCCCGGGTTTCGCGAGTTTGAGACGCAAAAGCTCGTGCTCTCGTACCTGCAGGCGCTGCCGCAGGATCACCTGGAGATTCGCACGTGGGAGACCGGCGTGATCGCCCTCGTGAAGGGGCACAGCCCGAAGCGGCGCGTCGGCTGGCGCGCGGACATGGACGGGCTGCCGGTGGCCGAGGAGACGGGCGTGCCTTTCGCGTCGCGCCACCCGGGCATGATGCACGCGTGCGGACATGACGTGCACATGGCCGTCGCGCTCGGCCTCGCGCAGCACTTCGCCCACAACCCACCGCCGGACGATCTCGTCCTCGTCTTTCAGCCCGCCGAAGAGGGGCCAGGCGGCGCACAGCCCATGCTCGCGAGCGAGGCGTTTCAGTCCGTGCGCCCGGAGATGATCTTCGCGCTGCACGTGCAGCCGGACATGGCCGTGGGCGAGATCGGCATCCGCCCCGGCGTCCTGTTTGCCAACACGTCTGAGCTGTTTGTCGATCTCGTCGGCCAGGGCGGCCACGCCGCGTATCCGCATCGGGCCAACGACATGGTGGTGGCTGGCGCGCACCTCGTGACGGCGCTGCAGACCATCGTGGCGCGCAACGTGGACCCCTTGGACAGCGCGGTCATCACCGTGGGGCGGTTGGAGTCGGGCACGAAGATGAACATCATCGCGGAGCGCGCCCGCCTCGAGGGGACGATTCGGGCGCTGAACGCCGCGACCATGCCGCGCTTGAAGAACCGGATTGAGGCGGTGGTGGCGGGAATCGAGCGGATGTTCAACTGCCAAGCCGAGATCGACTACGGGGCGAACTACTACCAGGTGTACAACGATGAGGTCCTCACTCGGCGCTTCATGCGGTTTGTCGAGGAAGCGGGGCTCGCCGAGGTCCAGGAAGTCCCGCCGGCCATGACCGGCGAGGATTTTGGCTACTTTCTGCGGGAAATCCCGGGTTTTCTGTTCTGGCTCGGCGCGGCCACGCCCTACGGCCTGCATCACGCGAAGATGCTCCCCGACGAGCGGTGCATCGACGTGGCGCTGCGCGTGCTCGTCCCGTATTTCGCCGAGCGGCGGTACGAGGCGTGACGCGGTCAGAGCCACTGCATGATGAAATAGCGGTGCACGCGAAACAGCAAGAGAATGACCGCAATCAGCGCAAACAGCACGGCGCCGACGGCGACACGGGTACGCCTCGATTTGGTACGCATGCCATCGCCTCCAGCGGACGGGTTCGCACATAATGTGAGCGTTTGGCGCGCGCTTCATGCGATCCCGCCCGCGCAGCACGCCGCGACGATGACAGAAGGAATACAGCCGGCGCTCAACATGGGTGGGTGGGCTTGCCTGCGTAAGCCATTTGACGCAGGCTGACAGCGAACCGCATCGACGGATCGCCACCACGTGCCCTCCTCGACCGTGTCCGTCACCCCTGCCGGCGGCGCGCCACAAACCGCGCCATCCGCTCGAGCGCTTCCTGCAGCGCGTTTTCGGAGCACGCAAGCGAAACGCGCACGTACCCCTCGCCGTAGCGCGTGAAGCACGACCCGGAGACCAGCGCCACATGCGCCTCCCGCGCGAGCGCCTCGCAGAACGCATCCGACGTCATGCCAAGCGCTTTGGGCAACTCGGGGAAGACGTAAAACGCGCCGGCGGGCTTCACCACCGGAACGCCCATGCTTTGCAGCGCCTCGACGGCGAGATCGCGATTCGCGCGATACGCCTCTCGCATCGGCTGGCTGTCCTCGTGGCCGTTCGTCAGCGCTTCGAGGGCCGCCATCTGGCTGATGCTCGACGGACAGCTCACGCTGAACTGCGCGGCCTTCGCCATCTCCGCCGCAATGGGCTCTGGCGCGAAGGCAAATCCGATTCGCCAGCCCGTCATGGCGTGTGATTTGGAAAGCCCGTGCAGGACCACCGTACGTTCGCGCATTCCCACCATGCGAGACGCGCTCACCGGCGATCCGTCGAATTGAAGCTCGGCATAAATTTCGTCTGACAACACGTACAGGTCTCGCTCGACGCAGATCCGCGCGAGCGCCGAGAGCTCGTCTTCGCTGTACACCGCGCCCGTGGGATTCGCGGGCGACGCGAGAATGACCAGTTTCGTCCGCGGCGTGATGGCCCGCGCGAGCGCGTCTGGGGTCAACAGGAAACCCGTGGACCGCGTGTCGACAAAGACGGGATGGCCGCCCGCCAAGCGCACGGCGCCCTCGTAGCCAGGATATGCAGGCGCCGGAATGACGACCTCGTCGCCTGGCGCGAGGAGCGCCCGCACGGCGATGTCGATGGCGTGCGTGGTCCCCACGGTGACGAGCACCTCCCGGTCGGGATCGTACCGATGCCCGGTGAAGCGCTCGTAGTACGCCGAGGCCGCTTCCCGCAGCGGGCGGATGCCGCGATTTGGCGTGTACGACGTGAAGCCGTCGTCAATGGCCCGCTTGGCCGCTTCCGCGATGTGCGCAGGTGTCGGGAAATGAGGCTGGCCAATGGTGAGGATGATGGCGTCCGGATGGCCTGCGACGAGATCGGCGAACCTGCGCATGCTGGCGAAGGCGAGCCCGCGCGTGTAACCGGAGATGTCCTGCATGGATGAGTCCTCCTTGATGTGTGATGGGCGGACGCTTTCCGAAAATGGACCCCTGAGCTATCCCATCGCGTCCTTCCGCTGTGCGAGCACTCGCGCCCGTCGTTGACGAGCACTTCAGGTCCCACAGGGATGGATACGTTACCAGGCAAGCGTTGGTCTTGTCACGGTCGCTTGCAGGCCGCAAACCTGGATTTCCCCGCTGCCCGCTCGACCACCTGTCCATCTGCCTTCGTAGTGAAACACGTGTTTCATCCCTCTGGGACTCTGCTCTATCGCCACGATCATACCCCACCCGCTCGATTTGCGGTGCCCCCTGCGTTGACCTATCTGCTGACATATGGTAAACAAAAGAAAATAAAGGTTGAAGAGGTAGGTTCATGTCCTCCCATGCGTCATCGCCGGCGTCCTCATCTTCGCCGCATGCCCGCCAACTGATGATGGCATGGCAGGGCCGTCCAGAGGATTTCGGACAGACGATTTTGAATATGGGTTAGGGAGCGAGCTGAGCGAGGTTCGCTCCCTTCACTTTGTGCCATTCAAAAGGGGGATCTGTGCATGACTCGCACCACGGCATGGAAAGCGCCCGTTTGGGTCACCGCGTCGCTTGCCGCGGCTGGGGCCCTCGCGGCGTGGCCACACCTCGCGGCGGCGCCCGCCACACCCGCCATCTATCACGCGCCGCGGCAAGCGCTCTCACCAAACACGGCACCAAAACCGAACAGCATCCGGGCGGCGAGCTTCGGCTGGTCCGCCTCCAACTGGTCCGGGTACGCGATCACCGGCAGCACGTACAACGACATCACGGGCAACTGGATTGTGCCCGCCGTCAGCCCGTCGAAGAAAAATACGTACTCATCCAGCTGGATTGGTATTGATGGTTTTAACAACAGCGATCTCATCCAGACGGGCACCGAGCAGGACTATGTGAACGGCCACGCGCAATACGACGCCTGGTGGGAGATCCTCCCCGCGCCCGAAACCGTCATCCTGTCCATGACCATCGCGCCGGGCGACCACATGAGCGCGCACATTCACAACAACGGCAACGGGACCTGGACCATCACCCTGACCGACGTCACGCGCAATGAGACGTTTACCACCACGCAGTCGTACTCGGGCCCCGCCTCCTCCGCCGAATGGATCCAGGAGGCGCCTGAGATTGGCGGACGGATCGCCACCCTCGCGAACTACGGCGAGACCACGTTCGATCCCGGCACCGTGAACGGCGGCAACCCAGGTCTTACCATATCCGACGGCGGCTACATGGTTCAGAACAACGCGGTGGTCTCGGTGCCCTCCGCACCTGATTCCGACACCGACGGATTCAACGTCGCGTACGGTTCCAACCAGCCGGCGCCGCCCGCGTCCTGATGCGGGGATAGCTTTCTACCTACAAACACGTATCGCGCCCCGGTTGGGCGAGGCGCCGGCCGGGGCCGCGAGATGCGGGTGAGCCACCCCTCCGTGGCCTGAAGATCTCTCCCCCACGTCAGGCGACCTCCGATGCCTTCCCCGACTGAGGGATCCACGTTGGCTTCAGCAGGATGCAGATCTGCGCCGTGATCACCACGAAGCCGATGAAGCAGGCAGTGCGCGATGCGCGCCGCAATCTCGCCGACGGCACGTTCGAGCAATGTGGCACGGGCAGCGTTCGCCCCATACGCCCTTGCGAACCTCGTTTCCTCCTGCTATATTCTCAGTGGAACCGCCGCATCCGCGGCGCTTCTCGTTGCCGGCTCGTCTGAGCCTTGATTCACAGTCACAATCGAATCCGTTCCGCTGTGCGACTGGCGGCTTAGCGTGGAGCACCACGAGGGAGCACAGCGATATCCGCCGACCGCCTGGGCCCGACACACCCAGGCGGTCTTTTGCATGTTCGAAAGGCGCCAAACGTCGGCTAAACATCTCGCTCCTTGCCGATCCTGATTTCGGGAGGTTGTCCGCCATGGCGAAACCCTTGCTTGGCCGTCCCGTCGCCAAGGCCTTGTCCCATGATGTGAAGAAGAACGTGGATACCTGGAAGTCCCGCGGCGTGCAGCCGAAACTCGTCACCCTGCTCGCCAATGACGATCACGCCGCGAGCGTGTACGCCAACCAAAAGAAGCGCATCGCGGAGCGGCTCGGTATCCAGTGCGACGTGATCGAGATGCCTCAAGAGAGCAACACGGAAGCCATTGTGCGCGAAATTCAGGCGCTGAACGACGATCCGTCCGTTCACGGCATCATGATCGAGATGCCGCTCGCGCAGGGCGTCGACGTGCAGCGTGTGGTGGGCGCGATTCACGCGCTGAAGGACGTCGACGGTCTGTCGCCGTGCCACTCGTTCGCCAAACCGACGCCGGAGGCCGCCCTCTACCCCGCGACGCCGCTCGCCTGCATCCGCCTGCTCAAACACTACGGCTACGATCTCAAAGGCGCCGACGTGACGCTCGTCGGCTGCGGCCAGACCGTCGGCATGCCGCTGCTTCACCTGCTGATCGCGGAAGGCGCGACGGTGGCGGCGTGCCACGAGCACACGCGCGACGTGCGCGCGCACCTGCGCGAGAGCGAGATCGCCATCGTCGCGGTGGGAAAGGGCGGGCTCCTCGGACCGGACATGGTCCACGAGCATCTGACGGTCGTCGATGTGGGCATTTCCCAGGCAGAAAACGGGGATGTGCAGGGCGATCTCGCCCCAGAAGCGGCGGCCAAGACGAGGGCCTACACGCCGACCCCGGGCGGTGTGGGAGCCGTCACCACGGTGCAGATTTTCGCCAACCTGATGCACGCGATGGAGCTACAGGAAGCAGCGGGCATGGTGTAATCGCCTCGGCGCCAGAGGAGGGGCGAGGCGGACACACGATTCAGATGGCCTTGG
>NZ_BCRQ01000056.1 GCF_001552675.1 Alicyclobacillus sendaiensis NBRC 100866
GACATTCCATAAGATGAAGCTCGAATACGATCTCGGCCTGAGCCGCATCTATGAGCTCGTCATCAACTCGAATCCGTGCTACGCCTTTTTGCTCGACGGCAACACGCTCTTACAAAACAAGACCGTGTGTGCACACGTGCTCGGGCACTGCGATTTCTTTAAGAACAATGCGGCGTTCCGACACACGTCCCGAGACATGGTGGAGCGCATGGCGTCGAGCGCCGAGCGAATTTATCATTACGAGCTTGAACACGGGAGGCACCGGGTCGAGGAGCTGCTTGACGCAGGTCTCGCGATTGCCGAGCACGTCGATCCGTCAGAGGAGGGGCGAAACGCGCGCCGCGCCGCCAAGGAGCGCATGTACCGCAAGCGCCTGGGGGAGCGCCATGAACCGGGTCGAAAGCCGCGCCAGCCGGGCCCGTACGACGATCTGTTCGCCCTCGACGGTCCGCTGCCGGAGGAGGTTGAAGAGCCGCTCCCAGCTCGCGTCCTCAACAAGGACGTGATGCTGTTCATCATCGAGAACAGCACTGTTCTTGAGGAGTGGGAGCGGGACGTCCTCTCCATGCTGCGCGAGGAGATGCTCTACTTTTGGCCTCAGTTGGAGACCAAAATCATGAACGAGGGCTGGGCGACGTATTGGCACCTGCGCATCATGCGGGAGATGGATCTGTCGGACGAAGAGGCCGTGGAGTTTGCCAAGATGCACGCGGGCGTCGTGTTGCCTTCCCGAACGAGCATCAATCCCTATCACGTCGGTCTCGCCATCTGGGAGGACATTGAGCGGCGGTGGAACGAACCGACGAAGGAAGAGCAGGAGCGGTACGGCCGTCGGCCGGGTGAGGGGCGAGAGAAGATGTTCGAGGTGCGCGAGATCGAGACGGACGTCTCCTTCTTGCGCAACTATTTGACCAAGGACCTGATTGAAAAACTCGATCTGTACGTGTATCAAAAGGTGGGTAACGACTGGCGCGTCGTCGAGAAGGATTGGGAGAAGGTGCGAGACGCGCTCGTCGCTTCGCGCATCAACGGCGGCATTCCTGTGCTGTACGTGGAGGACGGGGACTACCGGCGCAACGGCGAACTGCTCATTCGCCACGCGTACGAAGGGATGGAGCTCGATCTCCGTCACCTGGAAAAGACGCTGCCCTACTTCTACCGCCTGTGGGGCCGTCCTGTGCACCTGCAGACCGTCGTCGAAGGACGGGACGTCACCTTCAGTTTTGACGGGAAGAAAGTGCAGAGAGCGTTCGCAAAGGATTGACGCTCATGCCTGGATGCGGGATCGGCATGAAACGCAGGCCAAAGCGCAGCCCTGCCACATAGGCGGGGCTTTCGCCTGCCACACATGCGAGGATGGGACTGGCCCTAGCGATGTCTCGAATCATTTGCGCCTGGGTGATGAAACTTGTAATATGTAAGTGACATTAAAAATGAAAGGGTGACGCGTGTGGCCAAGAAAGTCTTGATGGTCGTCACGAGTGCAGACAAGATGACGGACGGGCACCCGACAGGGCTATGGCTGTCCGAATTTGCCGAGCCGTATACAGAGTTTAAGCAAGCCGGGTACGAGGTGACGGTGGCCAGCCCGCGCGGAGGGCAGGCGCCGATTGATGAGCGCAGCGTGCAGAACGGCGAGCTCAATCAGTGGCCCGAGGCGGTCGAGGTTTTGAAGCGGACCATTCCCCTCTCTCAGGTCTCCGCGTCCGATTTCGACGCCATCTTCCTGCCCGGCGGTCACGGCACCATGTTTGACTTCCCAAACAGCGCGGAACTCCAGGCGCTCATTCGCGCGTTTGCGGAATCCGGCAAAGTCGTCGCCGCCGTGTGCCACGGTCCGGCTGGGCTCGTCAACGTGCGGCTCTCGAACGGCGATCCGCTCGTCAAAGGCAAGCGCGTAACCGCGTTTACGAATGAGGAGGAGCGCGCCGTCAAGCTCGACGACAAGGTGCCCTTCATGCTGGAGACGCGGTTGCGCGAGCTTGGCGCGCAGTTCGTGGCCCAGCCGACGTGGTCCGATCACGTCGAACGAGACGGCAACCTCATCACGGGGCAGAATCCGCAGTCAGGCATCAGCGCCGCGAAAGCCGTCATCGAGGCGCTCGAGCAATCCCGCTGACAACCTCCGTCTCAACTGGCGTCCCGCTCCTCACGTGTTGGGGAGGCGGGGCGCCTTTTTGTCGTTGCACCATGGCGCAAACCGAACGCCCACCGCGGCGAGCCTCGTGGCACGGCAGGCCCAGGATGGTCCTCGTCACAAAACTGCCACGGTTCAAGCGGTTACATCTGAGGTGGTTTTGAGGCCCGGGTGGCACATTCCATCTTGGGCGTCGAATGATGCGATGCCCGAGAAACAAAAACCAAGAAGAGGAGATGGGTGTATGAACCGCAAGTCGATGCTGTACGTGTTGGGCGTGGCGGCGGCAGCGGCCATGATGGTGACGGGTTGCGGCACAGCTGCGAGCGCGAACAACACGACGTCGAGCGGTGCGGCGAGTACAGCCGTCACAGTGAAGCACGACCACAAGGGGGCCAGCGCTTCGACGCACAAGGAGAATAAGACCGAGGCGAAGTCGTCCGGCAAGGCGACGGAGACGGCCAAGTCGTCCGTGACCTTGGCGGCTCCTGCTGCCGGCACGAGCGTCGCCGCAGGCGCCGCGCTGAAGGTGGACGGCCGCGTTTCGTCGAATTTGGCCAAGAAGGACGTCCAAATCACCTTGACCAACAGCGAAAAGAAGGTGCTGGTGCAGAAGATCATCGGCACCAACGCCGCAGGCGATTTCGCGGAGACGCTGACCCTGCCGAAGGATCTCGGCAAGGCGGGCGCGGAATTGACGCTTTCCGTCTCCGTGGTTGGCGAGAGCAGTGTGACGAGCGTTGTCACGCTGCATGTGAAGTGACTCCCGATTGGCATCCAGGCGTGAAAGGCGCGGAATTCGTTTCCGCGCCTTTCGCTTTCCTCACATCACGTCGCGAGGCCAAACGCTTTCCCCGCATGCCCGCCTTCCGAATGCCCCCTCCGCTCCACGCCCTCGGGAATGAGGTAAGATGTAGGGCAAGGTGATTGCAGTCCGTTCGCCTTGGGGGTGAGCGCTTGCCAAACATCGGCCCAGAACATCTGAAGTCCTTGTCCGAGTTCAAATATCTGAACGCGGAGAACGTTTCGCGTTATCATCTGATCATGCGCGTGTTCTATGAAAATCACATGAAGCGTCGCTACTGGCTTCGCCCCCTGGACGTTCACGGCGCCGTGCTTCACACGGGGCTCATCCAGGACTACACGCTGGAGCAGTGCGAATAGGACCTCCAGGTGTTGTGTCTCAGTTTCAGGAGCAGTTTCTCGACCTGCTTGTGGCGGATGCGAAGGCCATGTCTCCTCGCTGAGGGCGCCTATGTTCGTGCGCTCCCTGGCGCTCAAACAGTTTGCATAAGGAGGAATGTTCCATCGTCTGGAGTGTACTGAACGTCGTCGGAACCATCGCGTTCGCCTTGAGCGGATCGATCGTGGCCATGGAAGAGCGGTACGACTGGCTCGGCGTGTATGTGCTTGGTTTTGTGGCCGCATTCGGCGGCGGCATGATCCGCAACCTCATCGTCGGGCTGCCGGTTGCGCAGATCTGGCATCAGCCGGTGCTGTTTCTGACGGCTGCCCTGACGATCACGGCCGTGCTCATCCTGCCGTACGGCTTCGTGCACCGCTTTCGCCGGATCGTCAGCTTCTTCGACGCCATCGGCCTGGCGGCGTTCGCGGTCGAGGGCGCAATGTACGCGTATCGGGTGCACAGCACGTTTGTGACCACGGTTGTGGCTGCCCTGATGACTGGGATTGGCGGCGGGCTCATCCGCGATCTCCTCGCGTCCCGAAAGCCGCTCGTCTTTCAGACCGAGATTTACGCCATTTGGGCGATGCTGGCCGGCGCCGCGGTGGGGCTCGGCCTCATTCGGGCGGCGTGGGAAGAATATCTGCTCTTTGCCCTGGTCGCCACGCTTCGCATTTTGTCCGTTCGTTGGAATTGGCATCTTCCTCGGACTGGCCCGCCGGATGAGACCACGAGGTCGTTCGGCGCCTGAACGGGATGGGGTAGGCGCTCTTTGACGTCGGCGCCCCGGTGGATTGGAAATCTCAAAAATTCCTCAAGAAAATTTCAAGGTTGGCCCTGTACGCTGAGGGGGAGGGTTTCAGACCCCTCGACAGCGCCATGGCCGCTTGGTGAAAGGGCGTCCTGCGACTGTGAGACTCTGGCATGAAGCGCTGATTCCGAAGCTTCCGCGAGCACAACTGCTGGGGCAGCACCGGGAGTGTTGTGCGCTGCGCGGACTCGGCTGGAATCGGCCCCACGCGACGGTGAACTACGTCTTTCAGCATCCGTACGAGTATTTGGTTCAGTACCACCGGCTGGTCACGGAGGAGATGGAGCGCCGAGGGTACCATGTAGATCCCGCCTGGTGGGATCCGCGCTATCGGGGAAGGCGGGCGCCGCTCGCGGACATTGACCCTTCTCGCTATGCCGAGTCGTCGCCCATCTATCCAGAACACGACGACAGGTATCTCGCCGATTGTCTCGAAAACCTAAGAGCGAAGGGTATCCTGCTTGAATCGCGCGGAGGTTTTTGAGATGACGTGTCCTGGATGTGAGGCTTGGCGTACTGGCATCACGCTGAAGGTTCCGGACAGTGACGCGGAGGGCGTGAGGCGCTCCCTCGCGTCTGCACGTTCTGTGCACTGGCTGGATGCGACGTCCGTCTTGATGCCCCCTGACGTGTTTGTGGCGCGCGCAGCATACTGGCAAGCGTTCTTCGATACGCGTGCGTGGCGCGTCGAATGGGAGGGCCCCGATGGGGGCGATGGGGCGGCTCGCCCGTTTGACGCGTTTGTCGGTGGCCTGCCGTCCCTTTGGGTGGATGAATTGCTCGCCAGGCGCGCCATCCGCATGGCCATGCAGCCCATCGTGGACTTGACGAAGAGGACCGTGGTCGCGTGTGAAATGCTCGTCCGAGCCACGGCCTCGGACGGAAGCTTCATTTCGCCGCACGCGCTCTTTGAGGCGGCGCGCGAGCCATCCAGGCTGTTTGCGCTCGATCGCGCCTGTCGGATCGAGGCCATCGCGACCGCGAGCCGGCTGCCCGCGGACTGGGACGTCTTCGTCAATTTCGTTCCGACCGCCATCTACGCGCCCGAGCATTGCCTGCAGTCGACGTTCGCGGCTGCAGAGCGACACGCCGTCCATCCGTCCAGGCTCGTGTTTGAGGTGGTGGAAACGGAACGCGTCGATGACGTCGCCCATCTGCGGGACATTCTCGCCTTCTATCGGCGGCCCTCGCTTGAGGTTCCGGACGGATCGGTCGCATGGCTGCCGCGGGCGTGAGTTCCGGCAGCGGACCGTTTCGCTATACTACGGATGTATCTTTCGGACAGGGGGAGCATCCGTTGCCCAACGCAAAACCGACTGTCGCGGTCATTTCATACCACGCGCCGCCTGTGTTGAACGCTGAGTCGATTCTGGTGTGGAAGACGCTCAAGGTGCTGAAAAACTGGTTCCGCCTGCGCCTCATCACGGCGAGTGTCCCGTCGGCCGATGCGACGCTCGCCCTCCCGGACGACATCGAGGTGGAGCGGCTTCCCACCTGGATGCCGTCTGCGTACAAGCCGCGCCGCGCGCTGGAAAAGATCATCGGGCGGTTCGCCGACGAAGCGTGGCTGTGGGCGAGGCAGACGCCGGCCTCCATGGACCTTCCCGTCGATCTCCTCTACAGCCGTTCCCAGCCCGGCGCGAGCCATCTCCTCGCGCTTCGCTGGAAGCTGCGGACGGGGAAACCGTGGATTGCTCAGTTCAGCGATCCTTGGGCGCACAATCCGTACCACATGAGCCGCACGCCGCGGCGCAAAGCGTTCGACGAGGCGAATGAGCGGGCGGTCGTCGCCAAAGCGGACGCGCTCGTGTTTCCCACGCAGGAAATCCTTGACCAATACGTTCATCTGTATCCGCAGGTGCCCGTCGCGGACAAGTCCATCGTCCTGCCCCATCACTTCATGCCAGAGCTCTACCCGGAGCGCGTCGAGCGCCCGGCAGAGATCGCGGACAAACTGCTGTTTGCGTACCTCGGCGACTTCTACGGACAGCGCTCGCCGGAGCCTTTTGTGGTGGGGCTTGAGAATGCGCTCAGCGAGCGTCCCGGCATGCGGCAACGCGTGGCTGTGGAGTTTTACGGCAACGTCGAGTCGAAGTTCGAGCCAATCGTGGCGCAATCGCCCGTCCCGATTCGCAAGGGAAGGGTGTCGTATCTCGACAGCCTCGCGCGCATGCGGCAGGCGGACGTGTTGGTCCTCATCGATGCGCCATCGGCCACGGGGCGCAACCCGTTTTTGGCCTCGAAGCTCATCGATTATTTGGGAGCTGGAAGGAAGATACTGGGTATTACGGACGTGGAGGGGACGGCCGCGGACATCCTGCGCGCGCAGGGGCACGTCGTCTGCAGCCCCCGCGACGTGGACGGGATCGCGTCCGCCATGGTGGCGATGATGGACGCGTATCAGCGCGGCGAGTCGTTCTCCGTGCCCGTGCCCATGGCGTACTCCAGTGCAGAAGTCGTCGGGAAACTCGCGGCTCACATGGAGCGTCTGTTGGGGGAGACACACATGAAGTGAGGGTGAGCGATGAGTACCATCGTGTGGCAGCCGACGCCGGTGACGAAGGCGGACAGGCGCCGATTGAACGGGCATTCGAGTTGTGTGGTGTGGCTGACAGGTCTGTCGGGATCGGGCAAATCGACCATCGCCTGCGCGCTGGAGCTCGCGCTGCACGAGCGAGGCGTGCACACGTATCTCTTGGACGGCGACAATCTCCGCCATGGGCTGAATCGCGATCTCGGCTTTTCGGCGGACCATCGCGCGGAGAACATCCGCCGGACGGCCGAGGTGGCCAAGCTGTTTGTGGACGCGGGCGTCATCGTGATTTGCGGGCTCATCTCCCCGTACAGGCGGGATCGCGAGGCGGCTCGGGCGCTTTTTGAACCGGGCGAGTTCATCGAGGTGTTTGTCGACTGCCCGGTCGAGGTCTGCAAGTCGCGCGATCCGAAGGGGCTCTATCGGCGAGCGCTGGCGGGGGAGATCAAGGGTTTCACGGGCATCGACGACCCCTACGAGCCGCCGGAAGCGCCGGACGTGGTCGTGCGGACGGATCGCATGTCCGTCGAAGCGTGCGTCAAAGCCATTCTCCATCACCTCGAGGAAGCGGGACACCTGGGTCTGCAAGACGGCGCCGCGGCCGAGCGGGCGGCCGGGGAAAGGTAGGGGATGGACGTGGCGCGACCCAACTTCTTCATCGTCGGCGCGGCAAAATGCGGCACGAGTTCGCTCGACCGGTATCTGAGCCAGCACCCGGACATCTACATTCCACCGAAGAAAGAGGCGCACTTCTTCTCCATCCCCGATTTTCCCGAGCGTTTCACGGGTCCCGGCGACGAGGGCATGAACTTGTACACGATTCGGGATGAGGCCCAGTACCTTCGGCTGTTCGACGGCGTCCGAGGCGAGCGGGCCGTCGGCGAGGCGTCGGTGTTTTACCTGTTCTACCCCGGCACGGCGCAGCGGATGCACGACGCGTACCCCGACGCCAAGATCCTCATCATGCTGCGCAATCCGGTCGATCGCGCCTTCTCCGCCTACATGCACCTGGTGCGCGACGAACGCGAGACGCTTTCGTTCCGCGAGTCGCTCGCCAAGGAGGAGGAGCGCATCCGGCAACATTACGAGCCGCTGTGGTATTATCGTGCCGTCGGCCTGTATGCGGCGCAGGTGAAGCGATACCTCGACGTGTTCGGGCGCGAGCAGGTCAAGGTGATCCTGTTTGAGGACTTCGCGCGCGATCCCGTCCAGGTAGTGCGCGACTGCTGCGCTTTCCTCGGCGTGTCCACCGACTTCGTTCCCGACACCTCGATCCGCCACAACGAGTCGGGCGTGCCCAAGTCGAGATCGCTCTACAACTTCATCGCGAAGCCGAACGCGCTGAAGGAAATCGTGAAGCCGTTCATTCCGGCCGCGGTGCGCGAACGCTGGGGCAACCGGGCGAAGTCGATGGTGCTCGGGCGGATAGAAATGGAGCCCGACCTCCGGGAGGAGCTCACGGCGTTCTTTGCGCCGGACGTGGCGCGCCTCGAGGAGGTGCTCGGCCGCGATCTCTCCGCATGGCGCAGACCGAAGCGCGCCGCGGGATCGCAGTGAAAGGTGCGAGAGGGGGAGATTCATGGAGGTCTTGGAGGCAATTCGAGGGCGCCGGCACATCAAGCAGTTCAAGCCGGATCCCATCGATGAAGCGACGTGGATGAGCTGGCTGCAGGAGGCGACGAACGCGCCGAACCACAAGATGACGGAGCCGTGGGAGATCATCGTGGTGGGAGACGAGGCGCGGATGAATCTGCGCCACGGCGCGAACTTCGGGGACGCCCCGGTGGTGCTCGCGGTGCTCAGCAAGCGGGGCAACTCGCAGATGGAGCGCGACGAGAACCTGATGGCGGTCGCGTGTTTTCTCGAGAACCTGAGCCTGATTGCGGAGGCCCACGGCGCTGGGATTCGCTGGACGTCCATCGGCTGGCAGGAGCACGCGCGCCAGGTGCTCGGCGTGTCGGACGACTACGACATTGCCAACATCATCGGCTTGGGCTATCCGGAGGAGGTTCCGCCGGCGAAACCGCGCACGCCCATTGCCGAAAAGATCCGGCGGGTGCCCTGATGGCGGACGCGAGGCAGGGCGCGGATCTGGAGGCGAGATCGCCCTGGGCGCTCGGGGGCTACCGGCTCGCGCGGGTGGGGCCTGCCAGCGGCCCGGTGGACGCGGACGTGCGCGTGCCGGGATCGAAGAGCGTGACGAATCGGGCGCTCGTCATCGCCGCGATGGCGGAGGGCGAGTCGGTGCTGTCGGGCATTCTGCGAAGCGACGACGCGTACTGGTGCATCGAGGCGCTGCGCTCGCTCGGCGTCCCGGTTGAGGTGGAGGGAGACGTCGTGCGCCTGACGGGCTGCAATGGGCAGTTCCCGCAAAGCGAGGCGCGCGTGTACACGGGCGCCGGCGGCACGACGGCGAGGTTTCTCACGGCCGCGCTCGCGGCCACAACCGGCGAGTACGAGATTTCGGGCAGCCGCCGGATGAACGAGCGGCCGATGGGCGAACTGTTTCGGGTGCTGCGTGCGCTTGGGGCCGACATCGAGCCGCTCGAGCGCCCCGACACGCTGCCCATTCGCCTCAAGGCGCGAGGGCTCGCCGGCGGAGCGGTCGAGATGTCGGGCGCGCAGTCGTCGCAGTTCGTGAGCGGGGTGCTCATCGCGGCGCCCTACGCGCGCGCGCCGGTGACCGTGCGCATCGTGGACCACATCGTCCAGCACGCCTACGTGCACATCACGCTCGACATGATGCGCGCGTTCGGCGCGCAGTGCGCGGCTGCGGACGATCTCGCCTCCATCTCGGTCGACACCGCGAGGTATCGCGGCCGCCGGTACGACATCGAGGCGGACGCGTCCACGGCCTGTTACTTCTTCGCGGCCGCCGCCGTCACGGGCGGGCGGGTGCGGGTGACGAACCTCGCGCGCGGCACGCGCCAGCCCGACGTCCACTTCGTCGACGTGCTCGCGAAGATGGGGTGCGAGGTGACGTCGTCGGACGCGGGCATCGAGGTCAGAGGTCCTGCGACGCTTCGCGGCGGTTTCTCCATCAGCATGAAGGAGATGTCGGATCAGACGCTCACCCTTGCGTTTCTGGCTCCGTTCGCGGACGGTCCGATTGAAATCACCGGCGTCGGCCATATCCGGCATCACGAGTCGGACCGGATCCGGGTCATTGTCGAGAGCCTCGCGCGCGTGGGCGTCCGCGCCGAGGAGCGGGAGGACGGCGTCGTCGTCTATCCGAGCGCGCCTCGGCCCGCGCGGCTTCCCTCGTACGACGATCACCGCGTCGCCATGGCGCTCTCTGTGCTCGCCCTGCGCGCGGACGGCGTCGAGATTGAGGATCCGGGCTGCGTCTCGAAGACCTGTCCGACGTTTTTTCATCACCTGCGAGAGATGGGCGTTCCGGTCGATCTCGTCCCATAACGAGAGGCTGCTCAGGGCGCATAGCGCGCCTGGGCAGCCTCTTTTCGCTCGTCGCGCTTTCCCGCCAGGGCCAAATACACCGCGGGCACCAAAACGAGCGTCACCAGGGTGGAGAACGTGAGTCCAAACGCGATGACCGTCGCCATGGACGCGAGCGTCTCCACGCCCTTGCCGTAGCCAATCACGAGGGGCAGCATCGCGAGCACCGTCGTCGCCGTGCTCATGAGGATGGGGCGCAGTCGAACGGGGCCGGCTTCCATGAGCGCCTCGCGCAGGCGCTTGCCGTCCCGTCGCAGCCGGTTGGCGTAGTCCACGAGCACAATCGCGTTGTTCGCCACGAGGCCCATCACCATGATCACGCCGATGGCCGAGTCCACGTTGAGCGAGCGATGTGTGAGCACGAGGCCCAGAGCGGCCCCGATGAATGTCGGTGGCAGCGAGAACATGATGACAAATGGCGTGAGCAAGGATTCAAACAGACTCGCCATCAGCATGTACAAAAGCGCCACGGAGAAGACGAACGCCCACAGCATGTCGAACATCGTCTGGCGCAGGAACGCACCGCCTTGGCCGAATCCCACACTGTATCCCTCAGGAACGTGGATCGACGTCAGTTGTTTGGCGAGTTCCAGCTGCGCGCGGCCCTGCGTGATGCCGTACGGCGTCGCCGTCACCTCCACGGTGCGAACCCCGTTGATGTGCGTGATGCTTGGCGGCTCGGAGCCGTTCGACACGGTGCCGAGCTTCGTCACGGGCACCATTTGCCCCGCCTGATTCTCCACCGTCAGATCCTGCAAATGGCTGAGGTTCTGCGCGTAACTCGGCGGCATCTCGACGACGATGTTGTACGTGTTGCCGTTCACGTCGTACGTCGAGGCAATTTGTCCGCCGATGTCCGCCTTCAGCACGCTCTCCACGGCCTGCGCCGTCAGGCCGTACTGAGCGAGCAGGGCCGGATCGAGTTTCAGCGTGACGTTCGGCATCGCCGTGGTGGCGCCGTTCTGAATGTCTTCCAAGCCGCGCACGCGGTGCATGGCAGCCGCCACCTCGTTTGCGAGCCGCGTCAACTCGGCGACATCCGGGCCCTGAATCTGCACAGAAACCTTATCCGACGTCGGCCCGCTCGCGCCGTTCGCGGACGCCGCGGATGCGGTGACCGCCGCGCCGGAAATCGACTGGGCGAGCTGATTGAACTGAGCCGTCATCGCTTCAACCGCCTCGCTCGAGACGGAATCCTCGAACCGCACGGTGAGCGTCGCCTGGTTGGTGGCCGGCAGCGCGGCATACGTGTTGCCGCCGATCTGCGCGTCCATCTGCTCAATCCCGTGCAGATGCGCCCGAGCGAGCTGCTCCACGCGCTTCGTCACCCGTTCCGTCGCAGCCAGGGACGTGCCGGGCGGGGTCTGGATGCTCACCGTGATCTCGTCCTCGCCCACATTCGGCACGAGCTCGAAGCCAATCTTCGGCACCGTGGCCACGCTCGCCACGAACATGAGTGCGGTGACGGCGAAGATGGTCTTTCTGTGGGACAGGCTCCACGAAAGCGCCCGGCGGTACAGTTGGGTGAGCCCGTGCATGAAGCGCGCGGACCAGTCAAACGGCGCGTACCAGCGCATCGGCGCGTCGCGACCCGGCAGGCGATCCGGCTCGTCGAAGCGGCGCCCCGTGAGAAGGCGCGACGCGAGCATGGGCGTGAACGTGAGCGCGACGAACAGCGCGGCCACGTGCGAGAACGAGACGGTGAGCGACAGCGGCTTGAAAAATTGCCCTGCGATGCCCGGCACAAAGATGGACGGCGCAAACACGCTGATCTGGGCGCACGCGGCCACAAACACCGCCAGCCCCACCTCTTCGGTGCCCACCACCGCCGCTTCCCTTGGGCTCAGGCCGCGCTGTCGAGATCGGAAGATGGATTCGAGCACGACGATGGAGAAGTCGACGAGCGAGCCGAGGCCCACGGCGAGCGATCCAAGCGTGATGGAGTTGATGGACAGCCCCGCGGCGGCCATGAGCGCGAAGGTCGACAGCGTGGCGATGGGGATGGCCACCGCCACCACGATGGTGGAGCGCACGCTGCGCAGAATGAGCAGGATGACGAGGATGCCGAAGATGAACCCGAGCACGGTGTGGTTGACCACGGTGCGGATGGTGTCTCGCACGGGCTGCGCGTCGTCCGTGAGCACCTCGACGTGGACGCCCGGCGGCAACTGGGCCTGAATAGACGGAAGCGACTGCCATACCCCATTCGACACCTGCACGATGTTGGCGTCGGACGCCTGCGAGATGGACAGGGTCACGGCCGGGGCGTCGTTGACCGTGTTCACGAGCTCGATGGGCGCGTGGCCGTCCTGAATCTGGGCGATGTCCTTGAGCTTCACGTTCCCGCCCAAGGGCAGCGGAATCTCGAGATTTCCAAGTTGCGACGCGGACGCGATTTCACCGCTCACGTGCAGCGGGATGAGGAGGCTTCCCTTCTGGACCTCTCCCGCGTCTGCGGATAGGTTGTTCGCGGCGATGGCGTTCACCACCTGCTCGATGCTCAGGTGGTACGCCTTCAGCTTGTCCGGATCCACCTCGACGGTGATCTGGCGGACGAGCCCGCCTGCTTCTTGAACGCCCGCGACGCCATTCAGCCGCTCGATGGCGGGCTCCACGACGTTGGCTGCCGCATCGGAGACGGTTTGCAACGAAACCCCCTTGGATCCGTACACGGCCACGCGCATGATGGGCAGGCTGTTGGGATCGAACTGTTGCACGAGCGGCGTCGTCGCGTCGGACGGCAACTCCGGCTGCACGCGGTTCACCAGGCTGCGCATCTGGTTCAGTGCCTCGTCCAGATTGACGCCGTAGTTGAATTCGACGATGACGAGCGAACTGCCGGCCGTCGACTGGGACTCCATCAGGTTGACGCCGGACAGCCCTTCGAGCGCCTGCTCAAGCGGGTGCGAAACTTGTTTTTCCACTTCTTCCGGCGAGGCGCCGTTCCACGACGTGACCACCGCCGCCACGGGCAGGTTGAGTTTCGGAAACAGCTCCTCCGGTAGGTGGAGGAGCGCGAAGACACCCACGGCGACGAGCGCAATCATCAGCATGGTGATGGTGACGGGGCGGCGAATGGAGAATCTGGAAAGTTGCACGATCCCGGCTCCTTTCTTCCGTCTATCGTCGCCGGACGGGCCGCCATTTGCAAGCCAATCCAGAAGAAAAGATGAAAGGCGAAGGAGGAACCGGGGCGTGCCTCAGGCGTTCAGAATGTCCTGGCGGCCAAATCGCAGGAAGCTGGCTGCGAGCAGCACCGCGGTCCAGGCGAGGAGCACCGCGACGCCTTGGGCAAGCGTGACCGGCGAACCGATGGTGAACGAGGTGCCGCCGGCGAGATCGCCGTAGAGGCTCAGGTGGGTGGTGAAGAGCATCCTCACCCAGGATTGACCGCGCGCCATGGCGGAGACCACGAAGCCGATGATGATGGAACCCATGGCTGCGGACGTGCTGACCATGGCCGACGGAAAGAGGACCGAGCAGGTGAAGGCGATGGACGCGACGGCCACCATGGCGCCGGCCACGAGCGCGCTCTGGAGCAAAAAAGCCTGCCACATCGGCCAGACGACGGCGTGATTGTACACGGCGACGGGCGTGGCTTGGAGGGCGCCTGGTTGCGTGAAGAAGCGCACGTGGATGTTCAGCCACTCGGGCTGCATGGCGCCCTGTGGCCCGTCGATGGCCAGCGCGACGCCCAAAAACGCGAAGCAGAGCAGAAAGGAAAGCGCGGCGGCCGACGCGGCGGACACGAGCCACTTGCCGAGAAGCAGGGTGCGCCGGCGCACGGGCCGCACGACAAGTAGCTTGATGGTGCCTTGGGTCATTTCACCGGCTACCATGTCGCCAACGAGAATGACGACGAGCAGCGGAATGAAGGTCTTGGTGGCGACGCCGACAAACTGGCTCGTCTCGGACCAGCCGTCCAGCAGGTTGGGCGAAAGCGGCGCCACGTCACGCGCTAGGCGGTAACGATCCTCCTGGACGTTCTGTTGAAGCTCCGCGAGCGTCTGCGCGGCGCCGGCGGAGTTGGCGGATGAGTCTTTCAGAAGACGAAGCTGTGCTTCCGCCGCCCTAAGGTTCGCCTGGGCGCTGGCCCGCCAGTCGGCGGACACCTCCGCCTGGGTCGGAACGCGGCTGTAGATTTGCCTCTCATGATGTTCCCCCAAGGCAAACATGCCCACGAGGCACAGGGCGAGCGCCACCACGACAGCGAGCCGCCTGCGGCGCACGAGCTTCATCCATTCGTTTTGCACGACGCGCCAGAGTCTCATCGCGTATCCCCTCCCGATTCTGCGCCTGTGAGCGCGAGAAACGATTGCTCTAACCCGCCGGTGCGCGCCGCCTCGTAGACGTCGAATCCGGCTGCCACGAGATCGCGAAGGAGTGATGCGACGCGGGCGTCGTCGAGGCGGGCGACGACCAATCGGCCGTCCTTCCCTTCCACGTCAAACCCGCGGGCTCGGAGCCACGAGGCCGCCTCGTCCCAGCGCGACACGCGCAGAAGCAAGGAGCCTGCCCTGGCGCGGAGCTCCGCCACGCTGGCCTCCGCGATGACGCGGCCCTGCTGCAGGACCGCGACGCGATCGCACATCTGCTCGACCTCCGAGAGCAGGTGGCTCGAGACAAAGACGGCCAGGCCTTCGGCGGCGAGGGCGCGGACGAGCTCGCGAAACTCGCGGATGCCGGCCGGATCGAGCCCGTTGGTGGGTTCGTCGAGCACGAGCAGCTTCGGATCGGCGATGAGCGCCTGCGCGACGCCGAGGCGCTGACGCATGCCGAGCGAGTAGCGCTTGACTTTCTCGTCGATGCGATCCTCGAGGCCGACGCGCTTGGCCACGCGCTCGATGCGCGCTTCGATGTGGTCCACGCCTGCCAGCCGCGCGTAGTGGAGCAGGTTCTGCCGGCCGGTGAGATACCCGTACATTTCGGGATTTTCGACGATGGCGCCGAGGTGCCGCTTGGCGTTGACGGGATCGCGTTCGACATCGTGGCCGCACACGCGGATGGCGCCGCGCGTGGGCCGGATGAGGCCGACAATCATGCGGATGGTGGTGGTTTTGCCGGCGCCGTTTGGCCCGAGGAAGCCGTAGACCTCGCCTGCGCGCACACTCATGTTCAGTTGGCGGACAATTTCGCGGCCCCCGATGCGCTTGCTGACGTCAAACAGTTGCAACACGTGCACGGATCCCTCATGTTCAACATTCACGAATCCCACCTCCTCAAGCGGAAGAATGGACGGCGGCTGCGCAGGGCGTACAGGATGGTGCAGGACGCCATCCAGATGAGGACCACTTCGATGGCCGCCGCTTTGCCGACGCCGAGGCCCATGGCCTGCGCCGCCCACACGGTCACGAGAAACCCTGCGAGGAGCGCGATGCCAAGCGCGAACAGCCGCTGGTAGACAGCAAACGGAAAGACCTCGTTCAGGTGTTCCAACGGGAGTCGCTCGAATAGCGCGGCTCCGAGGGCGAGCCACAGGGCAATCCAGGCGACGAACCATATCCCGTAGGCGACGAGCGCTCCGCCCGTCGTCCGGTCCAGCAGCATCAGGGGTGACAAGTGCATGATGTCGTTCGACAGGGGCGACGGGTGCGGCCCGTTCCACTTCGAGCTCACGTATTCGATGAACGTGCCTGCGTATACCGGAAAGCCCGCGACGCCGATGGCCGAGATCCCGGCGGCGACGGGATGTGCGATGGTGGCCGCGGCCGCGACGCCCGCGCTCCAGGCTGCGAGATCGACGAGCAGGCGCTTGAACATCACGTGTGCGACGAGCGCCTGGCTGGCGGGCAGCCCCATGCGGGCATTGAGCGCCCACAGGCCAACGAGACACAAGATTTGGCTGATGACGAGGGTTCCTCCCGTGAGGAAGGCGTGAGCGCCGTACACGTCTCGCCGCCGGGCAGGGCCGGCCAGGACACTCATCAGCTCCACGCGGCGCGTCGCAAGTCCGACAACGCCCAGGCCGATGGACCAGAGGACACCGAGGTCCAGCACGTTGGCCTCCTGGCCCATTGCCAGCCGCACAAGTTCTTGGCGCAGCGCATGTGGAGCGTTTGCGAAGAGAAAGCCAGATAGCAAACCGCGGCCTAGCACAAACGGCGTGGTCACGAGCCACCAGCGCAGAGAGCGCCACGTGTACCACCACACGGCCCTAGGCGCTTTCGTCGGCATCAAAGGCGTATCCCTCCTTCCGCATCAGCAGGCGAAACCATTCGTCCAACGGGAGGTGTTCCTGGACAGCGACCTGATGAATGCCCGCCGCGCGAAGTTGGTCTCGGACGTGGTCCAACGACGCCCGCTCCACCACGGCGCTGAAGGAATCCCCGCCCTTTTCCCAGCCGAGCGCATCGTCCAACGCGTGGAGCGGGGTGCGCCCTTCGGGGCGAACCACCAGTTTCACAAACCTTTCTTTCGCCTCCTCCAGTGGACCCGACCAGACCGAGCGCCCCCGGTACAACACCGTGAGGCTGTCCGCCAGGCGCTCCACGTCGTCGACGGCGTGCGTCGCCACAAGCAGGGAGGCACCCGAATCGGCCGCTTCGCCGACGAGCCACTGCCAGATCTGGCGGCGCACGACGGGATCGAGCCCCGTGGTGGGTTCGTCGAGCAGAAGCAGGCGGGGGCGTGTGGCGAGCGCGAACGCGAGCTTCGCGCGCATGCGCATGCCGAGCGAAAACTGGTGGACGCGCTGGCCGAGAGGCAGGTCGAGCTGTCTCAGCAGGCTGCGAAATCGGTTTTCATCCCAGCGCTCGTACATGAGCCGACCGTACGTCTGAAAGTCCTGGAGCGTCCACCGCGCGGGCAGGGAGACCGTGGGATCCACAAAGGCCACCTGGCTGCGCCAGGCCGAATCGTCCCAAGGGCTCACGGGCCTTTCCATCCAGACCACTTCGCCGCCATCCGGCCGGTAGAGCCCCGCCAGGATGCGCAACAGCGTCGTTTTGCCGGAACCATTCACGCCCAGGATTCCGTGGACGGAGCCTTCGGGGACGGAGAAGGTGACAGAGCCAAGTGCCACCTGTCCTCGAATGTGCTTGGACAGTTGCTGAACGGAGAGGATGATGTCCACTATGCCTCCTCCTTTCGCTCGCCTCGCGCATCGTCGCGCGCCTGGTGAAACATCTCCTCGAAGGCGTCTTCGGCGAGGCCGAGATGGTAGGCTTCGATCCACGCGAGCCGCAGAGTGTCGCGAAGCTTATGGACGCGCTCCTCGACATCCGGGGGCGGACGCTGACCCGGGTTTGCCACGAACGTGCCCCGGCCTCGGACGACCTCAATCACTCGGCTTCGCTCGAGCTCCTGATACGCCCTCGCGACCGTGTTGTGGTTAATGGCGAGGGAGACGGCGAGATCGCGCACGGAGGGAAGGCGATCACCGGGCTTCAGTCAGCCTGCCGCCACGGCCGCCTTGATGCCATCCACAATCTGCTGGTAGACCGGTGTGGGAGACCGAGGATCCACCCGAAGCCACAAGGCCATCACCCCCTCTATCGGCCCGCCGGCGCACCGGCTCTGTGTTCCGTGTGTACTAGTTCGAATAGTACACCGGCAGTATACGTGGGCTGGATGACGATGTCAAGCGGCCG
>NZ_BCRQ01000057.1 GCF_001552675.1 Alicyclobacillus sendaiensis NBRC 100866
CGCGGAATTTTCAAAGATCGCGAACCTCCAGGGTTTTGGCCACCGATTCCGGTTCGCGCTCCGTGTGCCAGAGCGCTTCTTGAGTCGCCACCTTTATCAGAACCGCCCCCACCGCATTTGCCTCTCAAGGAGCTCATGCGCGAACGACCTATCGCTCCGCTTCTTATCGTCCCACCGACTTCCAAGCGCCCACACAGTCAAAAAACGGGGCCCCATCGGGCCCCAAAGAGAGTGCCATGCCGAGTTGGAACCATCCTCGCAGAGCGCCGACGTCGGGAGCCGGACCTTCGCCGACTCGGGAACCGTCACGCCTCGACAAACTGCTCCTCCTCAGTGGAACCGGTGAGCGCCGTCGTGGAGGACAGTCCGCCCGACACCACCTGCGCCACTTCATCGAAGTAGCCCGTGCCCACCTCCCGCTGATGGCGCGTCGCCGTGTAGCCGCGGGCTTCGGCCGCAAACTCCTGCTGCTGCAGATCCGAGTACGCCCCCATGCCCCGCTGGTTGTAACCGTACGCCAGCTCGAACATGCTGTAATTGAGGGCGTGGAAGCCCGCCAGCGTCACGAACTGGAACTTGTAACCGAACGACGCGATGGTCTCCTGGAACTCCTCGATGGTCTTGGGATCGAGCTTCTTCCGCCAGTTGAACGAAGGCGAGCAGTTGTACGCCAGCAGCTTATCCGGGAATTCGGCCTTGATGGCCTCCGCAAACCGCTTCGCTTCCTCAATGTTCGGCTCAGACGTCTCGCACCAAATCATGTCCGCGTACGGCGCATAGGCGAGTCCGCGGGCAATTGCGGCCTCAATGCCGCCACGGAACCGATAGAACCCTTCTGGCGTGCGCTCGCCCGTGATGAATCGCGCGTCGCGATCGTCCACATCGCTCGTGATGAGGAACGCGCCGTTGGCATCCGTTCGCGCCACGATAATGGTGGGAACACCGAGCACGTCTGCGGCAAGGCGCGCGGCGGTCAGGTTGCGCACGGCGTGGGACGTCGGGATGAGGACCTTGCCACCCATGTGGCCGCATTTCTTCTCCGACGACAGCTGATCCTCGAAGTGCACCCCCGCGGCGCCGGCTTCAATCATCATCTTCATCAGCTCGAACACGTTGAGCGGGCCGCCAAAACCCGCCTCCGCGTCGGCGACAATCGGCACCATCCAGTCGATCTCGCCCTTGCCTTCGGCGGTCTGAATCTGATCCGCGCGCAGCAGCGCGTTGTTGATGCGCCGCACGAGGCTCGGCACGCTGTTGGATGGATACAGGCTCTGGTCCGGGTACATGTGCTCGGCCAGATTGGCGTCCGCCGCCACCTGCCAGCCGCTCACGTAAATCGCCTTCAGCCCGGCCTTCACCTGTTGCACAGCTTGGTTGCCCGTCAGTGCCCCGAGCGCGCGGATGAAGCCGTCTTCATGCAGGCGCTTCCAGAGCTTCTCCGCGCCCAGTTGCGCGAGCGTGTGTTCGATGTGCACCGATCCCCGGAGGCGGATCACGTCCTCCGCGGTGTAAGCGCGCTCCACGCCCTTCCATCTCGGATCCGTCTTCCAGTGCTGTTCGAGTTCCGCCGCCGTTTTGAAGTAGGTCATCTTCCATTCCCTCCAGGTTTCATATCGCGGCGCCTGTGACATCGCGCCTGTCTCATGGCTGTTTCATGTAGGACCGCTTCGCCCTGTGCCAACTTGCCGAGGACATCAAATCCTCAAGACCCGCTTTGTAACTGCAAGGAGGTTCAGCTTCATCGCCCGTTTCTCTCATCTCCCCTCGGCCTGAGCCTCTGTTCTGGCACAATTGTATTAAAACAATGCCTGGTTTGTGAATAGTGTTTTGATACAGTTAGTGTGACAAATTTGTGACGAGTCTGAAAACAATCGCTTGCTCGCCGGCCTTCGCCGCCTTCCGCTCGAGCGATTTCTTGCAACTCATACACCAAATCTTTGCAAACTTCTCACAGTCGGTTTACGCTGGCTTGTTAGACTGCGCATAAACGAGAGACACTTGTCGTCTCGCGAGTTCCGAAACCTATGGGGGGAACCGCATGCGCACGCACATTGCAGTGGTTGGACTTGGCTATATTGGCTTGCCGCTCTCCCTCGCGTTCTGTGAGCGCGGCGAGACGGTCATTGGTGTCGACGTGGACGAGCGCAAGGTCGACGAACTCCGCCGAGGTGTCACCCACGTGATGGAGCCGTATCGAGGCGAGTCGCTCGAAAGCATCCTGCGCCGACACCTCGCGAGCGGCCGGTTCACCGCCACCACCTCGCTGGCCGAGGCCGCCGAGCGAGCCGACACGTTCATCGTCACCGTCGGCCTCCCGGTCTCCGGGGAGGTGGTGGAGAAGACTCCGCTCCTCGCCTGTATCAACGACCTCGGCCGCGTCCTTTCGGCGGGCGATCTCGTCCTCATCCGCAGCACCCTCGTCCCAGGCATGATGGAGCGCGACATCATCCCCCGCCTCGCGCCGGCGAGCGGCCTCGTGCCGGGCCGAGACTTCCACGTGGCGTACGCGCCGGAGCGCGTGGCGGAGGGCCGCGCGATGGAGGAATTCCAGACGCTCGATGTCGTCGTGGCGGGGCTTACCGACGCATGTGCCCGTCGCGCGGTGGACGTTCTCAAGCGCCTCACGGACGGCCCATTCCACAAGACGAGCCTGCGCGTCGCCGAGCTCTCCAAAGTGGTGGAAAACGCGCAGCGCGACGTCAACATCGCGTTGGCGCACGAGCTCAAAGCGGTTGCCGAACAGCACGGCGTGGACGTGTATGAGCTGATTCGCATGGCCAACACACATCCGCGCGTGCGCCTGCTCGAGCCCAACATCGGCGTCGGAGGCTTCTGCATCCCCAACGCGTACGCGTACCTCGCGGCTTCGCTGACATCGGAAGAGCACATCCCGCTCTGTTCCCTGGCGCGGCAAATCAATCTCCTGGCGCCGCACCGCGCCGCGCGCCAACTCGACGAGGCGCTGCACCGCATCGGCAAACGCCTTTCCGGGGCGCGCGTGGCACTTCTGGGCCTTGGGATGAAGGACGGATCGAACGACATTCGCCAAAGCCCGGCCATCCATTTCGCGGACATTCTCGCCGAGCGGGGCGCTAGCGTGGCCGCTTTCGATCCGACCGTCGAGCCGTACTTCCCGTTCCAGGCGGTCTCCTTGGAAGACTGCCTGGCCGATGCGGACGCCGTGGCCATCGCCGCCTGGCAGGAAGCGTTTGACACGGCGCCTTGGCCCCACCTCCTCACCCGCTGCCAGCATCCGCTCGTTGTGTTCGATCTCAAACGCCGCCTCGTACCAAGCCTCAAGCAGGCGCAGTGGCAGATTCAAGGGATCAGTCACCTGCCCTACGTCGCCACGCCGGCCCCTCAAGCGCCGGCCGAGCAGGACTGCGCGGTGGAGATGGTGCCATGAAGCGTCGACACGCGCTCATCATCTGCCACGATTTCCCGCCCGTTGGCGGCATTGCCGTCCAGCGCCCGCTCAAATTCGCAAAATATCTCGGCGAATTCGGCTGGAAGGTCACCGTGCTCACGGCCGATCACGTCTACAGCGCGACGCCCGATCCGTCGCTCCTCGACGAGATCCCAGAAGACGTCGAGATTGTGCGCGTCACGGACCCCGTGTCGAAACAGCTGACGCGCTGGTCCGGCCGCATGGTAGGCCACGGCGCGACGAGCGGCGCGACGCCCGCGCCGATGACCTCCCCCAAGGCGTCCCCGAAGCGCCCGCTGTGGAAGCGGCTCGCCTGGGGCGCGTGGAAGGGGGCCCAAACGCACGCTCTCATCCCGGACGAGTCGGTCCTGTGGGCGATTCGGGCGGGCCTCGCCGCCCCACGCATCATCCGTCAGTGCGGGATCAACTGCATCTACACGACGTCCGGGCCACAGAGCACCCATCTCGCGGGCCTCGTCGCCTCCGCGTTCGCGCGAACGCCCTGGATTGCGGATTTCCGGGATCCCTGGACGGACAACCTTCACTTCCACCACCGCGGCTGGCGCGCGGCGCTCGAGCGGAGACTCGAAGGCGCGGTCTTCGCGCGCGCAGCGGCCATTGTGACGGTCACCGACGGGTTCTGGCGCCTCTTCGCGGCGAAATACCCGCACCGCGCGCTCGACATTCACGTCATTCGCAACGGCGTGGACGAGGCGGATTTTCCGCCCGCGCCCGCCAGGCGGCGCGGCGAAGGGGAGCCGTTCACGTTCTTCTACGGCGGCATCCTGTATCCCGGCCGATCCGCCGACGCCCTGTTTCAGGCCGTGCATCACCTGCTTCAGAGCCGCCAGGTCCACGCAGACGGCATTCGCCTTCAGTTCGCCGGCGTGCTCGACTATCCCGGCCATGACCACCACGCCCGCCTCATCCGCCAGCTCGGCCTGGAAACCGTCGTGGAGCCGCTCGGTTACCTCCCGCGCCGCGAGGCGCTTGCGCGCATGCTGGCCGCCGACGCGACGCTTCTCATCGGCGATCAGTCGGAGCAAGCCAAAGACTACGTGCCCGGCAAGCTGTACGAGTACCTGTACGCGGGCCGCCCCGTCCTGGCCATGCTCCGCGAAGGCGAAGCTGCGGACCTCATCCGCCGCGAGCAGGCGGGCATCATCGTGCCGCCGGACCATCCCAACGCCATCGCGCGGGCGATGCTCCAACTCATGGCGAAGCCTTGCGGCGAGCGGCGCACGTGGAATCAGGCCTACAGCCGCCGAGCGCAGGCGCAGCAACTCGCCCGCCTGATGGACGACATGCTGGCGCTCCAGACCGAGGCCGTCGCCTGGTCGTCCATGTCCTGGGACGCCTGACGGCGCGCTTTTCACCTCAACCCCCGCCTTCCAAGGGCTCGCCGCGGCGGGCCCTTGTTGCCGAAAAGACCCCAGTCTTCCGCGCCCTGGCGTGCTATAATTTCTCCAACGCTTCGTGGACAAGGAGGATAGCATGGCTATCCAAGGATGGTTCTCTCGCGCCGCTTGCGCCGCGGCTCTCGCCGCCGTTTGCGCTGTTTCCACCGCTTGCGGCTCACCCAGCACGCCGACGCAGTGGACGGTCATCAACCACTGGATGATTGACGCCGTCACCACCAAACAGGCGCCGCTTGCGCTTCAATGCCTGCTCATCGACGTCAACCCCACCGCGCAGAGCGTCGTCTCTTCCGCGCAGCTCCAGACGCCAAGTCTCTATACGCGCACCTTTGCCCAGCGGGAAGTCCAGCTCGGGGCGGACACCCTCGAGTTCCAGCTGCACTTCAATGCCATCGCCCGGCGATCCATCCGCGGCGCTGAGCCCACGCTCACCATCGCGACGCCGCGTTGGACACACAGCTTTTCGTTCGGCGAAATGGACGTCATGCTCGTGCAAAAGCGCGTGGAGTGGCTCCTGCCCCTGCGCAGCTTCGCCGGGCAGAGCGGCGCCTTTTCGACCTCTCACGTCTTCGCGATGGCCGTCAAGAATCCACGGCCCCATGCCGTCACGTTCGACGGTTTCGCCGTGGGAGGCGGCGTCGAGATCGAGCGCACCGCCTACGTGGTGCATCCGTCCGAGCTTCCCCTCGACATTCCGCACCAAGCGAGAGATCTGCGCGCGCCGCTTGTCATCGCGCCCGGCCAGACGGTGGCGCTCTACTGCACCTTCCGCCAGCCTTCTGTCTACCGAAACGTGTATTTTCAGCCTGCGCTCCAGTTGACCTACCAAGGCCAGTCCGGCTATGAGCTGACCAATCCAGCGCTCTACACGGAGACCAAGTTCAAGGGCGATCCGACGGCCATCTACCCGACCGTGAACGGCTGACCGCGCCCCGGCTCCCGCTCACGTCCGAAGCCGCCATTCCACCAACCGTTCGATGAGCGGCTCAACCCTCTCGCTCCCGCGCAGACGTCGCCGCCACCTACCTGGAATGCGCGACTCGCCAAACGCGATGCCGGCGAGCCCGCCCGCCACGGCTGCGTTCGTGTCCGTGTCGCGCCCGAGCTGAATCGCCCGCTTCACCGCGCCCTCGTAGCTCGCCTCTCGGAGCGCCAGTCGAGCCGCGTGGAGCGTGTGCACCACGTAACCGTCCCCGTTTGTCACCGGAGGCTCATGCGGGCGCACCTCCTCGTCGAGCGACCGACGATAGGCCGATCCGGCCTCGTACAACTCGTAAAGCCGTGCCACCGCGTCTTGAAAGGCCTCACTCGGCGCTCGGCCATGAAGGAGGCGGCGCGCCCACAGGCAGTAGAGCGCGCAACACACCTGATTGGTGACGTGGCCGTGCGTCACGCGCGCCTGCCGGTGTGCGTCTGCGACGAGCGACGCGTCATCGCCCCGATGCCACAGGGCTAAAGGCAGGACCCGCATCAAGGCGCCGTTGCCTTTGCCTTCCGGAAGCACGAAGCCCGCCTGGTCCGGGTCTGTCCCGTTCTTCAACGCGCGGATGGCCATCGCTGTCTGGCGCCCTATCCCAAGCGACCGTCCAAAGGCCCTCGTCGTGCCACGCCACGAGCCGCGCGGTAAAATCCGCCGGATCGAACCGGCCGCACGTGAGGAGGGACTCCAAGAGGCACAGCGCCTGCGCGCCGTCGTCCGACCACGTCCCAGGTGGAACCGCATGCAACCTTGAGATGCCCTCTGGCGGCTCCATCTCCATCTCGTCCCACGGCGGGATCGCTTCCGGTTCGAGCCACTCATATGGCACGCCGAGCGCATCGCCAATCAAGAGTCCCCACATGCCCCCGCGAATGCGGTCCTCCATGTTCACGCCTCCCGCCTGCCCTGTTCGATACCCATTGTAACCGCTCCCACGTTCTGTGCATGAGATGAGGCAAAACCGTCAATTTCGTCACCAAACTGGCGCACTTTCCCCCCTGTCGCGTCTCCTGTTGGCTGTTATACTGGCGAAGAGGTGAATGGATTGTATAGAGCCGTGATTCGCGGCGTCGGCTCCTATCTGCCGGAGACGCGCCTCACCAATGTGGAGATTGAACAAATGGTCGAAACGTCTGATGAGTGGATTCGGACCCGCACAGGCATTGCCGAGCGGCGCATCGCGGGCCCGGACGAGGCCACCTCGGACTTCGCGTACTTCGCGGCCAAGGCCGCGCTCGACGATGCGGGCCTGTCCCCGGAAGACGTGGATCTCATCATCGTGGCGACGGAGACCCCGGACTACCTGTTGCCACCGGTCGCCTGCCAGGTGCAGGCGAGGCTTGGCTGTCGCAACATCGGCGCGTTTGATCTGCACGCCACATGCGCGGGGTTCTTGTCCGCACTCCAGGTGGCGGAACAGTTCGTGAAATCGGGCGTGCACGAGCACGTGCTCATCGTCGGCGCCGACACGCTGTCGCGCTTCACGGATTACACGGATCGCGGCACGTGCATCTTGTTCGCCGACGGCGCCGGCGCGTTCGTCGTCTCGCGCGGCGAGGAGCAAAGCGGCGAGGGCGTGATCGCCACCACGATTCACGCGGACGGTACCTACTTCCACAACCTATACATCCCCGGCGGCGGTAGCAGGACGCCGTATGGCGAGGGCGCCAAGGCCAAGATTGTGATGGACGGTCGGAAGATTTTTAAGCTCGCCGTGAACGTGATGGCCTCCACCGTCGAGGAACTCCTCGAGAAGACCGGAAGGAAGAAGGACGAGATCGACTGGCTCATCCCGCACCAGGCCAACCAGCGTATTATCGACGCAGTGGCGGAGAGCCTGGACTTCCCGCCGGAGAAGGTCGTGAGCACCATCCAGAACATCGGCAACAACTCGTCGGCGACGATTCCCATCGCGGTGGACACCGCTATTCGCGATGGGCGCATCCGGCGGGGCGATCTGCTCATGCTGGTGGCGTTCGGCGGCGGCTTGGTGTGGGGCGGCGCGATGGTGGCGTATTGAGCGCAGAACGAGGGGCGGCGGCAAGGCCAAACCGCCGCCCGGCGCGCGGGCCAGTTGGGACTTCTGCCACGCCTCTGGCCGCCTCGTGCTTCAACCGCCCAAACGACAGCGCGTACCTCGGTACGCGAGTTTGGAGGAACATGTATGCGCACCTGCGCATATCTGGCCATTTTGAACCTTACGAGGATGGAAGCTACGTCGTCTACTTCCCAGACCTCCCCGGTTGCGTCACGCAAGGTGACGATCTGACCGACGCGATGCGCATGGCCCAAGAGGCCCTGTCTCTGCACCTGTACGGCATGGACCGAGACGGAGTTCCCTTCCCCCCGCCTTCCGCGCTCACCGAGATCGACATTCCGGACGACCTTCATCCCGCGTCAGTTGTCCGTCTTGTCTTTCCTGCCCAACTGGATGGCTTGACCACTTTTTGATGGTCGTTTACAATATCGCATATCTCTCTGGATATTCGCTTCCAAATCGTTGCTGATTCCCAAGCCATCCATCTTGTAAGGGAGGAGATACGTTTCGAATGAAGCGTTGGGGTTCGTGGTCCTTGGCCGTCGCCTGTTTTGCGTCGTGTCTATTTGCAGCGAATGCACCGAGCGCACAGGCTCAAAGTTCCGCAGTTTTGCATGCCCCGAAGGGGCTTACGGCCGCGACGGTTTTGCGGGACATCGACGGCGACACCCTTCAGGTTCGGGTCGGATCGAAAAACGAAACCGTGCGCATGCTCCTCATTGACGCGCCCGAAGAAGTCGCTCCAAACAAGCCGATCGAGCCGTTCGCGCGAGAGGCGGCGAATTACGCAAAGCGGCTACTCCCCCCAGGTCGGCGTATTTGGTTGCAGGTAGGGCGACCCGGGCACACGCGCGACAAATACGGTCGCTTGCTCGCATACGTCTGGCTGTCGAACACGGATTTGTTCAATTGGGACATTGTAGATCAGGGCTTGGCCCGGATTGCGTACGTCAACCCTCCGAACACGGATTACCTGGCACAGCTCAACGCGGCGCAAAATGACGCGAAGTCGCACCATCGGGGCATTTGGAGCATCCCAGGCTACGTGACCGCACAAGGATTCAACGTCGACGCGGCCAACCGTTGGCTGCAGACACAGTCAAGATCCCAGCAGAACGCGGGCGGCGCGCAAGCGGCGCAAAGCCCTGGTTCTTTAGGCAACGCAGGCCCGAGCGTCACTTCGCCGAGCACATCTGCAACTTCGAGAGGCGCGCCGACTACAGCCGCAGGCTCGAATGCCTCAGCCGGCGGTAAGAGCTTCGGCTCACCTCCATCTGAGATGGGGGGTGTTAGGTCCTCTTCTTCAGGAGAGATCTCCGGCACGTCGATCGGGCGGTCGAACGCTTCCCCGGGACATAGCCAGTCGCTCACGGTCGTTTCCTCCAACCTCAATGTGCAGCGAGGCGGATATGCGTCTGTGACGATTCAGACCGTGCCGGGCGCCCTGGGAACCATTGAGGTGGACTACAAGACTGGCCCGAGTCACGCGAGCGGCCTCGAGCCAAAGACGGCCGACAGCTCGGGGCTCATCACCTGGCAGTGGCGAGTCGGCTCGTCCACTACGCCTGGACAGTGGCCCGTGATCATCTCCGCAAACGGACGGACCGTCAAGCTCATGCTGTCGGTCAGCTGAATCGCGAACATTTGCAAGGAGATTTGCAAATAGATACGGACACGAAAAAGCGCGGACACTCCGACCTCGGAGAATCCGCGCCACCACTTTCTTTTCTGGCGCACCCGGCAGGACTCGAACCTGCGCAAGACGCGGTTTAGGAAACCACCGCTCTATCCTACTGAGCTACGGGTGCACGCCTGCACGTGCGCAGCGCAGACGCCGCTGAAGCGCCCTGCGAAACGCACATACATTATACCCCAAGCCCGGCACACCCGCAAAGGAAATTTCCTGCCCCGGCGTGGCGCCATCCGCGTGGCGTGTCCCAGCAAACCCGGTACCGCCCGCCACCACCCCGAGGTTTTCCATGTGCTCCTCAAGCGTGTCGCACGCCGCAAGTCCCTGCTTCTTCGACCCCATTTCACCCTATCAGGCGCGTGAAGCGGGCCCTTCGCCGCTTGTGTGTCGCTGCTCGCACCTTAGCGTCCGCAGCCGGTTGAGCGCGGCTGCGAGTTCGTAGCGGCGAGGGCGGGCGAGATCGCCCGGGTGGCCTTGGCGCAAGGAGATGGAACCTAAGCCTTCTCGGTCCCACTGCGCCTCGAGGGCGTCGAGCAGTTCGCGAACCGTGAGCCCTTTTGTGAGCCAGCCTTTGCGCTCCAGGTACAGGAGCGCCGCGGCAATAGCGCGCGTCTGGCTGTCGTCGACGATCTGCTCCAACGCGTGCAGCGCGATCTCGGTCGCGCCGTACTGGATGGCATGCCGCCCGCGCACCGCCACCTTCGACTTGTGGCCGCGCTGGCTGTTCAGGCTGTCGGGCTGCGGAATGCGCTCCCGGATGGCGCCGAACGAGTCGCCGCCCTCCGGCCGACGCGTTGTCGGCATGGCGGCCGCGATGCGCTTGGCTTCCTCGGTGACGTCTTGCGGCACGTACGCCTCCATCTTGATGACGCAGTCGGCGATGTCGAAGTAGTCGCCGAGTCCTCCGACGACGAGCACGGTCGAGATGCCGTACTCGTCGAACAGCTGCCTCGCCTTGTCGATATAAGGCGTGATGGGCTCGCCCGCTTTCGCCACGAGCGCCTGCATGCGGGCGTCGCGGACGAGGAGGTTCGTCGCGCTCGTGTCCTCATCGATGAGAAATGCCGTGGCGCCCGCCTCCATCATCTCGACGAAGTTCGCCGCCTGCGAGGTGCTGCCGCTCGCGTCCTCCGTCGAGAAGCGCGTCGTGTCCTTGCCGCCAGGCAGCGCGCCGATGAGCGGCGAGATGTCCACCTGCGCCACGCTGCGCCCGTCCTCTGCCCGGATTTTCACGGCGCCTGCATCGGTGATGACGAACTCGCGCCCATCGCCGGCGACGTGATCGTATACGCCGTGCTCGAGCGCCTCGAGGAGCGTCGTCTTGCCGTGGAAGCCGCCGCCGACGATGAGCGTGATGCCGCGGCGAATGCCCATGCCGCGAAGCGGCTCGTTGCGGTGCGGCACGGGGATGGCAATCTCGAGCTCGGGCGGACTCTGAAACGGCACCGCGCCCCGGCGCATCGGCCTGTCGCTCACGCCGCTCTCGCGCGGCAGGATGGAGCCGTTCGCGACAAAGGCCACGAGGCCGTGGTCGCGCAAATACCGGCGAATGGCCTGCTGCTGATCCGCGAGTTCCACCGCAGGGCGAATGTCCTCCTCGCGCAGCCCGTACACGGCGCGCTCCACGGCAGCGGGAAGGTGCGCGCACAGCATCTCCTCCGCCTCGCGCCCGAGCACGCGCCTGCCGGCGGCCGGCAGGCCGACGGAGAGGCAGATGACGATCTCGTCCCGCCCAATCTGCACTGCCGTCCGCTCCAGCACCTTCTGCCCCGGCGCGTCGATGGCCAAAAGCCCGCTTTTCCCCGTCCCGCGCGCGCGACCTGCCAGGCGGCGCAGCGCTTCGTCCATGCGCCGCGCAAGAAGGTCCTCACAGCGGACCCGGCGCCATGGCGCATCGATCCAAGCGTCGCTGACCGCGGTCTTGGCCCGCGGCACGATAACGCGCACCTTGGATGGATCCGCGAATGGATCGCCCTGGACGTGATCGACGGCGAGGGTAAACGCGGGAAAGGCGTACGCCCCCTCGAGATCCTTGTACGCCTTGTACCCGCGGCCGTCGATCGAATGCAACAGGCGCCGCAACGCCTCCATGGGCTGGCGCCTAGTTTCCGAACGCACGCCTCGTTCCAACTTGCCGCTACTCCCCCCGTCGCTTCCACAGCGACCGGACTTCCGACGTCCGGCCCTTCATGTCGATCTCGACATGCGCCAAATCGATCACCAAGGCCCCTTCGGTGCAGGAAAACGCGTTGAGCTTGAGCGCAATACCGAGCGGTTCGAGCAGGCTCGCCACGTTCAGCCGCAGGCTCTGGCGGAGCACCTCAATGCCCTGCGGCGCATCCTTCATGGCCTCCTGCAAGCTCATCTGCACGATGGCAGGCGGGATGTTCACGAGCTTGCGCGCTGCAATCTCAATCGAAATCTCGCCCTTGTCCGCGCTGCACGTCGGCCGGGCTGCGAAGTCGATATTCCACATGAGAAATTTGAACTGGCCGCGCACGCCGTCCGGCTGGATGGCGAGAATGCGCAGTGAGACGTCCGGTGCGAACTCGGCAATCATCGAATTCAGGTCGTCCGCGGACAGCCGCACGCGAATGTTGGAGATTCGCACCCGACACCCCTCCCTGCCTCAGCCCTTGGCAATCCGCTCGATCCCGCCCATATACGGCACAAGCGCGCGCGGGATGACGACCGATCCGTCCTCCTGCTGGTAGTTTTCCAGGATGGCGGCCACCGTGCGGCCAATGGCGAGGCCCGAGCCGTTCAGCGTATGCACGAACTCCGGCTTGCCCCGCTCTTCCCGGCGAAACCGCAGATTCGCGCGCCGCGCCTGGTAGTCTTCGAAGTTCGTGCAGCTCGAGATCTCGCGGTATCGATTCTGCGCCGGAAGCCACACCTCGATGTCGTACTTCTTCGCGTCCTTCGCGCCGAGATCGCCCGTGCAGATTTCAATCCGGCGGTACGGAAGCTCGAGCGCCTCGAGCACCGCCTCCGCCTCGCGCGTCAGCTGCTCCAGGACCTCGTACGACTGCTCCGGCAGGCACAGATTGACGAGCTCCACCTTCTGGAACTGATGCAAGCGAATCAGCCCGCGCGTGTCCTTCCCGGCCGATCCGGCCTCTGAGCGGAAGCAGGCCGAATAGCCCGCGAATTTGACCGGCAGTTGATCAGCAGACAAAATTTCGTCCCGGTAGTAGTTCGTGAGCGGCACTTCGGCCGTCGGGATGAGGTAGTAAGGGAGCCCCTCGATCTTGAACATCTCGTCGCCGAACTTCGGCAGGTTGCCCGTGCCGATGAGGCTCTCCTCGTTCGCGATGAACGCGGGAAACATCTCCGTGTACCCGTGCCGCTCCACGTGGAAGTCGAGCATGAAGTTCGCGAGCGCCCGCTCCAACCGCGCGCCGAGCCCCTTGTACAGGACGAAGCGGCTGCCCGTGATCTTCACGGCGCGCTCGCTGTCGACGATGTCGAGCGCCTCCGCAATCTCCCAGTGCGGCTTCGGCTCAAAGGAGAACTGCGGAAGATCTCCCCACGTCTTGACGACCGGGTTGTCCTCCTCCGACTCGCCGTCCGGCACCGAGTCGTGCGGCACGTTCGGCAGCGCGAGCAGGAGATCCCGCACCTCCCGCTCGAGCACCCGCACCTCTTCGTCAAGGGCCTGAATGCGATCCGACACCTCGCGCATCCGCGCGATGTCCTCGCTCGCATCCTCGCCTTGCCGCTTCTTGCGCGCAATGGCTTCGGAGGTCTGATTGCGCAGCGCCTTCAACCGCTCCACTTCGCCGAGCGCCTCGCGCCATTTGGCGTCCGCCTCGAGCAGCCGGTCGATCTCGGCCGGATCGACCTTCTTCCGCTGCAATTTCGCCTTGAACACGTCGGGTTGTTGCCGTATGGCTCGGATGTCTAACATGTCACACCTCGCGCTTCGGTCAATGTGCCACCGGCGCCTGCGCCATATTCAAGAAGTACTGGTGCAGGCGGTAGTCGTCCGTGAGCTCCGGGTGGAACGAAGTGGCAAGGAGATTCCCCTGCCGCACCGCCACAATGCGATCCTCGTACGTGGCGAGAACCTCCACACCCTCGCCCACGGACACGATGTGCGGCGCGCGGATGAACACGGCCGGGAACGGGGGTGCGCCAATGGCCGGGATGTCAATGTCGGCCTCAAACGACTCGCGCTGCCGCCCGAACGAGTTGCGGCGGACGGTCACGTCCATCAGGCCAAGGTGGACCGTGTCTTCTCCCTCGATGCGCTTGGCGAGCACAATCATCCCGGCGCAGGTGCCGTAGATGGGCTTGCCCGCGCGCGCCAGCTCGCGGACGGGCTCCAGCATGTCGTACTCCCGCATGAGCTTGCCGATGGCCGTCGATTCCCCGCCGGGGATCACGACTCCGTCAACGCCCTCGAGATCTCGCGCCCACTTGGCTTCGCGAGCGTCCGCGCCAAGCTGCCTCAGAGCCGCGATGTGCTCCCGAAAGGCGCCCTGCACCGCAATGACGGCAATCTTCATGGCCCATCCTCCTCTCTCATGTGGAAGAGCCGGCGGGCCTTCGCCCCCGGCTCTCGCAGGCGTCAAGTCTGTCACCAGCCGCGAACCGCCATGCGCTCCTCCTCGCGCAGCGTCGCGAGGTCGATGCCCTGCATGGCCTGCCCGAGGTTCTTGGACAGGTGCGCCAACAGCTCGTAGTCCTGATAATGCGTCACGGCCTGAACGATGGCGCGCGCGTACTTCTCCGGGTTCTCCGACTTGAAGATGCCGGATCCCACGAACACGCCGTCCGAACCGAGCTCCATCATGAGCGCGGCGTCCGCCGGCGTCGCGATCCCGCCCGCCGCAAAGTTGACCACGGGCAGGCGGCCGAGATCGTGCACCTGCTTGAGCAGATGATACGGCGCGCCGAGATTCTTCGCCTCGGCGTACAGCTCGTCCTCCGACATCGCCTGAACGCGGCGGATGGCCGACTGCATCATGCGCTGATGGCGCACGGCCTCGACAATGTTACCCGTGCCCGGCTCGCCCTTCGTGCGGATCATCGACGCGCCCTCAGCGATGCGGCGCAGGGCCTCGCCGAGATCGCGCGCGCCGCAGACGAACGGAACGGTGAACTTCGTCTTGTCGATGTGGTGCTTCTCGTCGGCCGGGGTGAGGACTTCGCTCTCGTCGATGTAGTCGACGCCCATCGCCTCGAGAATGCGCGCCTCCACGATGTGCCCAATGCGGCACTTCGCCATAACCGGAATGGAGACGGCGTTCATGACCTCCTCGATAATGGCCGGATCAGCCATGCGGGCCACGCCGCCCGCCTTACGGATATCCGACGGAACCCGCTCCAGCGCCATGACTGCGACGGCGCCGGCAGCCTCCGCAATCTTCGCCTGCTCCGCGTTGACGACGTCCATGATGACGCCGCCCTTCTGCATCTCCGCCATGCCGCGCTTGACGCGATCCGTGCCGACATTCGCCATGCCGCATCCCCCTCTGTATTGCAACCGGAACCAACCGGTGAGTGGTTGAAGACCTAACGATTATTGTAGTACAGCGCAGGACCTCTTGCCACGTCAAATCGAATAGTTCGGCGCCTCTTTGGTGATCTGCACGTCGTGCGGATGGCTCTCGCGCAGACCCGCTGACGTGATCTGCACCATCTGGCTCTTTTCCTGCAGATCCTGGATAGTCGCGCACCCTGTGTACCCCATGCCGCTTCGCAGGCCGCCGACGAGCTGATACAGCGTGTCGCTCACCGGGCCGCGGTACGCCACGCGCCCCTCGATGCCTTCCGGCACGAGCTTCTTCGTGTCCCCTTCCGACTGGTCGCCTTGGAAGTACCGGTCGCCCGATCCGGCCCGCATCGCGCCGATGGACCCCATGCCGCGGTACACCTTGAACTGACGGCCCTGGTAGATCTCGATCTCGCCCGGGCTCTCCGCGGTCCCTGCGAGCAGGCTTCCAATCATCACGGAGCTGGCGCCGGCCGAGATGGCCTTGACAATGTCGCCGGAGTACTTGATGCCGCCATCCGCGATGACGGGGATGCCGCGCTTGCGCGCCACGTTCGCGCAATCGTAAATCGCCGTGACCTGGGGGACGCCGACGCCCGCCACCACGCGGGTCGTGCAGATGGAACCCGGTCCGATGCCGACCTTCACCGCATTGACGCCCGCGTCCATGAGCGCCTCGCAGCCCGCTGCCGTCGCCACGTTGCCGCCGATGAGCTGGATGTCTGGATAGCGCGACCGGATCTCGCGAATCACCTTCAGCACGAACTCCGAATGCCCGTGCGCGGTATCCACGACAATGACGTCACAGTGCGCGGCCACGAGCGCGTCGACGCGATCCATCACATCCGGCGATACCGTCACAGCCGCACCGACCAACAGGCGTCCCTGCGCGTCCTTCGCCGCATTCGGGAAGCGGCGAGCGTTCTCAATGTCCTTGATGGTGATGAGACCCCGCAGGTTGCCGTCGCCATCGACGAGCGGAAGCTTCTCGATCTTGTGCCGCTGCAGAATCTCCTTCGCCTCCGCCAGCGTCGTGCCGACCGGCGCGGTGATGAGATTCTCGCGGGTCATGACTTCCCCGATGGGTCGCGAATCGTCCCGTTCAAAGCGCAGATCCCGGTTGGTGATGATGCCAATCAGCTTCTGCGATCCACATTCCACAATCGGCACACCCGAGATGCGGTATTTGCTCATGAGGGCCTCTGCGTCGCGCAAGGGCTTGTCCGGCGTGAGGTAGATGGGATTGGTGATGACGCCGCTCTCGGAGCGTTTGACGCGATCGACCTCTTCGGCCTGCGCCTCGATGGACATGTTCTTGTGGATGATGCCGATCCCGCCCTCGCGCGCCATCGCGATAGCCATCGGCGATGTGGTGACGGTATCCATGGCCGCCGACACGATGGGAATATTGAGGCGGATGTCCGTAGTCAACCGGGTGGAAACGTCCACGTCTCGCGGAAGCACAGTCGAGTGAGCCGGCAACAACAGCACGTCGTCGAAGGTCAGGGCTTCCCCTACGAATTTCTGTTCCCAGGCGCTCGTCACGGTGGTTCCTCCTCTTCATCTCGCGCTCTGCGCATGGCGTCCCGAAAATATTGTGAGCAGTATAACAACCGCCTATGGGGGTGTCAATGCGGTGATTTTTGCGCCGCCGCGCCTTCGGGAGTAAAGGTCACACATTTGTCAAGATGACAAAACCATCGATAATCGTCACAATGAACGCAGATGTCAAACGACGCCTTGCCGGCAGTGGAGTCCGTCGCTGCTGTGGAATCGGTTGCACCTGTATCGAAGGCATACTACGCTTAAAGCGAAAGGGAGGGTGTCCTCGATGACTGAACCATGGTGGCCCGAAACCCCAGAAGCGGCTGCGGCTCGCTTTGCGTGGATCGGACTTGGCGTTTCGCTGCTAGGCTTTGTCCTCTGCTGGATTCCTTTTCTCGGCATCTTCTTCGGACATGTGTTCGGCATCGCGAGTTTGGTGCTCGCCGTGATTGCGCTACTCCGACCTTTCACGCCGCCGTTCGCGAGGCTGGGCGCCGTTCTGGCTCTGCTTCTTGCGCTCATTACGCTCGCGCTGAAAGCGATCCCGGTGGTGAACCTTCTGTAGGAAGTTCAGCCGGCGAAACCTCATCGGACTCCGATCATGAAAGACTCCGAGTGCGTATCCACGCCTCGAGCGAATGCCGGCGGACCGCTTACACCGCCTCGCGTTGTACGCGGATGACCAGGAATACGACAA
>NZ_BCRQ01000058.1 GCF_001552675.1 Alicyclobacillus sendaiensis NBRC 100866
TATGCGGGTGTGGCGGAATTGGCAGACGCACCAGATTTAGGTTCTGGCGGGCGACCGTGGGGGTTCGAGTCCCTCCACCCGCATGAAGCAAGCGCGTGGGTTCGGATTCTTCCGGGCCCTTTTCTTCATGTGCCGCGTCTTTCGTGGTCCTGAATCCTCTGCCCGGTTGCATGGACATCATCAGCCATGCCCATCGGTGGCCTCGCCATCGGCGGGCTTTTTTCATATGTGGACTTCGTGAGGTGGAGCACTGGACAGAGACTGGCCAAACTTGATTATAATAAGGACACGACTCCGAATACCATGGATTGCCGACGACGGACGGAAGGTGGGGGTTTCATGCCTGTTACAATATACGACGTTGCCCGAGAAGCGAAAGTCTCCATGGCCACGGTGTCCCGCGTGATCAACGGCACGGCGGTGGTGAAAGAGGATACGAAGAAGAGAGTGTTGGAGGCAATTGCGAAGCTGGGGTATCGCCCTAATGCCGTGGCACGTGGGTTGGCCAGCAAGCGGACGCGAACCATTGGCGTGATCGTTCCCGATGTTTCAGCCGCATTCGTCGCAGAGATGGTGCGCGGCATCGAGGACATCGCGAACATGTATGATTACAACATTCTTCTCGTGAATTCAGACGCTCAGGTGGATCGCGAGGTCAGCTTAATCGGCACCATGTGGGAGAAGCAGGTCGATGGCATTTTATACATGACCAACGTGTTGACATCTCGTGAGATCGACGCGTTTGAGGAAGCGCAGATTCCCGTGGTGCTCTGCGCGACGGAGGATCCTGAGCGGCGGATCCCGTCGGTGAATATCGACAACTATCGCTCAGGGCGCGATGCGGTGAACTTCTTGCTCCAGAAGGGTTGCAAGCGCATTGGATTCATCACCATGGACGAAGGGTTTTCGGTGGTGGCGGATCGGCGCTTGCAAGGTGCGCAGAATCGAATGCGCGGCCAAGAGCTTCACGTCATTCGAACGGGGCGCGGCCGTTACGAGACGTCGCTTCCCGTCATCCGCGCGTATTTCGAAGCGCATGATCTGGACGGCGTCGTTGCCGCTTCGGATGAGCTGGGCCTGGCCGCGATTCATGCTGTGCAGGACATGGGCAAATCTGTGCCTGAGGATGTGAAGGTGATCGCGTTCGACAACACGCGGCTCGCTGTGATGGTGCGCCCCGAGATGACGGTGATTGCCCAACCGATGTACGACTTTGGGGCGGTGTCGATGCGCTTGCTGACCAAGTTGCTGCAGGACGAGCCGGTGGATAACTATACCGTCATTTTGCAGCACAACATCGTTGAGCGGGCCTCTACGTGATGTCACCGGCCGGAGGCGGCCGCCTTTCCGAGGGCGCGGAATGGCGCCTGTACGCCATGACATGAGGAACAAATGAGGTATAATATAATTTATCACACGCCCTTTCACTCGGCTTTTGGCGATAAGGAGGGAACGCCGATGCGAGTCGAGCGCATTGCCCGAGACAAGGTGCGGATTTTCATCAGTTACGACGATCTCGAGGAACGCGGGATCGATCGCGATGAAATTTGGCACAACGGTAAAAAAGTGCAGGATCTCTTCTGGGATATGATGGAGACCGCTTATATGGAAGTCGGGTTCGATATTGCGGGTCCGATTTCTGTTGAGGCGTTCACGATGCCGACAGAGGGCGTGGTGGTGATCGTCACGCGTATCCCGTCTATGCCCGGAGCTGGCCATGACGACGGGGATTACGGCGACGAAGAGGAGACCTATTTCGAGCGAGATCACGGCTTCTCATCGCGGTCGGCGCCGACCCATATGGTGATGGCTTTCCGCGATTTGGATGACCTTTTGGATGCATGCAAGACGTTGCGCCAGTATCCGGTGCACACGTCGCTCTACCATCACGACGGGGCTTATCAGCTCGTCATCCACGGCGATTTGAGGCCGGACCAGTGGGAAGAGGTCTTCTCCATTCTGGTCGAGTACGGCGAGATGAGTCGGTTGACGTCGTGGGTGCTCGAAGAGTACGGCAAGGTCATTTTTGCCGATCACGCCGTCGAGCAGCTGCTCCGAAACTTTCCGACGTGATCGTTCTGTATATATGAGAGTAACTAGATCGCTCTAGTTACTCTGTTTTTGTGTCCGCCTGCAATTTCGATTGCTTTTCGGGAGGCGGGTGGGCGTGTATACTAGGGCTGTCTTCATTCGATTCCATGTGGTCGACAACCGGGAAAAGGTGGTACACACTGTGGCAGATTCTGTGGCGTCCGCGGACAAGCGTCAACAGGGCACATCCATGCTCCAGGAGACGCAAGACATCGTTCGCCAGGCACTTGACGTCCTGGGGTACGGGCCTGAGGCGTTTGATCTCTTGAAGCTCCCCATGCGCGTCTTGACGGTGAGATTCCCCGTGCGCATGGATGACGGAACCGTGCGCGTGTTCACCGGCTACCGCGTCCAGCACAATGACGCCATCGGCCCAACGAAGGGCGGTGTTCGCTTGCATCCAGATATTACGCTGGAGGAGATGGAGGCTCTGGCCATCTGGATGTCGATTCGGTGTGGCATTGCCGAATTGCCCTTCGGGGGCGCAAAGGGCGGCATTGTGTGTGACCCGCGCGACATGTCGTTTGCCGAGATCGAGCGCGTGAGCAGGAGTTACGTGCGCGCGGTGAGTCAGATTGTGGGACCTGCGAAAGACGTCCCGACGCCCGATACCTTCAGCAATTCGCAAAACATGGCGTGGATGTTGGACGAGTACTCCCACATTCGCGAGTCGGACAGTCCCGGGTTTATCACAGGCAAGCCCGTGATTCTGGGCGGAACTCGAGGGCGCGATGGCGCTGCCGCGCGCGGGATCGCCCTGACGCTGGAAGAAGCGGTCAGGCAGAGAAAGCAGACCCTCGAAGGGCAGCGCGTCATTGTCCAGGGCTTTGGAGGGATCGGGAGCTACCTGGCGAAGTACCTAAGCGACCGGGGAGCCCGCATTGTCGGCGTCGGCGACGCGTATGGCGCCTTGTACCGGGAGACGGGATTGGACGTCGATGAGCTGTTAGAGCGCCGGGACTCATTCGGTACGGTGACGCGCCTGTACCGCGATGTGCTGACGAACCGCGAGCTCTTGGAGCAACCGTGCGACATCCTGGTGCTGGCGGCATCCGGCGCTGCCATCACGGCGGAATTGGCCAACAAAATCCAGGCCTCGCTGGTAGTCGAGGCGGCCAACGTGTCGACGACGAAAGACGCCGCGGACATCCTGACGGAACGCGAGGTTCTGGTGATTCCGGACGTGCTTTCGTTTGCGGGCGATGTCGTCGTCTCGTACTTTGAATGGGTTCAGAACAACCAGGGATATTACTGGAGTGAGTCCGAAGTCCAAACGAAGTTGGACGATCGTGTCCGGCAGTCTTTCGACCGGGTGTATCAGGTGGCGGTTCGGTACGGCGTCAACATGCGTCTCGCGGCCTATATTGTCGGGGTGCAGCGGTTGGCGGAGGCGAGCCGCTGGCGCGGATGGATCTGAAGCGGGACGGAAGTGAAGGAGGGAGCGGTATGCGCGCAGAGTCGTCGTTGTCGGCTCAAGAATCGACACCAGCGGCCCATCGGATCAAGGTCATGATCCGTTGTCGAAAGTGCGGAGAGACGTTCATTCTCCGGGGCACGCGCGACTCGAAAGGCAATATCGAGACGGGATTCAAACGCTGCCTGTGCGATAACGACAAGGACTTTGATATTGAAGTGATTGGCTGAGCGTGGTTTGTGAATGGATGTGTCCGGGGTTGACCCGGGCATATTTTTTTTGCGCGTATACAGACTACGGGGTGTCGCCCGCGTGAGCTTCTGTGAAAGGAGGTCTGCCCAATGATCAAGGCGAAACGCGCCATCTCGGCATGGGCACTCGTCCTCGCCGCATGGATGGCCGCGGAAGTGTCTCTTCCGACGGCCGCGACGCAGGCGTTCACGGCCCGGAACCTGATTTATGGCAGCACGGGGTACGACGTCGACGAGTTGCAGGGGCGTCTTCACTTGTTAGGGTACTACTGGGGGCGCATTGACGGCATCTTCGGTTGGAAGACGTATTGGGCTGTCCGCACCTTTCAGTACAATTTCGGTCTTCCGGTGACCGGCGAGGTGGACATGCGAACCAAGATCATGCTCGTCAAAGCGACGCCAAATTGGAACCCCAAGATGGATTTTCCTGCCGGCGCGTCGGGCTCTTCGTCCGCCAATTCCAGACAGACGGCGACCGCCTCCGATACAGGCGGCACCCTGATATCTGGAGACAGATTCACGCACGGGATCGACAACCTGAGTGCAAGCGATTTGAATCTCATGGCGCACGTCGTGTACGGGGAGGCTCGAGGGGAACCGTTCGAGGGGCAGGTGGCTGTGGCCGCCGTCATCTTGAACCGACTCCACGATCCGAGGTTCCCCAAGTCCATTCCGGCCATCGTGTATCAGCCGGGCGCGTTTGATTGCGTGAACGACGGCCAGATCAACCTTCATCCCAATCGGGAGGCCATGCAGGCGGTGATTGACGCGGTGAACGGATGGGATCCGACGCATGGAGCGCTGTATTACTTCAATCCCGCCAAGACGTCGAACGCTTGGATACGGGCGCAGCCGGAAGTGGTCACGATAGGTCATCACATCTTCGCAATTTGACAAGGGGGTGAGCACCGTGCGCACGTGGACATGGTGGGCCGGAGCGGCGGCGGCCGTGATCGCAGTGGGGGGCGCGGCGTTTGCATGGGGCGATCATGAGCGAAACCGGGCACAGGCCATGGCGGCCATGGTCGACGCAGGATATTCGGGCGCTTTGCGGTCGGCGGTCACGGACCTTGATTCGCTGCGCTCAGCATTGGCTTCGGCCTCGATGATCGCTGATCCGGATTCCTTTCGGAGACACCTGGCGGATGTCGAAAAATATGCGTATGCGGCGCAGTTGGACATGGCACGGATTCCCGACGGCGGCCCGGATCATCGGGTGAACCAGGAACTCCATCAGATTGACCTCGACGCGGCTCACTGGATGGTGACAGATGCCGATCCGCACAGCGCGAGCGTCCAGGATGCCTTGCGGCGGGCTTATCAAACCGTGGTGCAGCTCGAGGAGCACCTGCAGCCGATTGCGTGGCACTCGGGGCCCGTTGTCGATGGCAAGACAGGCACCGAACTGGCGCCGGCCGTCCGCAATGCACTGGCCCGGATCCAGGCGAGTGCCGTGCCACGGAGCCGAGCGGCGAGCCGCACGACTGCGTCCGCGGTGAAGGATCCAACGCCTTGGGTTCGGAGAGCCGAGCAGGTGGCGGGCCAGCGGATTGACAAACCGACAGTCAGGGAGGTCCGCGATCCGCGCAACGGATCCTATGTTCTCGTGACGGGCTCCGCGGCGGGACGGCCGGTGCGAATCGAGTTTGCGAGCACGGGCGCGCTCGCCAGCTATCGATGGGCGCGCCCGACCGGGAAGGCTCAGGTGGATCTGGCGGATGCGGCCGGCGTGGCGTCGCGGTGGTTGCAGCGGGTCGGTTTATCGAACATGGTACGCACTCACGCGAGCCAGGTGGACGGGATCGCGCGGTTCACGTATCAGCCGGTTGTGCAAGGCGTTCCGGCTTTGGACGCGAGTTGCAAGGTCGTGGTGGCGCTGGATAACGGTCAGGTCATCGGATTTTACGATCGCGGCAAGTGGCCGCCGAAATCCCTTCCGCCCGCTTTGCACCCACTGTCCGAACGGGATCTCCGCGCCCGGTTGGGTCCTCAGTTTCACGTTCAGGAAGAACAGCACGTGCTGGCCGAAGATCCCAACGGGAAGTGGGTTCAAGCTGTCGCGTTCGACGGCACCTTCGGCGGCAGCGACGAGCCCTACCGCGTCGTGCTGGATGTGACCACAGGGCATGAGCTGAGCATCGAACGCTTGACATAATTCGAGCTCCTGGCGCAATCGAGCTTTTCTGTCCAAGTTTCCCCGCACCCCTCCTTTCGGCGTGTATAATAAGTCAGGAGATTGGAAGGGATGGGGAACGGTATGCCGATTGTGCCACCGATAGGGGCGCCGTTGCGCGTGCGCGTTGCGGGGGACACCTCTGAGAACAGCTACAAGTCGCGTGTTGCCGATCTGGATGACGAATTTCTGTACGCGGACGTTCCCGTTCACCAGGGAACCGGGCGAGAGATGGACGTTCACGTCGACGCGACCTGGGTGATTGAATACGCTGCTTCGGAGAACGACGTGTACCAATACCACTCTCGGGTCCTGGGTTTGTCGTACATTCCGACGCCAGCTGTGCGCCTGCTGCACCCGCTCAAGGTCTCGGACTTGGTTCGCATCCAGCGCCGCGAATATTTCCGCGTCTCCTTGGACGCGCAGGTGAAACTGACCTGTCTGCGCACGGGAGCCACCTGCGTGGCTCAGGCCGTCGATATCAGCGGAGGAGGGCTCGCGGTCCGGACGAGGGATCCCGTCGATATCGGCTATCGGGATCGGGTTCAAGTCGATGTCACTCTGCCGTACACGGGATACCGGTTGCAGGTCTCGTGCCAAGTGGTGCGTGTGGAAGAAGAAGGGGTCGGCCGCACCCTGTCCATGCAGTTCGTCGATATCCCAGAGCGCGTCCGCGATCAGGTGGTTCGCTACACCTTCATGCGCCAACGCGCTCTGAGGAGATAGATCGATTCATATCAGGCGCTTTGCGGCGCATAGGTTTAGCCGTGGAGGGATGTCCATGGCGATTCGACGGATGCGCCGCATGTTGGACGATATCTTGATTCCTGTCGCGTTCGGGACCTTGACCACGCTGGTGCTCGCACAGCTGGCTATGCAGATGCCGCGCGTGCGCGATCGCGTAGAGACCTTGGCGCGATCGCGCCCCGTCATGGCGACGCACACGGGCACGCCGCCTGGGCTTGCCGGAGCGACGGGAAGCATCATCCTGACAGCGGACAGCGCGGCGCGAGCGGCGGACGTGATCGTGTTCCGAAACGGCGTCTCGCTGGGGCCGTTCACGACGGACGAGATGCAGATTCTCGTTCACGCGGGCGACGTCATCTCCTTTCGCGACACGATGCCCCAGGGGCCGCCGGTCACGGTATACGTGCAGGACGGCGCAAGCGACATGCTCTATCCGGTGACGGGAGAGACCATCACTCTCGGCGGTGGGACGGCGACGGCTTCGCTCGAGCCCGCGGCTTTCTTTTGAGCTTTGCGTGCATTGCCGAGCCTTTTCCGGTTGTGTTACCATCGAGGAAATGAGTGATCGAACCGGAGGGAGGTTTCGACGTGGCACCTGTGACCATCGCCATCGACGGACCCGCGGGCGCCGGGAAGAGCACGGTGGCCAAGCGAGTCGCGGAGCGGCTGAATCTGATGTATGTCGACACAGGCGCCATGTATCGGGCTGTCGCGTATCTCTGCGCGCAGGAGGGGATCGATGTCAGCTCTGAGCGCGCCGTGGAGGCCGTCCTCAACGCGCACCGCGTCTCGTTTGAAGAGGGAGAGGATCGGACGCTGCAGGTGATGATCGACGGCGTGAATGTCACTTCCCGTCTTCGCGCCCCGGAGGTCAGCGCGTTGGTTTCCGCGGTCGCCGCGCATCCGCGCGTGCGACAACTGTTGACCGAGTGGCAGCGCGCGTTCGCCGAGCGCCATGCCGTGGTGATGGATGGCCGCGACATCGGGACGGTGGTTCTGCCTCACGCCACCGTAAAGGTGTTTCTCACCGCGGCGCCCGAGGAGCGAGCGCGTAGGCGACAGGAAGAGTACAGACGGATGGGATACGAGGTTTCCCTGGACGAGATGGTGAAAAACGTCATTGAACGGGATCGCAAAGATTCAGAGCGCGCGGTGGCCCCCCTGCGCATGGCCGAGGACGCCGTGCGAATCGATTCCACGGACAAGAGCATTGAGTCCGTGGTCGAGGAGATCGTGCAGTTGGTGGAGAATGCGCATGTCCGCTGAACCCACCGATTTGCCGCGCACGTTGTTTTACCGATTTGCGCGCGCCGTCGTCACGGCGTTTTTTCGCCTGTGCTTTCGCGTACGGGTGGAGGGCTTGGACCGGCTTCCCCGGCGGGGAGGCGTGATTCTCGCGTCGAATCACCTTTCGAATTTTGATCCTCCGCTTCTGGGCGTTCTGGTCCCGCGATACATACGTTTCATGGGCAAGGCCGAGCTGTTTCGCATCCCCGTGCTTCGGCGCATCTTCCTCTCGCTAGGAGGTTTTCCCATCGAGCGCGGCCGCGTAGACCGGCGCGCCATCCGCACGGCGATCGACGTTCTCCAAGGCGGCACCTGCCTGGTCATGTTTCCCGAAGGGCATCGGTCGCGCACGGGCCGACTCGGGCCGCTGCAGCCCGGCATCGTATCCATCGCCAGAAAGGCCGGCGCCATCATTCAGCCGGTGGGCATCCGGGGACGCTACCGCCTGTTCGGGCGCATCGAAGTGAGGTTTGGCGATCCCATCGACGCGCGTCAAGGCTCGGATGAGGAGATTCTGGACAACCTGCGAGCGCAGTTGCTCCGTCTGACGGGAGCGCACGAAGATTCGCGTTAAATGGTCTTGCGTTTTCCTTGTGGCGCAAGACTGTGTTACAGTAGGCGTATGAAAAGTTGGTGCCGCAATTCCAAAACTGCGTTTGCGGCTTGTCCAATTTGGTATGCTATAGGTAACCTTTGTGGAAGGTCAACGTGGGCTAGACGTCATGAGGGCGCATGCGAAGAAACGCCGACTCCTGTCGCGCGTTGCCATCATAAAGTGACCAATTGAAACGGGAGGCCATTGACATGTCAGAGGATTTGCGTGAAATGTTGACCGATGCGGCGGTTCGCGAAGGGGACGTGGTGACCGGCGAAGTGACCGCCGTGGACGATCACGGCGTGACCGTCGCGCTGCCTCACGGTTATGAGGGGCATATATCGCCGCAGGAGCTGTCGGCGGTCCCGGGAACGCATCCGAGCGATGTGGTGAACGTGGGCAGCAAAGTGACGGCGCAAGTGTTGAAGGTCGACATGGAGTCCGGCCATGTGACGCTTTCAAAGCGACGCGCTGAACAGGCGTCTGCGTGGGAGCGCATGCAGCAGTTGCTGGAGAGCGGCGAACCCATCGAGGTCGAGATTCGGGATGTGGTCAAGGGCGGTCTGGTGGCCGATGTGGGCGTCCGAGCCTTTATCCCGGCGTCTTTGGTGGATCGGCATTTCGTCGACAACCTCGAGCAGTTCAAGGGGCAGAAGCTCCGGGCGAAAGTGATTGAGGTCGATCCGCAGAAGAACAAGCTGATCCTCTCTCGGCGCGCTGTGTTGGAGGAAGAGAGCGAAGCGCGGGCTCGGAAGCTGTTTGAGGAGCTGAAGCCGGGCGACGTGATCGAGGGAACCGTGCAGCGTCTGACCGATTTCGGGGCATTTGTCGATGTGGGGGGCGCTGACGGCCTCGTGCACATCTCGGAGTTGTCCTTTTCGCACGTGGACCATCCGTCCGAGGTGGTGCACGAGGGCGATCGCGTCAAGGTGCGCGTGCTCCGCGTTGACCCTGAGGCCGGTCGCATTTCGCTTTCCATCAAGGCGGCGCTGCCGGAGCCTTGGGAGACGTACGCCCACGAGTTTCAGCCTGGGGATGTCGTTCAGGGCGTGGTTCGCCGAGTGGTGGACTTTGGTGCGTTTGTCGAGCTTCGCCCCGGGTTGGAAGGGCTGGTCCACGTATCTCAGATCTCCAACGAGCACGTCGATAAGCCGTCGGACGTTCTCCAGCCTGGCCAAGAGGTCACGGTTCGCGTCCTGAGCGTGGATCCGGAGCGCAAGCGCATTTCGCTGTCTATGAGGGATTCTTCCCAACCGCGAGGCGGCCAAGGGCGAGGGGGCCGGCGCGATCGCAGGCCGACTGAGCCTCGAAACGAGGGTGGCTCTGGGCCAACGCTTGGCGATCTGTTTGGCGACCTGTTCAAGTGACATCCGCTTGATACGAAACCCCGCCGGCAAGGCGGGGTTTTCTCTCGCTGCGGCATGTCGATATGACACATGGCGCGACAGGCGTAGGGGCGTTGCGGCTTGCAGAATGCGTTGATATGGATCGTTCCGGCGGCACTTTGGCTCGTGCTCTGGTCTCCCTCGTCCATCCGACCTCGCTGGCTTGCGCGAGCCGCCCTCGTAGGATGTCTTGTGGCTTGGCTGTTGCGGTGGTTGATCCCGGAATGGGTTCCGCCAATGGTCTGGCTCGCCGTGTCCGCCTACGAGCTGATGCGCGCGCCTTGTGTGCGGTGGACGCGCGCGGGTGCAGCCGCGCTCGCGGCTCTCGCTGCTATGCTGATCTGGCCCAGAGTGGCGCCGCTTGCGGATTGGGGAGGCGTTCCGCCGGAGGTGTGGTCCGCCGCCGTGGTCGGAGCTGCCACGTCGATCCTCTCGCCGACGGCGCCCACCCGGGCGCTTGCCAGCGCAGGACTCGTGTTGGCCGGGTGGATGCTGGGCCGAGATGCGCTGCAGATGACTGCGGTGTTCGTTTTTGCCGCGGCGTTCGAGTTTGGGCGAGCGTGGACCAAGCCGCGAGGGTCGAATGGGTCCCGCGAAGAGGCCAAGTGGTGATGGCTTGGCAAAATGGATATGTTCCTGTACGTTCGGGCCGGCGCGGAGCTTCCCTGTGCGCAGAGGTCCATCGAGACGATCGGAGGTGATTTCAACCATGGCCTTACCTGTCGTGGCTATTGTCGGGCGTGCCAACGTCGGAAAGTCCACCCTGTTCAATCGACTCGTCGGCCGACGCGTCTCAATTGTCGAGGATACGCCCGGGGTGACCCGGGATCGAATTTACGGCAAAAGCGAGTGGAACGGCGTGCCGTTTCGCGTGATTGACACCGGCGGCATTGAGATGGACGAGGAAGACGAGATGGGCAACTTGATCCGCGTGCAGGCGCAGATCGCGATTGACGAAGCGGATGTGATTTTGTTTGTGGTGGACGGCCGTGAGGGCGTGACGCAGGCGGACGAGCACGTGGCGCAGGTGTTGCGCCGAGCTCACAAGCCCGTGGTGCTCGGCGTCAACAAGATCGATCACGTCGAACAGCACGCGCTCTCCTACGAATTTTACCGACTCGGTTTCGGCGATCCCATCCCGTTTTCGGCCGAACACGGAAAAGGCACGGGCGATTTGTTGGACGCCGTCGTCGCACGCCTGCCGATCGCGGCTGAAGATCAGGAGGACGATGATGCCATTCGTATCGCGTTCATCGGCAGGCCCAACGTGGGCAAGTCGAGCCTGGTGAACCGCTTGCTCGGCGAGGAGCGCGTGATGGTTAGCCCGGTCGCAGGAACCACTCGGGACGCGGTGGACACGCCGCTCGAGCGTGACGGCCAGGCGTACGTGCTGGTCGACACCGCGGGCATGCGGAGAAAAGGGAAAGTGTATGAGCGTATCGAAAAATACAGCGTGTTGAGGGCGCTTCGAGCGTTGGACAGGGCGGACGTCGCCTTTGTGGTCCTGGACGCGCAGACGGGGATCGTGGAGCAGGACAAGCGAGTCGCGGGTTACGCGCTCGACGCAGGGTGTGCCATCGCCTTTGTGGTCAACAAGTGGGACGCCATCGAGAAGGATGACAAAACGGCTCACCGCTTTGAGCAAAAGATCAGGGACGAATTCCCCTTTCTCCGATTCGCACCGGTGATCTTTGTCTCTGCGCTCACGGGACAGCGCGTAAGCCGGTTGCTGGATGTGGCCAAGGAGATTGCGGAATATCACGCCATGCGCGTGCCGACGTCGACATTGAACCGGGTCCTCGCGGATGCGCAGGTGTCCGTTTCCCCGCCGTCGAAGGGGGGGCGAAGGCTGAGAATCTATTACGGCACGCAGGTCAGCGTGAAGCCGCCCACGTTTGTGATTTTTGTCAATGACGCAGAACTGAGTCACTTCTCCTACGAGCGGTACTTGGAGAATCAACTTCGAGAAGCGTTCGGCTTTCGCGGTACACCGATTCGCATCGTGCTAAGGGCGCGCGACGAAGCGGAGTCGAGCTCGTCGTGAAGCTCGCGAGGGAGCGTTGGTGAATGGCTTGGTCACTTGTGTTGTCGGTCATCATCGCGTATTTGATAGGCTCCATTTCGACAAGCACCTTGGTGGTCCGCTGGGTCAGCGGCCGTGACATTCGCTCGGAAGGCAGCGGAAACGCGGGCGCCACCAACACCATGCGCACCATCGGCCTCGCATGGGGCGTGGTGGTGCTCGTCGCCGATGGACTCAAAGGTGCGGTTGCGCTGTGGATTGCGCACGCGCTCTCGCCCCACTCGATGGGAGCCCTGGCTCTGTCCGCCGTGGCCGTGGTGGTGGGGCACAATTGGCCCGTGTTCTTCGGGTTTCGCGGCGGCAAGGGCGTGGCGACCACCATTGGCGTGTTGCTGTGGCTCGCGCCGCTCTCCGCCGTGATCGCCGGCGTCGTCTGCCTGGCCGTGATTGCCGTCACGCGCTATGTCTCGCTCGGCTCGCTCGTGTTCGTCGCCCTGGTGCCCATTCTCGTCGCCGTGTTTCGGTTCGACGGATGGACGTTTGCAGCCAGCGTGGTGCTCGCGCTGCTCGCGATCTACCGGCATCGGTCGAATATCCACCGGCTGTTGCAAGGCACGGAGCGGCGGATTTTTGACCGGACGAGCGAGGGTGTGCGATGAGAGCGTGCGTCTTAGGAGCTGGCAGCTGGGGAACCGCCTTGGCGGCCGTGCTGGCGTGGAACGGCTGGGACGTGGTCGTGTGGGCCCGGCGCTCGGAGGTGGCCGAAGAGATCAACCTGCGACGACGGAATCAGCGCTATCTTCCCGGTGTCGTCCTGCCGAGTGGCCTGAGGGCCGTCGTGAGCCCGGATGAAGCCCTCGAAGGCGCCCGGCTCGTGGTGCTCGCCGTGCCTTCCGCGGCCGTTGCCGACGTCCTCCCTCTCCTGCGCAAGCTGGACGATCACGTCGTGGTGGTGCATGCGGTCAAGGGCTTTGTGCGCCCGGACAACCTGCGCGTCAGCGCGTGGCTCGAAAGGGAAATTCCAGGGATCGAACGCCGACTCGCCGTCATCTCCGGTCCGTCGCATGCGGAAGAGGTGGTGCGGCAGATGCCGACGACGGTCGTCGTCGCGAGCGCGAGCAAGCGGGTGGCTGAGTATGCCCAAGATGCCCTGATGACGGATCGGTTTCGCGTGTACACGCAGGCGGACGTCATCGGCGTGGAACTCGGGGGTGCTCTGAAAAATATCATCGCACTGGGCGCGGGGCTGGCCGAGGGGCTCGGGCTCGGCGACAACACGAAGGCTGCGCTCATGACGCGGGGTCTCGCCGAGATCACGCGCTTGGGCGTCGCGCTCGGCGCCTCCCCGCTGACGTTTTCGGGCCTCGCAGGAATAGGTGATCTCATCGTCACCTGCACGAGCGAGCACAGCCGCAATCACCGCGCCGGCCGCTTGCTGGCGCAGGGTCTGCCGCTGTCGGAGGTGCTTCGCGCTATCGGCATGGTGGTTGAGGGCGTGAACGCGACGTTCTCCGCCGTCCAACTTGCCCACGACTACGGCGTGGAAATGCCGATCACGCACGCCATCGCGCGGGTCCTCACGGGCGATATCTCGCCGAGCGAAGGCATTGAGTTGCTCATGACGCGAGATAAAAATCACGAGATGGAAGTGGTCGGCGTGCAACCGCTGACTGCGGAGTTTCGGCTGCCTTGAGCGGATCGTGGCGGCGGTGCGGGCGATTTGGTACACTACCCTCGGTGAGCCGTGGAGGGAGGCCTGTTCGTGAACATTCCTGAGGGACTCAAGTATTCGCGCGAACACGAATGGGTGCGGGTCGACGGATCGCGCGCCTACATCGGCATTACGGACTACGCGCAGGATGAGCTGGGCGACATCGTGTACGTAGAGTTGCCCGAGGTCGGCACCGAGTTGAGAGCGGGAGAGACCTTCGGCACCGTGGAGTCGGTGAAGACCGTGTCAGACTTGTACGCGCCGGTCAGTGGGCGCGTGGTGCAAGTGAACGAAGCGCTCAGCAACGCGCCGGAGAAGGTCAACGAGTCGCCGTACGAGGAAGCCTGGATGATTGTGGTGGAGATGGAGAATACCTCGGAACTTGAGGCGCTCTTGGACGCCGAGTCGTATCGCCAACACATTCAGAGCTGAGGTTCCTCCGGATCCGCGCCGATGCGCGCGGATCCCTTCTCCTCACCTGTTTGCCCCTTGCGATGGTTCTACCTCCATTCCCTCTTCCGTATACATAGTGTCGTCAGGGACGAGGCGCTCTGCTTCGCGAAGCATACCGGCCTTTGCGCCGCATATATTGGCTACTGTCCATCGATTGCGTGACGGTCTACGTGGATTGTCGGTGGGCCGGGGCGAGGCATGCGTTCATGCTGTCCACGCCGGTCATCTCGAGGAGGGAGAATCGTGGAAAAATTCGACGTCTTTCAGGACATTGCGGAGCGGACGGGGGGCGATATATACCTCGGCGTGGTCGGCCCCGTGCGCACTGGCAAGTCAACGTTCATTAAGAAGTTCATGGAACTGATTGTCATTCCCAACATTCAGGACGAGGCCGATCGCGCCCGGGCCATCGACGAGCTCCCCCAGAGTGCAGCGGGCCGCACCATCATGACGACAGAACCCAAGTTTATTCCGAATCAAGCGGTCCAAGTGCACGTGGCGGAAGGGCTTGACGTCAACGTGCGCATTGTCGACTGCGTCGGCTACGCGGTGGAGGGTGCGCGCGGTTACGAGGACGAGAACGGGCCGCGGATGGTCACGACGCCGTGGTTTGACGATCCCGTCCCTTTTCAGGAAGCGGCCGAGATCGGCACGCGAAAGGTCATTGCCGATCACTCGACCATCGGGATCGTGGTGACGACCGATGGATCCGTCGCCGAGATTCCCCGCGAAAACTACGTCGCTGCAGAGGAGCGCGTGGTCGCTGAACTGAAGGAACTGGGCAAGCCGTTCGTCATGATTGTCAACTCGGTCACGCCCGATCATCCGCGCGTGCTCGAGTTGCGGGAGGAACTCGCGGCGAAATACGATGTGCCCGTCCTGGCTCTCTCCTGTGCCACGTTGACGACGCACGAAATCTACTACGTGCTTCGCGAGGCGCTGTATGAGTTCCCGGTCAAAGAAGTCAACGTCAACCTCCCGAACTGGGTCATGGTACTCGACCCCGACCATTGGCTGCGCCGACAATTTGAAGAGGCCGTCCGCGAGACCATCCGGGACATCCGCCGCGTGCGCGACATTGATCGCGTGGTCGCGCAGTTCGCCCAGTACGCGTTCGTCTCGTCCTGCGGGCTCGCTCACATGGACATGGGCCACGGCATCGCGGTCATCGAGCTCGATGCCCCGGACGAACTGTACGACCAAGTGCTGACGGAGATTGTCGGCGTGCAGATCACGGGCCGAGACCAGTTGCTGAAGATGATGAAGGAGTTCACGTACGCGAAGCGCGAGTACGAAAAGGTCGCGGACGCGCTCCGCATGGTGAAACTCACGGGGTATGGCATCGCCCCGCCTGCGCTCGAGGAGATGACGCTCGACGAACCAGAGCTTATTAAGCAAGGATCCCGCTTCGGCGTCCGGCTCAAGGCCACGGCGCCGTCGATTCACATGATTCGCGTGGACGTGGAGAGCGAATTTGCGCCGATTGTCGGCACGGAGAAGCAGTCCGAGGAACTGGTGCGGTATCTGATGCAGGACTTTGAAAAGGATCCTCTCAAGATTTGGGAGAGCGACATTTTCGGCAAGTCGCTCGCCGCGATCGTCCGAGAGGGCATCTCCGCAAAGCTGTCGCTGATGCCGGAGAGCGCTCAGTTCAAGCTGAAGGAGACGCTGCAGCGCATCATCAACGAAGGCAGCGGCGGTCTGATTGCCATCATCCTGTGAGCTCACACGAGCGAAAAGTCCCGCCCGTTCCGCAATCGGGCGGGATTTGTCGCGTTTCCACAGCTGTCACGGTCGCGCATGAAGGCTCCTGCGGTCCCATAGAGATGTAGAAGACACAGGTCAGACGATGCAGAAAGGGAGCGTGGATAAGCCGTGAAAGCTGCGCGAATGGTGGCATTTCGCGAGCCGCTCGTGGTGGAGCAGGTGCCGGACCCGACACCTGGTCCGGAGGACGCCGTGATTCGTGTGGAAGCCAGCGGAATCTGCCGGAGCGACTGGCATGGGTGGATGGGAGATTGGGCGTGGGTCGGGCTTTCGCCGCAGTTGCCCATCACGCCCGGCCACGAGTTCGGTGGAGAGGTTGTCGCGTTGGGCCGGGATGTGCGAGGGTTTCAAGTCGGCGACAAGGTGACGGTGCCATTTCACTACGCGTGCGGGCGCTGCGAATACTGCCTCACGGGTGCGCCGAATCGGTGCGATCACGTCGGCATCTACGGGTTCAGCTGGGACGGCAGTTTCGCGGAGTACGTGGTGGTTCGCAACGCGACGATGAATCTCATTCGCCTGCCAGAAGGCGTCGATGCCCTCTCCGCGGCTGCAATCGGGTGCCGGTTCATGACCGGGTATCACGGCGTCATGAGGGGCGGTGTCCGACCAGGGCAGTGGGTGGCCGTACACGGAGCGGGCGGCGTAGGCCTCTCGGCCATTCAGACGGCCTACGCGGTGGGCGCGCGCGTCATTGCGGTGGATGTGGACGAAGAGAAGCTGGCCAAGGCGCGTGAGCAGGGCGCTTGTGAGGTGGTCAATGCCAAGACCACTCCTGTGGCGGAGGCCATCCGCGACATCACCAGGGGCGGCGCGCACGTGAGCATCGACGCCCTGGGCATTCGAGACACTGTCCTCAACTCTGTGCTCTGCCTGCGCAAGGGCGGCAGGCACGTTCAGATTGGTCTGACCACGTCCGAGGAGGGCGGATTCGTGTCGCTTCCCATGGATTTCGTCACGAGCTGCGAAATAGAGATTGTGGGGAGCCTCGGCATTCCACACCCAGATTACGCGGGGCTCCTTGCGCTGGTCGCCGAGGGTCGCTTGAGGCCGAGAAGTCTGGTGGAGCGCGAGGTTCGGCTCGAAGACGTCAACGACGTGTTCGACAAAATGACGCGGTTTGAAACCAGAGGCTTCAACATAATCACGGCGTTCTGATTCGCGGGCGATGGCGAGCAACTCGATTCGGCTCGCCATCGCCTCTGTGACGATGAGCTCATTTGCGTTGCATCGGGCGCTTCACAGCAC
>NZ_BCRQ01000059.1 GCF_001552675.1 Alicyclobacillus sendaiensis NBRC 100866
GGGGTCTTCCATCTTCTTGATGGGCCCGCTCATGGCGAGGTGCGGCGAAGTGACCGTCTCCAAGCCGGGAGGGTGTGTCATCGGCCAGCGGCCCATTGATTTTCACCTGCGGGGACTTCGGGCGCTCGGCGCGCGGATTGAGGAGTCTCACGGTCTCATCCGTTGTCAGGCCAAGCGGCTCGTCGGCACGCACATCGTGCTCGACTTTCCGTCGGTCGGGGCGACCGAGAATTTGCTGATGGCGGCGGTGCTCGCGGACGGGACCACGGTCATTGAAAACGCGGCGCGGGAACCGGAAGTGGAGGACTTGGCGAACTTTCTGAACGCTGCCGGGGCCAAGATCCGGGGGGCCGGGTCGGCGCGCATCGAGGTCCGCGGGCGGTCGGAGCTCGCGGAGACGTCGTACCAAGTCATCCCGGACCGCATTGTGGCCGGCACGGTGATGGCGATGGTCGCCGCCGCAGGCGGAGAGGTCCGACTGGTGGGCGCCCGCGCGGATCACCTTGGGGTTGTGCTCCAGAAGCTCCGCGACGCGGGTGTTCGCGTGGAGGTGGACCATGATATAATCACTGTCATCGGCGAGGAGACCCCATCTGCCATTGACATTCGAACTGCGCCTTACCCAGGGTTTCCGACGGATCTTCAGGCGCCTTTTATGGCGTTTTTGACCATAGCCAAGGGCACGAGCATCGTGCAGGAAAGTGTTTTTGAAGCCCGCTTCAAGCACGTCGACGAGCTGGTGCGTATGGGCGCCAACGTCTCGGTCGATCTGCGCACCGCCATCGTGCGGGGGGTGCCACGTTTGTCCGGGGCGCGCGTGACGGCGGCTGATCTTCGCGGGGGCGCGGCGCTCGTGGTGGCGGGGCTCGCGGCCCATGGCTTCACCGAGGTCGAGGGCCTCCAGCACATCGACCGCGGCTATGAGGACATGGCTGCGCTGCTTCGAACGCTCGGGGCCCGCGTGTCGCGCGTGTCGCGCGGCGAATGACAAGGGGGCGCACAGGCGGCGAAAGGCGTGACAGCATGCCACGACAGGAAACGACACAGGAGCGCGAGCGCCGGAAGGCGAGAAATCGGCGGATTGTCGTGAGCTTTTTCGCGTTCATTGGGCTTGTGGCGGTGCTGGAGTCGCCGCTCGCCCGCGTGCGCCACATCGAGGTGAGCGGGAACACCACGGTTCCGATGGCGCAGATTGTCGCATCGAGCGGCATCGCGTACGGCGAGAGCCTGTGGGAAGTGAATCGCAAGCGGGCCGCTTCCGACATTGTGGCCAAGGTGCCTATGGTCGATCGCGCCGCCATCTCCGTCTCGTGGCCGTCGGGAACCGTGTCCATTCGCGTCCACGAGCGCGACGTGGTCGCCGTCTACGCGGATCCGAGCGGATTCTACGAGCTCATGTCCAACGGCTACGTGTATCAAAAGATTCCCTCGGCGGTGGGGCTGCCGTATCCCATCGTGACAGGCCAAGACTCGAAGCTGTCCGTGCACGGGATGGCGCCGGCCGCGGTGTCGTCCGTCTGTCGCCAACTCGCGTCCGTTCCCGCGAGCGAGCTGACCGGGGTGTCCGAGATCCACGTGAACGGGGACGGCACGGTCACCCTGTATCTCGACAACGACTTCGAAGTGCTGGCGGACGTGGCAGATTTGCCAGGTTCGGTGGCCGCCATCCAGCCGACTATCCGCTATTTCGTGGGGAAGGGATACCGGCCGGGCTTGATTGACCTGACCGGGTCGCCACCGTACCGATACACCCCGTTTGCGTCGCTGCCCAACTCGAACGTCAAGACCCCGGCGGTTTCGAGCCGAGGTGGGCAGGCCGAGGGGACAAGCCCGAACACCACCTCGCATTCCTGAAAAGGGGGAGGCCTGTGAACGCGCAAGGACGCGTCATCGCATCGCTCACGGTGGTCGCCGTGGCGTTGGGCTACATGCTGACCGTCAGTTACCGGCAAAATCACGCGGCGGCCGCCTTGGGCGTGCTCGCCAGCGGGAGCTCGGCGGTGAACCGTCAGCTGGCGGAGCGGCTCAACGAGCTCAAGCAGTCGAACCAGAAGGCTCAACAACAACTTGCTTCGCTCACGCAGGAAATTGCGCAGTACGAGCAGATCTCGGCCGGATCGACCGACTCCGTCCAAGCGCTCCAGCAGCGGATGGCGGGCGAGCGCGTTCTGGCTGGGCTCACGCCGGTTCACGGGCCGGGCATCCAGGTCACCCTCAACGACGGCAGCGTGGGCGGGAGCGATGTCGAGCAGATCCTCGCCCACGATTGGACGCTTCGCAACCTGGTCAACGAGTTGTTCACCGCCGGCGCGGAGGCGGTGGCCATCAACGACTACCGGGTCCTTGCCACATCCTCCATTGAATGCCAGGGGCCCGTCGTGTCGGTCAATGGCCATCGGCTCGGAGCCCCGTTCACGGTGGTGGCGATTGGCGATCCGGCGGTGCTGTCTTCGGCCCTCGAAATCCAAGGCGGCATTCTCGACGCGATGCGGCAGGAAGGCCTGCAGGTCTCCACGCCCGAGGTCGAGAACGATATCCATATTCCGGCCTACACCAATTCACTGCAGGGGTGACGCGGATGGCGGCTCGCTCCAACCGAAGCCTCATCTGGGTGGCGACGGCCACCGTGGTGGCGCTGGGCTTCATGGTGACGGTCGATCTGACGGCGGAAGCGCCTGTTGGATCGAGAAACACGAGCTACATCGACCTGCGCACGCAGGTCTCGGAACAGGCTCAGGAACACATTCTTCTCGAGCAGCAGATTTCGAAGCTCGAGGCTCAACTTGCGGAATACCGAGCTGCCAGCGGGAGCCAGAAGGAGCTCCGGCAGGTGTTGGCGAAGGATGAGCGCCAATTGGCTGTGGAGGCTGGGCTCACGCCTGTCACCGGCCCGGGCATCACCATCACTATCCAGCCCGATGCAAAGCTAGGCGCGAGTCCTGCCCAGATGGCGCTGTTTCCCCAACAGGCGGACCAGTGGTTGGACGAGGTCGTCAATGTCCTCTTTGCCAACGGCGCCACGGCCATCGCCATCAATGGGCAGCGCTTGGTCGGCACCTCGTCCATCCGGTTGGTCGAGGTGAACGGCATCGGCAGTGTGCATGTGAACGGCAGGCTCATTGAAGCGCCGTACGTGATTCAGGCGGTGGGCAGCGTGCAGCAAATGCAAACGGGGCTTGCGGTGAACGTTTTACAAGGGTACTTCGAGGCGATGGGCGAGGATTTTATCGTTCGCGCCTATCCCTCTTCTCATGGGGTGACCGTGCCGGCCTACGCAGGACCGTTGCCTGGGCAATACGCGAAGGAGGGAAACGGCTGATGTACTGGCTGCCCGTTTTAGGTTTAGCCGTCGGCATCGGGCTGGGGTTGGTGACGAACGTCGTCATCCCCGTCGCGTTCACGAGCTATCTGTCCATCGCCATTCTGGCTGCGCTGGACACCGTCGTGGGGGGCATCCGTGCCAGTCTCGACAAGACGTTCGACAGCGCCGTGTTTCTCTCCGGCTTTTTCACCAATACGCTGGTCGCCGCCCTGTTGGCCTACATCGGAAACCAGCTCGGCGTGGACCTGTACTTGGCCGCGGTGGTTGCCTTTGGCGTGCGCCTGTTTCAAAACATCGCGGTGATCCGCCGGCACGTCTTCACGCTCATCCGGCAGCGGCGGGTGGCCCGGCGGATGGCGTCCACCAAGGATGGCGCGTGACGCTCTTGGAAATCAAAGATTTTTCGCCTGCGCTAGAGGATTGTCGAAATCCGTGTGGAAGTAGATAGAGAATCGCAGTCTCGGGCGCTCTAGGGAGGTGCCACTCGGTTGGCCAAGGAGGACTACATCGTCAGTCTCGACATCGGCACTTCGAAGGTGCGGGTCATCATCGGAGAGCCGACTGGAAACAGCTTGAACATCATTGGAGTGGGCTCCGCCTCGAGTCAAGGACTGCGCCACGGTGCGATTGTCGATATTGACAAAACGGTTGATTCAATCCGCGAAGCGGTCGATCACGCCGAGCGCATGGTGGGCATTCGCATCCCATCCGCGTACGTGGGCATTTCGGGGGAGCACATTCAGTTGCACAGCTCTCACGGAGTGGTCGCGGTGTCTTCGGCGGACCGCGAGATCACGGATGAAGATATTGAACGCGTTTTGCAGCAAGCGCGAGTCGTGGCGCTGCCTCCGGAACGCGAGGTCATTGACGTCGTGGCGAAAGAGTTTGTCGTCGACGGCCTGCGTGGCATCATGGATCCGCGCGGGATGCTCGGTGTGCGGCTGGAGGTGGACGCGTATCTCATCACCGGGAGCCGCACCGCGATTCACAACATCGTGCGATGTGTGGAGCGCGCGGGACTGGAAGTTGCGAATCTCGTGCTCGCGCCCATGGCCGCGAGCCAAATCGCGCTCACGCAGGACGAGCGCAAGCTGGGCGTCGCGTTGGTGGACGTGGGCGCGGGCGTGACGTCGGTCAGCGTGTTTGCCAACGGCGTCCTGATGGGGACGAGCATCATCCCGATTGGCGGCGACTACGTGACGCAAGACATCGCCATCGGGTTGCGCACCAACACGGTCGCTGCCGAACAGGTCAAACTCCGCCACGCCTGCGCGATGGTGGAGCAGGCCTCCGAGCATGAGACCTTTCGCGTGCCCCGGATGGGGAGCAACAAGGAGGCGGAGTTCACGCAGTATGATCTCGCCACGATTATTGAGCCACGCATGCAGGAGATATTCGGCTTAGTGCGAAAAGAAGTAGAAAAGATGGGTTATGCCGACGAGCTGCCGGCGGGTTACGTGTTTCACGGCGGCGTCATGTCGACGCCTTCCGCGGCCGAGTTGGCCGGAGAAGAACTGCAGGCGCCTGTGCGCATCGCCGTGCCAGAGTTCCTCGGGGTGCGCGATCCGTCCTTCGTCAACGGTGTCGGCATGATTGTGTATGCCGCGCGCACGGGGCTTCGGCCCAGCTCGGCGGATTACAACGGCGGCGCTCGTCAGGTTCGTTCGTCCAATCACGTCGGCGTATTTGCACGAATCAAAGATTGGCTGCGCGATTTCGTGTGATGTCGGCCGGTGTGTGCGCGCACGTGCGCGCTGACACCATACTGTCGCAGGGGAAGTGCGGAGCCAAATAGATTAGGAGGACCCACAGTGCTGGAATTCGATTTTGAAACTGATTCCCTTGCTAATATTAAGGTGATCGGCGTCGGCGGCGGCGGGTGCAATGCGGTGAACCGGATGATCGAATCGGGCGTCAAGGGCGTGGAGTTCATTGTCGTGAACACGGATGCTCAGGCGCTCAAGCTGTCGAAGGCCGAGACCAAGCTTCAGATCGGCGAAAAGCTGACCCGTGGCTTGGGGGCGGGCGCGAATCCCGAGATTGGCAAGAAGGCAGCGGAAGAGAGCCGTGAAATGCTGGCCAATGCGCTCAAAGGCGCGGACATGGTGTTTGTCACGGCTGGGATGGGAGGCGGCACGGGGACCGGCGCGGCGCCGGTTATCGCCGAGATCGCGAAAGAACTCGGCGCGCTCACGGTGGGCGTCGTGACCAAGCCCTTCCGCTTTGAGCAACGCCGCCGCATGATCCAGGCTGAGCAGGGCGTCAACGAGCTGAAGCAGAAGGTCGACACGCTCATCGTCATTCCGAACGATCGTCTGCTCGAAATTGTGGACCGCAACACGCCGGTCCTGGAAGCGTTCCGGGAGGCGGACAACGTGCTGCGGCAGGGCGTGTCGGGCATTTCGGATCTCATCGCGACGCCTGCGCTCATCAACGTGGACTTCGCGGACGTCAAAGCCATCATGACGGAACGCGGATCCGCCCTCATGGGGATCGGCATCGCCTCTGGCGAAAACCGCGCTGCCGAAGCGGCGAAGAAGGCCATCTCCTCGCCGCTCTTGGAGACGTCCATTGACGGCGCCCGCGGCATCCTCATGCACGTCGCGGGTGGGACGAATCTCAGCCTCTGGGAGGTCAACGAGGCCGCGGATATCGTCTCCATGACCGCAGACCCGGATGTCAATATGATCTTCGGCGCGGCCATCGATCCAAATCTGGAAGACGAAATCGTCGTCACCGTCATCGCGACGGGATTCGACGGTTCCAATCAACAGCAGCAGGCGCGGCAGAATCACCTGCACCACGAGCCGCACGACAACGTGGTCCGCGGGACCGTGCAGCGCCATCCGTCGGCGCAGGATCCGGTCATCAACGTGCCGAACACGGGAAATCCGTGGGAGATTCCGGCGTTCATGCGCCGCCAGAACAGCAGGTTTGGGCGCGATCGCTGAAGCTGAAAAGCCAGGCGGCGCGACGCCGTTTTGCGCCGCCCTCGGCGTTCCATAAGACACGGGCCTGCCTGGAATGGGCAGGCCCTTCGCGTTGTGCGGATAGGTTCTTTGCTTCGCCGCTCGTCCTCTACACGCCTCGACCGACTTCTTCAAAAAAGTCTACGACCCACCCGTCAAGTTCCGACAGGCTTCGTAATACAAATCTACTATACTTTCCTCCAAACGATGCGGTGTGATCTCGCGGACATGCCGCCCGTCGGATAGGACACGCCGTGCTCCACCTGAGGTGATGGTGTGCAGGCCCTGCCGGTGGTCTACATCGACATCGTCTGGATGGTCAACTTCATCATGGATTTCGCGTTGCTCTGGACGACCGGTTGGCTGATGAAACGCCGGCCGCGCTGGACGCGGCTTCTGGCGGGCGCCTTGCTGGGCGCGACGTACGCGCTCGCGCTGTTTGTCCCTGCCCTATCCCTTGCCACCACGTGGCCCGGCAAGGCGCTGGTGTCGGTCTTGATGGTGTGGCTGGCCCTGCCTCACCGCAACGCGCTCGATCTCGCCCGCCTCGTCGGCGTCTACTACCTCGTGTCGTTCATCGTGGCCGGGGCGAGTGTCGCTGCCCGCTTCGCCGTGCCCGGCACGACGCTCAACCATGCCCTGTGGAGCAATCGCGGCGTGGCCTTCTCGACCTCGGGCGAGACGCTCGGCCTCATGGTGGGTCTGCCGCTCGCCGTCGAGGGTCTCAAGCGCCTCGCTGCCCGGCTGAAGCGGGAAGCGCGCGTCGAGGCGTCGCTGGTCGATCTCGAGGTGCAGTTCGACGGGGTTTCCATCCGCTTCCGCGCCCTGGTGGACACGGGCAATGCGTTGGTCGATCCCGTCTCCAAGCGACCTGTGTCGCTGGTCGACGCCGACGTCCTCATGCCAGCCTTTCCAGAGCCGGTGCGCGAAAAGTTGGCCGCCGGCGCGGACCTGTTGGATGCCTTGACCGAGGCGTTGCCCGGCACACCCCTCACCGTGGTGCCGTTTCAAGGGGCATCGGGCCGCGGCCTCACGGTCGCGATCCGGCCGAAGGCCGTGTACCTGGTCCAGCCGGATGGCACGCGCACCCGCGGTGAGGACAGCCTGTTTGCGGTATTTCCCGGCGTGCTCAGCGCGGAGGGGACGTTTCAAGCCATCTTGCATCCAGAAGTCTTGAATGGAGTGGATGAAGATGCACGTGTTCCAGTTTCTCAAGACCAAGCGCCGCCTCGCGCTCCTTCGGCTTCGCCTCCTGTACATCCGCCTGCGAGTTCGCCTCCTGGGTCAGCCGGATGAGGTGTATTACGTGGGCGGAAGCGAGGCGCTGCCGCCGCCGCTCACGAAGGAGGAGGAACAATACCTTTTGGAGCGGCTTCCTTCGGGCGATCCGTCCGTGCGGTCGATGCTCATCGAGCGAAACCTGCGCCTAGTCGTGTACATCGCCCGCAAGTTTGAGAACACGGGTGTGAACATCGAGGATTTGGTTTCCATCGGGACCATCGGCCTCATCAAGGCCGTGAACACGTTCGATCCGTCGAAAAAGATCAAGCTCGCGACGTACGCGTCTCGGTGCATCGAGAATGAGATCCTCATGTACCTCCGCCGGAACAACAAGCTTCGCGCCGAGGTGTCGCTGGACGAGCCGCTGAATGTGGACTGGGACGGAAACGAACTGCTTCTGTCCGACGTGCTCGGGACGGATTCGGACACCATCTACCGCAACCTCGAGGACGAGGTGGACCGCGAGTTGCTCTACGACGCCCTCGACAAGCTGAGCGAGCGGGAGCGCACCATCATGGAGTTGCGGTTTGGCCTGGGCACCGGCCAGGAGATGACCCAGAAGGACGTCGCGGATCTCCTCGGGATCTCCCAATCCTACATATCGCGCTTGGAGAAGCGCATCTTGAAGCGGCTTCAGCGTGAATTCAACAAGATGATGTGAGGGACGCCTCCCGCCTGCGCCGTGGTCCGCGGCGGCGCACGCGACCGCCGCCGCACCTTGTTGGAGCTGCATAACCCGCCCGAGTCCGGACATACTTAAGACGAATTTTGGAATATATGTTCACACGTGTATGACGGGCAGACTTGGGGGGACTTCTTTGAAGCGCAACAAGGTGGAGATCTGCGGCGTCAACACTTCTCAGCTTCCGGTTCTCACAAACGCTCAAATGCGCGAGTTGTTCGAACAGCTCCGGGCCGGCGATCTGTCGGCGCGCGAGAAGTTGGTCAACGGCAACCTGCGCCTGGTCTTATCGGTCATTCAGCGGTTCAACAACCGCGGTGAATACGTGGACGACCTGTTCCAGGTCGGATGCATCGGACTGATGAAAGCCATCGACAATTTTGACCTGAATCAGAATGTGCGCTTTTCCACCTATGCGGTCCCCATGATCGTCGGCGAGATTCGCCGATATCTGCGCGACAACAACCCCATCCGCGTCAGCCGTTCCCTTCGCGACATCGCCTACAAAGCGCTGCAGGTTCGCGACATGCTGGCGTCCAAAAACCTGCGCGAGCCGTCTATTGTCGAGATCGCCAACGAGATGAATTTGCCGAAGGAGGAGGTCGTGTTTGCGCTCGACGCCATCCAGGATCCCGTCTCCATGTTCGAGCCCATCTATCACGACGGGGGCGATCCCATCTACGTGATGGATCAGATTCACGACGAGCGCGAGAAGGATTCCGCGTGGGTGGAGGGCATTGCGCTGCGCGAAGCGATGCGCAAGCTGTCGGATCGGGAGAAGAAGATTCTGGCCAAGCGGTTTTACGAGGGCAAGACGCAGATGGAGGTGGCGGACGAGATCGGCATCTCGCAGGCGCAGGTGTCGCGGCTGGAGAAGGCGGCCATTCATCGCATGTACAAGCTCATCCAGTCGTAACCCCTCCGCCATCGGTCATAGGATGACCTTAGGACCGATGGGAGGCGGATACGCGTGGTGCGCATATCGGAGCTTCAGTCGAAGGATGTGGTCAACGTCGAGGACGGCAAGCGGCTTGGGACCATTGGCGATCTGGAGATCGATCTCGACAGCGGGCTGATCCGCGCGATTGTCATACCCGGGCCGTCGAAGTTCTTCGGCATGGTGGGCGGATCGCAGGACTACGTCATCCCCTGGAACCAGATTGTCAAAATTGGCGCGGACGTGATCCTCGTGGATCTGCGCCCGCCCGGCGAGCCGGGCTACTACCTCCCTCCGCAGTCCGGCAAGCGCGGAACAGGCGGCTATTGACGCGTGGCGCTGAGAAGCCGGATGGATGTATGATAGGGAGCGGAGGGATGCGCTTGCTGAAGGACGTGATGGGACGACATGGCGGCCTCGGGATTCGCCCGCCGTTCGCGGGCCCGGGCGTGCGCGCCATGTTTTTCTTTCGCCATTTGGACACGTGGCCGCCCGTGGACGCCGACGTTTCGACGCGCCTCGCGGGTCCGGAGGCGGCTCGGGACCATCGCGCGAGGATGCTGACGAATGCGCGCATCGGAGCCGAGGCGCTGTGCCTGGTGCGGCAGGTCCACGGTGACCGCGTCGTCCGCGTGGACGCGCCGAGCGAGTTCGCCGTCGAGGCCGATGGGATGATCACGGACGTCCCCGATCTCGCACTTGCTATCCTCGTCGCCGACTGCGCGCCCGTTCTGTTGTACGATCCCGTCCGCCGCGCGGTGGGCGCTTGCCACTCGGGATGGCGGGGCACGGTGCAGCAGATTGTCGCCCGCGCCATCGAACGCATGCAGGAAGAATACGGGACAAAGCCGAGCGATCTGCACGTGGCCATCGGCCCGTGCATCCGTCGCTGTTGCTACGAGGTGGACGACGCCGTGGCGGCCCACGTGCTCCGCACACCGCTCGAGCGAGCGCTCCTGCCCAGGTTCGGGCGCCCCGGGAAATACACGTTCAGCCTGCCGCATGCCATTCGGATGACGGCCGAGGCTTGTGGGGTTCAGCCGGATCGCGTCTATGACGCTGGCATCTGCACGTCCTGCCGGAACCGCCATCTGTTTTCACATCGCCGCGAGGGCGAGCGGGCGGGACGGCAGATGGCGGCCATTGCGCTTGGGATGGGGGGCTAGTCGTTGGATTATGGATTCGTGCCTCAGCGGGTCGAGGAGATACGCGCTCGAGTTGCTCGCGCCTGCGCGCGATCCGGCCGGGATCCTCTGGGCGTCCGCCTGGTGGCCGTGACCAAGACGGCCACTCCGGACGTGTTGCCCGCACTTCGCGCCGCGGGCATCCGCGACGTGGCCGAAAATCGGTGGCAGATGGCGCGGGACAAGCTTGAGCATCCTGCCGCCTCGAGCTTCGAATGGCACTTCATCGGCACCCTTCAGACCAACAAGGTGAAATATGTCGTGCCTCGCTTTGCGTGGGTTCATTCGCTGGACCGGCCCGAACTGGCTCGCGCGCTGTCGGAAGAGGCGGTTCGGCGAGGCGCTGTGGTGAACGTGTTGGTTCAGGTCAACATCAGCGGTGAGACGCAAAAGCACGGCGTCGCGCCCGAGGAGGCGGAGGATCTGGTCCGCCTCGCTCGCGATCTCCCTGGGCTTGCCGTCAGGGGCCTCATGACCATGGCGCCCATGGTCGACGAACCGGAGGACGTCCGCTACGTGTTCACGGGACTTCGCGCCCTGAGGGACGATTTGAAATCCCGCCTGGGGCTCGAGGCGTTCGAGGAATTGTCAATGGGCATGTCCGATGACTTCGAGGTGGCCGTCGAGGAAGGCGCGACGATGATTCGCATCGGGCGGCGATTGGTGAATCCGTGAGGGGGTGAAGGCATGGATGGGTTGGCAGACGCCGTGGAATGGATGTTTGGCCTCTATTTCATCGTGCTCCTGGCCGGGGCGCTGATGCAGATGGTACCCGATTGGACCTATCATCGCGTGGTCCGGTGGATTCACGCCTGCTGCGAGCCCTATCTGTGGGTGTTCCGGCGTTACCTTCGCCCCTTGCGCGTGGGCCGGATCTCCGTCGACGTGACGTGGCTCGTGGCGGTGGTCGTCTTTTTCGTGATTCAAGCGGGCGTGGACACCACGCTGACGCAATTGACCACGAGCTGAGGAGGCGTGCTGTGCAACACGGATGGGTGCGCGCGTCGGAACAACCCTGGGTCCGCCGCGCAGCGGATTGGGTGCGACAGGTTGAGGAGAGCTACGCCCCTTATCTGACCGACTTTTTGACGCCGCGCGAACGATACCTTGCCGAAAGCGTGGCGCGTGGGGCGGGGATCCACGTCGAGGCCTTCGGGGGCTACAACGGGGCAGAGCGCGTGCGGCTCCTGCTGTTGCCGGAGCCGTGGCCGACCTCCCCACAGGATTTCGAGATTCAGGCGCTCCACGTGGTCGCGCCGCAGGACGCCTTTTCCCACGGCGACGTGCTGGGCTCGCTTCTTGGCCTGGGGCTGAAGCGCGCGTCGGTAGGCGACATCGCCATCGCCGCGCCTCGGCAGGCGTATGTGTTTGTCACGAAACCTGTCGCGCGCTACCTGCAAGACGCATGGACTCGCGTCGGCCGGACGCCGGTGATCGCGCAGGCGGTGGACGAGATCCCACCCTTACCCCCTCCGCCGTACGAACCGAAGGACATTTTCGTCGTGTCCCCGCGCATGGACGCCGTCGTCGCGCAGGCCTGTCAGGTGTCGCGAAAAGACGCGCAGTCCCTGGTGGCGAGCGGACGGGTGGAGCTGAATCACGCGGAGGCCCCGCCCGACGCGGAGGTGCGGCCGGGGGATGTGTTGTCTGTCAGGGGATTCGGGCGCGTGCGGGTGCTGGAGACCGTGGGCCAATCCAAGAGCGGCCGTTGGATCGTGCGGGTCGGCGTTTTGCGATCTCGCCGCGAAGTGCGGTGACGGTGAAGGATTTTGCCGGTTGCTGTCGAATAGCAGGGTGACGACCCCTGACCAAACGAGGGGTTTCACAAGCCTGTGGTCGAGATGAGGGGGATTCGCCATGCCGTTGTCGCCCATCGACATTCACAATAAAGAGTTCCGGCGCTCGTTGCGCGGGTACAACGAGGACGAAGTCGATGACTTTCTTGAGCGCGTGATTCAGGACTATGAGGCTCTCATTCGCCAGAATAAGCAGTTGGAAGAGGAGATCGCGCGGCTCAACGAGAAGTTGGCGCACTATCAGAACCTCGAGGAGAGCCTCAGCAAGTCCATCCTTGTCGCCCAGGAGACGGCGGAAGAGCTGAAGAACAACGCGAAAAAAGAAGCCCAACTCATCATCCGCGAGGCGGAAAAGAACGCGGATCGCATCATCAGCGAAGCGCTCAACAAGGCGCGCAAAGTGGCGCTCGAGGTGGAGGAAATGCAGAAACAAGCCGCGATTTTCCGCGCGCGCTTCCGGTCGCTCATTCAATCGCAGCTCGAAATGATGGAGTCCGGAGACTGGGAGTCGTTCGAGCGGGAACTCGCTCGGCGCGAGGTCGCGGCAGCCGAACCGGACTTCGCCTGATCCAAGAACGCAAGGCACGCGCCTGGACGAGCCGATCCTCGGGGTCGGCTATTTTTTTTCGCTCCGCGCGGTATACCAGAGGAGGGCGAGCCCGAAGGCCACGAGCGAGGCGTCGATCACGACGTACGTGGTGTACGGCAGCGCCAGTTGCAGCCACACCCGGGCGAGGATGCAGGCGGCGAACAACGTAACGCCAATCCACACAATCGCCCAGGAAGCTGCGTAAAGCCATGTTCTGCGCATCCATCATCTCTCCAGTCAAAACAACCCTGCCGATCTCCATCATACACAGACCCGCCGAAGATACCAATGACAGTCTGGTGAACATGTCCGACATGGAAGGACCCACGCCGGGCACACTATCGGCAGACCATCCACAGCCGGGACGGTGAACCACATGCGGCAAAGGCGCAAGCGGCGTCATTCGCTCACCCATCTCGGACTGCTGCGGCTGACCGAATACCTCGAAGGTGCGAACTTCGCGGCGTACGTCGACCTGCTGCAGACCCCGTGGCGGCTCGCGCTCCTCAATCTCATCGGCGGCGTGTTTCGCGGTCTGGGCATCGGCCTCGGTTTCACCGTGATTGCAGGCTTGGTGGTGCTAATCCTGCAGCAGCTCGAGCTCCTCAACCTCCCGATCATCGGCAAGTGGATCGCGGATTTGGTCCAGATTGTGGACGGGCAGCTCCGGGCACGCCAATTCGCGTACTGAAGGAGGACGACCATGGAACACGAGCCCATCCGATCCCGCTTGGAGGCGGTGCGGGAGCGCCTGATGCACCGCCTGAACGAAGCAGAGACGTCGGCTGACATCCAGCGCGCCATGTCCGACGAGTTCTCGGAGCTCTCGATGTATGACAATCACCCCGCGGACCTCGCCAGCGAACTGGCGCTCCGCAATCAGGCGGTCGGCGAACGGCTGCGCGACAAGCGCGCGCTTGAGGACGTGGAGGATGCGCTGTTGCGGATCCGCCGCGGAACGTACGGACAGTGCGAGTCCTGCGGGCGGCCCATCCCCTTGGCGCGGCTCGAGGCGATGCCCACCGCCCGCCGGTGCGTCGAATGTGAACGCGAGGTCGAGGCCAAGCGGGCGTCGGCGCATCGCCCCGTGGAGGAGGACGTCCTGGCGCCCTCGTTCGGTCGGTTCAATCTCGACGGCGCGGACGAAACGGGATACGACGGGGAGGACGCCCTGCAGGACGTCATGCGCGCCGACCGCCCGCTCCAGGGCCTCGCCCGTTACGACGAGCCCGATCTCGACGACGACGCCGGCTACGTCGACGGGGTGGACCGCATCTCGGAGGACGACTACCGCCGGACGCTGCCGTCGCCGGCAAACGAACTTGCGGATTACGACGAGCCTAGGACGGGGGCGCCTCCAGGGTGAGCACGAAGGTGTCGGCCCTGAGGCCGAGCCGGAGGCACTCGAGGGCAATGGCGTCTCCGGGCGGCACGTTGCCCAGGTTGACGCCCGGACCAAAGCGGCGAATGAGTTCCACTTGCTGAGACTTTTTCGGCGCTTCCCAAATCACCCGGCTCCGCGCTTCGGCGGGCAGCGCGGCCACAAACACGCTCAGTGCGTCGTCGAGCACCTTGCCCGCTGAATCATAAATGCCTACGCCTTCGCCCGATTCCCGCCCTTCGAGGATCACGTAATCAGCGCCGGCTTCGAGATCCCGGAGCACGCCTTCGGCGCAGCGCGCGAGGTCCACGTCGTGGCTCAGTTTTTTGCCCACCTCCGTGATGACGACGGGAAACAAGCGTTTCGCCGCCGCAATGGCCTTGGCGCGATGGTCGGGCGGCAGGTCGATGGTGCCGTCCGAGATCTCCATCGCTTGAAACCCAAGCTGGCGGCAGCGCCGGAGGTATTCGGAAAACACACCCTGGACCCACGCCACTTCGGCCAGAGTCCCTCCTGGGCACGCCATGACGTTTGCCTGTGCCGCCCGCTCCAGCTTGGCCCGCAGCACGTGCGCAGGATAGACGGCGCTCGTCCCAAATCCGAGCTTCAGCAGATCAATGGTCGGAGCGGCCGTCGACAAGAGGGACTCCGTCTCCGAAAGGCTCAGTCCTTTGTCGATGACCATGGTGATCCCGCTTGTGCGCGGCTTGGGTTCCCGCGGTCCAAGCGGTGGGGCAATCCATTGTGAGAAGGCGCCGCCCTCTGGTACAATCACCGTATTCACACCCCTTCACTTGCCGCCTTTTCACGGTATGCGACGGCGGCTCGCGAGGGTGCAGGCTGTGAACCGGCGAGGAGACGTGTCGAGTGGGGAAGCAGAAGTGGCTGTTGTACGTGGTCGGCCTGGTGATACTTGTTGCCGATCAAGTCATCAAGCTGGTTGTGCGGGCGAAGTTGGCCATCGGCAGCGCCGTCATGGTCATCCCGGGCGTGGTGGAGTTCACGCACATTCAGAATCCGGGCGCCGCATTCAGTCTCTTGCCTCATCAGGTTTGGCTGTTTGTCCTCGTGGCCATCGCCGTCGTGGCGGCGGTGGTTGTGGTGAACACGCGGTTCCAACTGAGCGCTCTGGCGCAGGTGGGGCTTGGCCTATTGCTCGGCGGCGCGCTCGGGAACATGGTGGATCGCGTCTTTTCGCCGACTCACACGGTCACCGACTACGTGTACTTCTACACCATCCATTTCCCCGTCTTCAACCTCGCGGACGCCTCCATCGACATCGGCGTCGTGCTCCTCATTCTCTCGACCTTTCGCGGCGGGAACGATTCCCGCGACTGATGGGGTAAGGAGGACAACATGAGACCGGCCATCCACGTTCAATATGAGGTGAGCGCGGAGGATGCGGGCGAGCGACTCGACCGATGGCTGACGGACAGGCTGCAGGAGGACGACATCGAGGTCTCGCGGACGCAGGTGCAGCGGTGGCTTGACGACGGGTTGGTCCGCCGCGCGCGCCCTGGGCGCGTGAAGGCGAGCGATCCCGTGGAACCGGGTGACCTCTACGAGGTGGACGTGCCGGAGGAGGAACCGCTGGAGCTGGTGCCCGATGCGGGTGTGCCGTTTGTCGTCGCCTACGAGGACGACGATGTGGTGGTGGTGGACAAGCCGCGCGGCGTCGTCGTGCACCCGGGGGCAGGTCACTTGCGCGGCACGCTCGTGAACGGCCTCCTGGCGCGCGGGACGCCCCTCTCGGCGCTCGCGGGCGCGATGAGGCCGGGGGTCGTCCACCGGATCGACAAGGACACGAGCGGGCTCGTCGTGTTCGCCAAGTCGGACCGCGCGTATCGCGCGCTGGTCGAGGCGTTTCGGGCGCACGACGTCGAGCGCGAGTACGTGGCCATCGCGCACGGGCGCTTGCCCCATCGCGAAGGTACCATTGACATGCCCATCGCGCGCGATCCGGCGGATCGCCAGCGGATGGCCGTGCGCCAAGGGGGCAAACGCGCCGTCACGCACTTTTGGGTCCTCGAATCGTTTGCCAACTACTCGTATCTGCGCTTGCGCCTCGAGACCGGGCGGACGCACCAGATCCGCGTTCACCTCGCGGCCATCGGCCATCCCATCGCGGGCGATCCCGTCTATGGCCCGCGCCACACGCTGCCCATCGACGGACAGGCGCTTCACGCGCGGACGCTCGGGTTCACGCATCCCGATGGGCGCCGCCTCCGGTTCGAAAGCGACGTGCCCCCTGACATGGCCCGTCTGCTTGACGGCCTGCGACAGGGGCGGG
>NZ_BCRQ01000060.1 GCF_001552675.1 Alicyclobacillus sendaiensis NBRC 100866
TGACCATGAAATTTATGGAAAACCAAATCCGTCAACCCTGTCGCTCCGTCTCCTCGGTGCTCCTCGCCCCCGATGATTCGCCGCCGGCTCCTCCCGGCCTTCAACGCTTTGGCGCTTCCTTCCACTTCGCGGCGCGATTGCGCCGCCAGCGCACGCCCTGTTGTTGCACGTTCGGCGCCTCGACCGCCGGCCCGGTTTCTCGGCTCATGGTCTCACTCACCACCATGCCGGCGAGAATCAGGAGTACGCCGAGCCAGCGCGCAGGCGAGACGTGATCGCCATTCATGAGCCACGCGCCGACGACGGCCACGGGCAACTCCAGCGTGCCGAGCACGGCAGCGGTGCGGCCGCCGATGTGCGGGATGGCGATGAGGGCGAAGAGCGTCGGGAGCACTTGACTCAACAGCGCGATCCAAAATCCCCAGAAGAGGGTGGGGACAGGCCGTGCAACAAGGTGGTGCACAAACGCGCTAGGCGGGAACACAAAGAGCACCGAGATGCCCGCGACCGTGATGACGAGCGCGGAGCGGAGCTCGGGAGAGACGGCCGGATCGTTGTGCGCAGAAGCTGTGAGGTTGACAGCGTAGGCGAGCGCGGCGCCGAGGCCGAGCAGCGCGGCGCCCACGGGCACGCTCTTCCACGTGGCGCCGGTTGCCCCCACCGCAAGCACGGTGCCGCCGAGGATCAGGATGAGTCCCAGCCATTTGGCAGGCCCGGGAAAGCGGCGGCGCCAGGCCGCGTCGATGAGCGTCGCCATCCAGACAAACTGGAACATGAACACGATGGCCAGGGAGGCCGGAAGCACAGCAAGTGCCCGGTAGTACGTGTAGCAGAACAGCGCATTCATCAGGCCGATAAGCACGATGAGCATCCACTGGCGGCGATCGATCCGCTTGCCGCGGTGCCGCATCATGGCGACGATCCAGAGGCACACCGCCGCGATGGCGTACTGGGCGTCGGTGGCCGTGGCCGGATCGAGCCCGGCCGCATACGCGATGCGCAAGATGGGCGAGACGAGGCCGTACATCGCCGCTGCGCAGAGCATCAAGATGGCGTACAACGCGATCCCTCCTCCGCAGAAAGGCGGCCGGCAGGATGCCGACCGCCGCCCCGCAGATAAGGATAGCGCACATTGCTAGGATTGCCAATTATGCGCGATGTCGCGGCGGTACTGCGCTCCGCTGAAGCGAATCGACGAGACGGCCGCGTATGCGCGATGGAGGGCAGCTGGAACATCCTCTCCGACAGCGGCGACGGTGAGCACCCGGCCGCCCGCGGTCTCGAGGCGCCCGCCCTCGCCGAGGCGCGTCCCCGCATGGAACACCGTCACACCCTCGGGCAGGGCGCCCGGGAGCTCGATGGGCACGCCCGTCTCCGCCGACGCGGGGTAGCCCGCGCTCGCCATCACGACGCACACCGCTGCATCCTGCCGCCAGACGATCATGTCCGGCTGGAGTCGGTCATGCGCCACCGCCCACATGACCTCGAACAGGTCGCCCGCGAACAGGGGTAGGACCACCTCGCTCTCCGGATCGCCGAAGCGGCAGTTGAACTCCACCACCTTCGGCCCGTCGTCCGTGAGCATCAGCCCGGCGTACAGCACGCCGCGGTAGAGGATGCCCATCTCGCGCAGCCGGGCGATGGTCGGCCGCACAATCTCTCCGGTGACGCGGTCGATCACGTCCTGTGTCACGCGGGGCACGGGCGAAAAGGCGCCCATGCCGCCGGTGTTCGGGCCCCTGTCTCCGTCCAACAGGCGCTTGAAGTCCCGCGCCGGAAGCATCGGCACGGCGGTGTGCGCGTCCACGAAGTACATGAGCGAAAGCTCCACGCCCCGCATGAACTCCTCGATCACGACGCGCCGACCGGAGGCGCCGAACCGCCCGCCGACGAGCATCTCCTCGAGCGCCGCCTCCGCTTCCGCCACGGTCTCTGCCACCACGACGCCTTTGCCCGCCGCAAGTCCGTCCGCCTTCACGACAATGGGCGCGCCCTGCTCGCGCACGTAGGCGCGCGCTTCCTCGACGTCAGAGAACGTCCGATGGCGCGCGGTTGGCACGCCCGCCTCCGCCATGACGCGCTTGGAAAACGCCTTGGACGCCTCAATCTGCGCCGCCTCGCGGCTCGGGCCGAAGACGGCGATGCCCGCCTCCGCCACCGCGTCCGCCAGGCCCTCGGCGAGCGGCTGCTCGGGCCCCACCACGACGAGATCGATGCCCTTGTCCTGGCAGAATCGAATCAGCGCGCCGTGATCGGACGCAGCGATGGGCGCGATCTCGGCCCACGCCGCCATGCCGGGATTCCCCGGCGCCGCGTACAGTTGCGGCCGGCTCGCGCTCTGCGCAAGCTTCCACACAATGGCGTGCTCGCGAGCGCCTTGGCCGATGACGAGCACGCGCGGGCGCCGCACTTCGTTTGCCATGCATTCTCCCCCTTGATCCCACACAGGTCTCAGTGCAAGAAATGCCGCTCGCCGGTGAACACCATCGCAATTCCGGCCTCGTTCGCAGCCTGGATGCTGTCCTCGTCTCGAATGGATCCGCCCGGCTGGACGATGGCCGCAATGCCCGCGCGCGCCGCCGCATCCACCGTGTCCCGCATGGGGAAGAACGCGTCCGAGGCGAGCACGGCGCCTTTCGCCCGAGCCCCCGCCTGCTTGAGGGCGATCTCAGCCGCACCGACCCGGTTCATCTGGCCTGCGCCGATGCCGAGCGTCCGATCCCGCTCCGCGACGACAATGGCGTTCGACTTGACGAACTGCACGGCGCGCCACGCGAAGCGAAGCGCCTCGTACTCCGCGTCCGTGGGCGCTCGCTTCGTCACCACGCGCCACCGGCTTACGTCGATTGGCGCGGCGAGATCGACGGTCTGGGCCAAGAAGCCGCCGGTCACGCGGCGGAACGTCATGTCGCCTGGGCGCCACAGGGGCTGCGACATGTCCACCACGAGCAGGCGCAGGTTCTTCTTTTTGGCGAGGACCTCGCGCGCCTCCTCGGTAAAGGACGGCGCGATGATAATCTCGAGGAAGATGCCGGCGAGCCGCTCCGCCAGCCGCTTGTCCACCTCGCGGTTCAGTGCCACAATGCCGCCGAAGATGGAGACGGGATCCGCCTCGTACGCCCGCTCGAAGGCCTGCGCCAAGGTCTCGCCCCGGCCAATCCCGCACGGATTCATGTGCTTCACCGCCACCGCGACGGGCTCGTGGAAATCGTCGAAGGCGCGCAGGATCTGGAGCGCGCTGTCGGCGTCCTGGATGTTGTTGTAGGAGAGTTCCTTGCCCTGCAGCTGCTCCGCACGCGCGATGGTGGCCCTGGTGGCATTTGGCTCCCTGTAAAACTGGGCGCGCTGGTGCGGGTTCTCGCCGTAGCGCAGATCCTGCTTCGCTACGCCAGTCACGTGGATGACCTGCGGCCATTCGCCCTCCACCGTTGCGCGTTCATCCAGCTGGCCCGCCAGATAATCGGCGATGAGCGCGTCGTAGTGCGAAATGGCGCGGAATACTTTCGCAGCGAGCTCGCGGCGCAGCGCGCGCGGCACCTCCCCTTGGCGCAGCGCGTCGAGGACGCGAGGGTAATCCTTGGGATCGATGACAGGCAGGACGAATTCGTGATTCTTGGCCGCGCTGCGAAGCATAGCCGGGCCACCGATGTCGATCATCTCGATGGCCTCTTCATCGGTCACGCCCTCGCGCGCGATGGTCTTGGCGAACGGATACAGGTTCACCACGACGAGATCGATAGCTTGGATGCCGTGCGCCTCCATCTGCCGGACGTGGTCAGGCACGTCGCGGCGCGCGAGGAGGCCACCGTGCACCTTGGGGTGGAGCGTCTTCACGCGGCCGTCCAGGATTTCCGGAAAGCCGGTGTGCGCGTCGATGGGCGTGACCGGAATGCCCGACTGCTCGAGCAACGCCGCGGTGCCGCCGGTCGAGAGGATGTCATAGCCGAGATCGACGAGCGCCTGACAGAAGGGAACAATTCCGTCCTTGTCATAGACGCTCACGAGCGCCAGTTTCGCCACGTTCCCACTCCTTTGCGCGGTTGTCCCGCTTCTCTATTCCATGAACCGCACGCCGCGCGCCCCTCGCGCGATGCGCCCGATATCATAAACCGCCTCGCCCTCCGCCCGAAGAAGCTCCGCCGCGCGCGCGGCCTCCGCCTCCGGCAGGACGATGACGTAGCCGATGCCGAGGTTCCAGATGCGCGCCGCCTCCTCGAAGGACAGGCCGCTCGACGCAAGCAGCCACTGAAACACCGGCTGCATCGGCCACGATCCGCGCCGCACCTGCGCCTCGCATCCCTCCGGAAGCACGCGCGGCAGGTTGTCGACCATTCCGCCGCCCGTGATATGGGCCATGGCGGACACGCGCACGCCTTCGCGCAGGAGCCTGAGCACGCTCTTCACGTAGATGCGCGTCGGGCGCAGGAGCACCTCGGCCACGCTCGCGTCCTCGCCGGGAAACGGGTCCGACAGCCGAAGGCCGCGATCGGCGACGAGTTTGCGCACGAGGGAATAGCCGTTCGAATGCACGCCGCTTGACCCAAGCCCGAGGAGCACGTGGCCCTCCCGCACGGCCGATCCGTCCACCATCTCGCCGCGATTGACGCAGCCCACGGCGAAGCCGGCGAGATCGTACTCCCCGTCCGCGTACATGCCGGGCATCTCGGCCGTCTCGCCGCCGACAAGCGCGGCGCCCGCCTGGCGGCAGCCCTCGGCGACGCCGGACACCACGGCCTCCGCCACGCCGACGTCGAGCTTGCCGACGGCCAGATAATCGAGGAAGAAGAGCGGCTCCGCGCCCACCGTGAGGATGTCGTTCACGCACATGGCGACGCAGTCGATGCCGATGGTGTCGTGCCGGCCCGCGGCGATGGCGAGCTTCAGCTTGGTGCCGACGCCGTCGGTGCCGGAGACCAGAACGGGCTCCGGGAACCGGGCGAGATCGAGCGCAAATCCGCTCGCAAAGCCGCCGATGGCCGCGAGCACCTCGGGCCGGAGCGTCGCTTTGGCGAGCCCCGCGTACCGCTTCGCCGCCTCGTTTCCGGCGTCGATATCGACGCCCGCTTGTTTGTACAGATCCAAGGCTCACCCTCCTATGCGGATGGGCTCCACGCCCTCGTTCAGCGTCTGATCGATGAGACTCGTGGGATAGTGGCGTGTGAAGCACGCGTTGCAAAACGGCACGGGCGATCCCGGCGGAAACCCAAAGCCCTCCATGAGCTCGTCGAGCGTCAGGAACTCGAGCGAGTCCGCCTCGATGGCCTGGCGCATCTCTTCGACCGAATGGCGCGCGGCGATGAGTTCCTCCTCCTTCGCCGTGTCGATGCCGTAGTGGCACGGGCTCACGTACGGCGGGCTCGAGATGCGGACGTGCACCTCGAGCGCCCCGGCGCCGCGCAACAGCCGCACGATGCGCCGCGACGTGGTGCCGCGCACGATGGAGTCGTCAATCAGGATGACGCGCTTGCCTTCGACGACGGAGCACACGGCGTTCAACTTCAGGCGCACGCCGAGATCGCGCAGCTCCTGCGAGGGCTGGATGAACGTGCGGGCGATGTACTTGTTCTTGATGAGCCCCGTCTCGAGCGGAAGCCCGCTCCGCTCGGCGTAGCCCGCCGCCGCCGACACGCTGGAATCCGGGACGCCAATCACGATCTCGCCCGGCGCTGGATGCCGCTCGGCGAGGATGCGCCCGAGCTGTTTGCGCACGCTGTGCACGTTCCAGCCGTCCACGTCGCTGTCCGGCCGCGCGAAGTACACGTGCTCGAACGTGCACATGCGCCTCGCGCGCCGCGGCGCGAAGCGGATGGATTTCACGCCGTGGCGCGTGATGTGGAGCAGCTCGCCCGGCTCCACGTCGCGCACGAGCGTGGCCCCGACCGTCTCAAACGCGCACGACTCCGACGCCACCACGTGAGCGTCGCCGAGCTTGCCGAGCACCATGGGGCGGAGGCCGAACGGATCCCGCACCGCGATGAGCTCGTCGTCGCTCAGGATGACGAGCGCGAAGCCGCCCTCGATTTTCTGCACCGCGCGCGCGACGAGATCGACCAAGTCGCCCGCGCCCTCCTTGGCGATGAGGTGCGCGATGACCTCGGTGTCCGACGTCGTCTGAAACAGGCTCCCCTCGTCCTCCAGCTGGATGCGCAGGAAGCGCGCGTTGACGAGGTTGCCGTTGTGCGCGATGGCGAAGTTGCGGGCGTGAGTCGCGAGCGCGATGGGCTGCGCGTTCTGAATGGTGTTCGATCCGGCCGTCGAGTAGCGCACGTGGCCGATGGCCGCGTGGCCGTGGAGCCCTTCAAGCTCGCCCGCGCGAAACACGTCGGTCAAGAGCCCGAGGCCCTTGTGGCTGTACATGCGCGTCCCGTCGGTGGAGGTGATGCCGGCCGCTTCTTGCCCGCGGTGCTGAAGCGCGACGAGCCCGTAGTAGGTCAGCGCGGCCGCCCGCGGGTGACCAAAGATGCCAAAGACGCCACACTCTTCGCGCGGCTTATCGCCGCAAGCCGCCTGCTTTTCCACGCTATCCACGCCTGGTCTCTCCTTTTTGGTCAAAGCGTTGCGCGCGAGTCGACAGCATCCTGGCCAAGGAGGCTCGGGATGGCGTTTCGATAGGCCTCCGCCAAATCGGCGAGCGGAACGCGGACCCGATCTTCCGCGAACGACACTTCAACATGCGGCGCGCCGGTGAATTCCCCCGCGACGCGCGCCGGGACGTCGAGCGCGCGCGCCAGATCCAAGAGGGCCTCGAGGCGATCCGGCAACACCGCCGCGATGGCGCGCCCCTGCGCCTCGGAGAACAGCCAGCCTGCCGGGCGCACGCCGTCGGGTGCCACGATGACCGCACCGCATCCGGCCCCGAGGGCCATCTCCGCGACGGCCACGGCCAGGCCACCCTCGGACACGTCGTGGACGGCTTCGGCCGCGCGCTCGGCGGCGATGCGCTGTAGCAGGTCGTGCAGGCGCCGCTCGGCGGCGAGATCGAGGTAAGGCGCGTCGCCCACCGGCTCGCCGCACGCCAGCTCGGCGTAGAGCGATCCGTCGAGTGCGTCGTCCTCGCGCCCGAGGACGACGAGCTTGAGCCCGCGCGACTCGCGCGGCACAGACGGCATGCGGCGTACAATCCCGTCCAGGACGCCGACGCAGCCGACGATGGGCGTCGGATCGATGTCCTGGCCGCGCGACTCGTTGTAGAGCGACACGTTGCCGCTCACCACGGGGGTGTCGAGCGCGCGGCACGCCTCGGCCATGCCGTCGATGGCATCGGCAAGCTGGCGCATGACGGCGGGCTTTTCCGGGTTGCCGAAGTTGAGGCAGTTCGTGATGGCGAGCGGCTTGGCGCCGACCGCGGCGACGTTGCGCGCCGCCTCTGCCACGGCAATTGCGCCGCCCTTTTTCGGATTCAAGCGGACGTAGCGCCCATTGCCGTCGGTCGCCATGGCGACGGCCTTGTCGAGATCCGGCACCTTGACGAGCGCCGCGTCCATGCCGGGGCCGAAAACCGTCTGCGCGCGCACCATCGTGTCGTACTGGCGGTACACCCACGACTTGTCCGCGACGTTCGGGTGGCGCATGAGGTCGAGCCAGGCGCCGGCGAGATCGCGCGGATCCGGAATGGACGCCGGCTTGGGCGACACGGGCGGCCCCACGGGGCGCTCATACACGGGCGCCTCGTCGACGAGCGCGCGCACGGGGATCTCGGCCACGACCTCGCCGCGCCAGCGGAGGCGCAGCATACCGTCGTCCGTCACGCGGCCCACGTCGGCCACCTCGAGCCCGTAGCGGCGGAAGATGGAGAAGGCCGTCTCCTCCTTGCCGCGCTCCAGCACGACGAGCATGCGCTCCTGCGACTCGGACAGCATCATCTCGTAGGGCGTCATGCCCGTCTCCCGCACCGGGACGCGATCGAGCACGAGCTCGATGCCGCCGCCCGCGCGGCTCGCCATCTCCGCGGACGAAGACGTGAGCCCGGCCGCGCCCATGTCCTGGATGCCGACCACCGCGCCGGTGGCGATGAGCTCCAAGCACGCCTCCATGAGCAGCTTGCCGAGGAACGGATCGCCCACCTGCACCGCGGAGCGCTCCTTTTCCTCCGGATCCTCCGCCGAGGCGAACGTGGCGCCGTGGATCCCGTCGCGGCCCGTGCGCGCGCCGACGACGAAGACCGGGTTGCCGACGCCCTTGGCCTCTCCGCGGACGATGCGGTCTGCCCGCAGGATGCCGACGCACATGGCGTTCACGAGCGGGTTCTGGCGATACGTCGGCGAAAACTGCACCTCGCCGCCGACCGTCGGAATGCCGACGCAGTTGCCATAGCCGCCGATCCCGGCCACCACCTGCGCGAACAAATACCGCGTACGGACATCGTCGAGCGGGCCGAAGCGCAGGCTGTCGAGGAACGCGATGGGCCGCGCGCCCATGGTGAAGATGTCACGCAGAATGCCGCCGACGCCCGTCGCCGCGCCCTGGTACGGCTCGACCGCGGAGGGGTGATTGTGACTTTCCATCTTGAACGCAACCGCGAAGCCGTCGCCGATGTCCACCACGCCCGCGTTTTCTCCGGGGCCCTGCAGGACCTGCGGCCCGGTCGTCGGAAACCTGCGCAGGTGCACCTTGGAACTCTTGTAGCTGCAGTGCTCCGACCAGAGCACGCCGAAGATGCCCGCCTCGACGTAGTTCGGCAGCCGCCCGAGCTTCTCCACCACCCGCTCGTATTCCTCATCCGTCAAGCCGAGATTTCGGTACAGTGCGCGCTCCCGAATCTCCTCTGGCGTTGGCTCACGCATGCGACAGGCCCTCCTCGACGTGCGCGTGAATCGATTGAAATATGCGAATGCCGTCCTCCGAACCCATCCAGTCGATCACGGCCCGCTCCGGATGCGGCATGAGCCCGAGCACGTTTCGCTTGGGGTTCAAAATTCCCGCGATGTCGTCGACGGATCCGTTCGGATTTTCGACGTAGCGAAAGGCCACACGCCGCTCGCGGCGCAGCTCTTCTAAGACCTCGGGCTCCGCGTGATAGCGGCCTTCGCCGTGCGCGATGGGGATGCGGATGACTTCGCCCGGGGTGTAGAGGCGCGTGAACGGCGAGTCGTTGGTCTCCACGCGCAACTCGGTCATCTCGCAACGAAACTGGAGATGACGATTGGGGAGCAACGCCCCCGGCAACAGCCCCGACTCTGTCAGAATCTGAAAGCCATTGCAGATGCCGATGACCGGCTTGCCGCGCTCCGCCTCGCGGGCCACCGCGCGCACCACCGGCGAGAACCGCGCGATGGCCCCGGCGCGGAGATAATCCCCGTAGGAAAAGCCGCCCGGCAACACGATGGCGTCATAGCCGCTCAAGTCGTCCGCGTCGTGCCAGACGAGATCGACGGGATCGCCCGTCACGAGGCGGATGGCCTGTTCGGCGTCGCGATCGCAGTTGGATCCTGGAAAGACGACGACCGCCCACCTCATTGGCCTCGCTCCCGAATCTCAAACGCGTAGGTCTCCATGACCGGGTTGGCGAGCACCTTCTGGCACATGTCCTCCACCTGGCGCTCGGCCGCCTGACGGTCCTCCGCCGCGAGCGTCATCTGAATGAACTTGCCGATGCGCACCTCGCCCGCGCCCTGGAAGCCGAGCGAGACGAGGGCGCCGTGAACCGCGTGCCCCTGCGGGTCAAACACCGACGGTTTCAGCCACACCTTGACCTCCACATCGAACTGCTTCAACGCGCCACGCCTCCTTTGAGCCGCGCCCAGACCTCTTGATACGCCTCTTCGACGCCGCCGAGATCGCGCCGAAATCTATCTTTATCCAGCTTCTCCCTCGTGCGTTCGTCCCAAAGCCGGCATGTGTCCGGCGAGATCTCGTCCGCCAGGACCAACTCCCCCGACGGCAGCCGCCCGAACTCCAGCTTGAAGTCCACGAGGATGAGCCCAGCCTCGCGGAAGCGCTGGATCAGGAGATCGTTCACGGCGAGCGCGAGGCGCCGGAGTTCGGCGAGGTCCTTCTCGGTGGCAAGGTGGAGGATGAGGGCGTGATCGTCCGTCACGAGCGGATCGCCGAGCGCGTCGTTCTTGTAGTAGAACTCGACCAAGGGCCGCTCCAGCACCGTGCCCTCTTCGATGCCAAACCGCTTGGAGAAGCTGCCAGCCGCGAGGTTGCGGACGACGACCTCGAGCGGGATGATCTCCACCTTGCGCACCAGGGTCTCTCGTTCAGAGACTTCTTCCACGAAGTGTGTCGGCACACCGTGCTCCTCGAGGTAGCGGAACAGGAGGTTGCTCATCTGGTTGTTGATGGCGCCCTTGCCGACGATGGTGCCGCGCTTCTCCCCGTTGAACGCGGTGGCGTCGTCCTTGTACAGGACGCGCACCACGCCGGGGTCGGACGTCGCGAACACTTTTTTCGCCTTGCCTTCGTAGAGCAGCGTTTCCTCGGCCATTTCGCCCATCCTTTCGTGCGAGCGTCGTGAGCGCGGCTCACATGCCAAAGCGGTGAAAGATGGTGTCGACGTGCTTCAAGTGCCAGGACGGATCGAACAGCTCCTCAATCTCCTCGGGCGAAAGGTGCGCCCGGATGCGAGGGGAGGCAAGCACGAGCTCTTTGAACGATCTCGCCTCTTCCCACGCCTGCATGGCGAGCGGCTGGACAGTGTCGTACGCCTCCTCGCGGGAGAGGCCCTTGTCCACGAGCGCGGTCATGACGCGCTGCGAGAACACGAGCCCGTGCGTCCGATCCATGTTGCGGCGCATGTTCTCGGGGTAGACGTGCAAGTCGGTCAAGATGCGGTTCATGCGGTTCAACATGTAGTCGATGAGGATGGTCGCGTCCGGAAGCACGATGCGCTCCACGGACGAGTGGCTGATGTCGCGCTCGTGCCAGAGCGGAACGTCCTCGAGCGCCGGCACGACGTAGCCGCGGAGCACGCGCGAGAGCCCAGAGATCTGCTCACACGAGACCGGATTGCGCTTGTGCGGCATGGCGGACGATCCCTTCTGCCCCTTGTAGAAGGGCTCCTCCACCTCGCGCACCTCCGACTTCTGCAGCGCGCGGATCTCCGTCGCGATCTTGTCGAGCGTCGTGCCGAGAAGCGCCAGGGTGAAGATGAATTCCGCGTGCCGATCCCGCTGCAACGTCTGCGTGCTGATGGGCGCGGGCTTCAGCCCAAGCCGCGAGCACACGTACTCCTCCACGCGCGGGTCCACGTTCGCGTACGTGCCCACGGCGCCGGAGATCTTGCCGTACCGCATGCGCTCGCTCGCCGCGTCGAACCGCTCGAGATCGCGCTGTAGCTCCGCGTACCAGAGCAGGCACTTGAGCCCGAACGTGGTGGGCTCCGCGTGCACGCCGTGCGTGCGGCCCATCATCACGGTGTATTTGTGCTTCTTCGCGAGCTCCTCGAGCGTGGCGAGGAGTTGCTCCACGTCCTCGCGGATGATCTCGATGGGCCGGCGCAGCTGCGCCATGAGCGCGGTGTCCACCACGTCCGTCGACGTCAGCCCATAGTGCACCCACTTCCGCTCCGGGCCGAGCGACTCGGAGACCGCCCGGGTGAACGCCACCACGTCGTGGCGCGTCTCCTGCTCGATCTCGAGCACCCGGTTCACGTCGAAGCGCGCGCGCTCGCGGATGAGCCGCGCGTCTTCCTTCGGGATGACGCCGAGTTCCGCCCACGCCTCCACGGCGAGGATTTCGACTTCCAACCACCACCGCATCTTTTCTTCGAGCGTCCACAAGCCTGCCATCTCGGGCCGGCTGTACCGGTCGATCACGCCACATCCTCCTCGTAGGAACCGATTGTCGCCCCGATCCCTGGGGCTCTCTTGGCGCGCTTGCGCGGCGCGCATCTCTCTCACGAGCGCACCCGACACGTCCATGGTAACACGAAACGGCCGGGCATCCGAACGTTCATTGTGAATTTGAATCGAACGTTCGCTTCCGCGGGTGCAGACTCGCCCGAGGCGAGTCACTCCCATTCGATGGTCGCGGGCGGCTTCGACGTGATGTCGTACACGACGCGGTTGATGCCCGGCACTTCGTTGACGATGCGGGTCGAAATGGCCGCCAGGACATCCCAGGGAATCCGCGCGAAATCCGCCGTCATCCCCTCTTGCGAATGCACCGCGCGCACGGCCAGGGTGTAGGCGTACGTCCGTTCATCGCCCATCACGCCCACGGTGCGGTTGCCGGTCAGCACTGTGAAATACTGCCAGATCTCGCGTTCCAAGCCCGCCTTCGCGATTTCCTCGCGCAAGATGGCGTCCGACTCGCGCACGAGGTGCAACTTCTCCTCCGTGACCTCGCCGATGATGCGAATGGCGAGCCCCGGCCCCGGGAACGGCTGCCGCCAGACAATCTCGGGCGCCAGTCCCAGCGCTTCGCCCAGTCGGCGCACCTCGTCCTTGAACAGGTCGCGCAGCGGCTCGATGATCTGAAAACGAATGTCTTTCGGGAGGCCGCCCACGTTGTGGTGCGACTTGATGGTGGCCGCCGTGTGCGTCCCGCTCTCGATGATGTCCGTGTACAGCGTGCCCTGCACGAGGTAGTCGAACGGGCCGAGGCGCTCCGACTCCTCCTCAAACACGCGGATGAACTCCTCGCCGATGATCTTCCGCTTCCGCTCCGGATCCGTCACGCCTTCGAGCCGCCCGAGAAACCGCGCCTTCGCGTCCACCCGCACCACGTCGATGCCGAGCTTGTCGCGCAGGCTCTGCATCACGCTGTCGCTCTCGCCCTTGCGCAGGAGGCCGTGATCGACGAACATGGCCGTCAGCTGATGACCGATGGCGCGGTGCACCAACGCCGCCGCCACCGAGGAGTCGACGCCGCCCGAGATGGCGACGAGCACGCGCTTGTCACCGACGCGCTCGCGAATGCTCTGGATGGACTCGTCGATGAAGTTGGTCATCGTCCAGTCCCCGCGGCAGCCGCAGATGTCAAACAGGAAGTTGCGGAGAAGATCGATGCCGTGATCGCTGTGATGCACCTCGGGGTGGAATTGCACGGCGTACAGGCGCGCGTCGGGCTTCGACATGGCCGCGATGGCGCCGTTGTCCGTGACGGCGTCGAGGCGAAAGCCATCGGGCACCTTGGTGACGACGTCGCTGTGGCTCATCCAGACGCTCTGGCGATCCGGCAGGTCGCGAAATAAATTGGCGCCGGGCTTGACCTCGATGGACGCCCGCCCGTACTCGCGCACGGCGCCGCGGGCCACATCGGCCTGGAATCGCTTGGCCAGAAGCTGCATGCCATAACAGATGCCGAGAATGGGGACGCCGAGGTCGAACACGGCGGGATCGACGTCCGGCGCGCCTTCCGCAAACACGCTCTTCGGGCCGCCGGAAAAGACGATGCCCTTGAGCGGGCGCGCTCTCAGCTCGTCGGCGGAGACGGTGTGGGGCAGGAGCTCGGAATAGACGCCGAGCTCGCGGATGCGCCGAGCAATCAGCTGGTTGTACTGGCCTCCGAAGTCGAGGACGGCCACAAGTTCATGCATCGACTGGCACTCCTTTGCGGGAAAGGTCGCGAGGAACGGCTACGACAACGGGCCGATCCCGCACGTCCACGAGGATCGGCCCGTCCAAGCCGGAAGAAGCACACGACGACGCGAGGCACGGCGCCTCCGGCGCGGAGCGCGTGCGTACCCGGCTGCGTGTATGCGACGTTCCTGCCCGACCTCGTAGCAAGGCGATTTACGGTCGCCTCGTAGAGACTGCCGGGCCATATTCCCGGCATTATACGAGTCTCGGATTACGCACCCATTCTATCGGTTTCGACAAAGGGCGTCAATTCGGGAAAAGGAGAGCGAACCCCGGCCTTCCGGAATTCACCCTCCAAGTCACGCGGTTTGGAATGCGACGCGCCTGACGGTGACGGCTCCGGCATCCAGGCGACTCGGTTTAGGTTCCAACGGTCACGTGCGAGCCGCTCTGGTGACCATTGAGGGTGAAAAAGACGCGATCCGGCGTGTAGTGGTTGGCAACCGACACCAGCTGACCGCGGCCCACGTTTCCCGCCACGAGGAAAGCGCAGGAACCATATGGATACGACAAACTGTTCACTCCGTGAGCGTTCTGAAATTCCGCCATCACGCCAGACGCCAACCGAACATTCGAGGCCCCTTTGGGAAGAGCGAGCATTCCGCTCGAGAAGAAGCAAACCATCTCATCCGCGCTCGCGTAGACGTCGACGTCCCCGACATCCGGGACCGATACAGGACCGGTGGTCGGCGCCTTGGACAGCGATGGACCGTCCAGCTCTGGTCTCTGATTCTCGGGCGACGGCAGCAAGAAGAGCGCGTCCGTTTTCCACACGCCGTTTTTGTCACCGGCGACCAGAATCCCTTCCGTCTTGGACACGCGCGGGATTCTGACACGCACAATGTCGACATTCTGAATTCGAAACTCATTCACCACGTCACTCGGGACGGAATAGCTCGTGGAGCCGTCAGACAATCTCCACTGCACCGAGTGGAGAATTCCCGGCAAGGGATTGACGTCTGACTGGGGAACGACGTTTTGGATCACCGCCATCCGAAGGGACACCTCGCCTTGAGGCGAGGCCGTGCCATTCGTCGGCGATTGGCCGCAGGCCGTGAGGAGCCCCGTGCACAGCATGGGGGCAAGGAACCATGCGCGTTTCACTCGACCACCTCGATTCGCTGCGGCGTTCGTTCATTCCAGCAAGAGACTTGAAATTCGTGTTTCGGCAAGAGACTTCAGGATGAAGAGCGGGACTGAAATAATCCCCTGTGACCTCGTTCGCCGCAAGACCGGAAGTTTTTTACGGATTGGTAGGCGACGTAGGTCTGGTCATCTCTGTCATATAATAAATATCATAAAGGAAATATACTGTAAACAAATCCATTCGAAGATTAGAATTACACTTGTATTCCGACGCTACACGTCAAGCGTCAAATCTGATGTCGTTTTACCACTTGGCGTATCTGTAAGCCGGTCGATCCGCACGGGAATAGGCGGATGACTCCTTCCTAAAGCAGCCCATACACCGCGAGTTGGCAGATCAAAACCTTCCAGTTTGCGGAGGGCCGATACCAATCCCTCGCCAAATCCGATTTCACGGGCAAAGGCATCCGCTCGGAATTCCTCTTTTCGGCCGACCGCCAACATGCCAAGGCTAATCAGCCGGTTCAGAACCCAAAGCAACGCCTTAGCCAGAATAGCGAAGATCCATAGAAACACTCGCGCAGCGCCGATACCGAGACCCACGCCAAGCCCACCTGAAGCCGTCCCCACACCCTGGACTAGCCGCATGATGACATCAAAAGCTATAAACACAAACGTGAGTATCCACGCGCAGATGTTCCCCGCCATATTCATTGTGACTGCCACCGAGCGGATTTTGGTATCTCCATACCATAGATGACCAAGTTCATGGGCCATGATGCCTTCCAGTTCGGCCCGACTCGCGCCGAGTAGCATGCCCCGCGTGACGCAGACCGTTCGAGTTCCAAGCGCAAAAGCGTTGGGATATTCCTCGTCGCTCACAAACAGTTGTGGATGATATTGATTACGCTTGGTCTCCGGCAACTTGGCCGCTGCCGCTTGGGTGACAGCCTCCCACGCTGCTTGCATTTTCTCCGTTTCCTCTCGGGTTGCAGGCCTGCATCCGTAAACCATGCGGTTGATGGATTCAGCCACGGGGGAGAGAGACAGAGCGATGATGGCTAGCGCAACGATTGCGGCCCACAAGTCAGGATGCGGTAGAAATAGGCTACAAACTGCGTCGATCAGTATGTAATTGACCACAAGGTTCAAACCAAGCCAAACATATCGCACAGTCCGTCACCCTCTCATTTCTCGTTGTGCGTAGAGCGAACTGGATATCCAGGAACGCTGCGAATGACCCTGCCTTGTCCAACCTCGGAGCGCATGATCGCGTCTGGACGAACGATGAACTGCTGAGCCAGCCTCTTCGTGCCCATGCCTCGACTCCTTGCTTACCGAGTGCGGCACGCCCCACCAACTCTCCTTACCAAGGCCGGCAAGTCGCTCCGCATCCAACGGACCGTAGTTCTTCGAAACAACTTGCCAGTCAATCCGTTGCTTGACCTTGTGTATAGGATTTTAGTAGG
>NZ_BCRQ01000061.1 GCF_001552675.1 Alicyclobacillus sendaiensis NBRC 100866
GGAGGATGAGCCGTGAAGCGGGGCCCTTACGCGTCGCGGTGGGAGCCCGTGCTTTCCGAGGCGGCGCCGACTCACCTGCGCGCCGCCACGCGCCTGGTGACGTCCGGCGCGGTGCGCTGGAAAGCGTGGGACGGGAACGGGTGGAAAGCGGTGGTCGAGCGGAGCGGCACGCGGCGCGCCTTCGACGTGTGGTTGCCCAAGCTGGCGGATTACGCGCCCCACGCGCGCGATGTGGCGCGCTGGCTCGCGATGCGCCCCGATTGGCTCGCGGCCCATCACGCGGGGGAGTGGGACAAGTCGTTCTTGGACTTTCTGGGCGCGCATCAGGTAGAGGTGGTGCCGACCCGAGAGACGCTGGCTCGGTTGCGGGCGCTGTCCACCTGCACGTGCGAGGAGACGGATCCCTTGTGCCCGCACGTCTTGGCGGTGCTCCTTGTGTTGATTGGGGAGGCGGAGCGAAGCCCGCTTGCGGCCTTTCGAATGGTCGGGATAGATGTGGAGCCGTTGCTCGATCTCGCCCAGGAGGAGACGGCCGCGATCGCAGGTGCAACGGGTGCGTCGAGGCGCGGAGACCTTGGGGAGGCGAGCGGGGCGCTTGGGGCGTGGAATCCCGAAGTGTGGTGCCGAGATGTGGAGGTTCGCCCGCTCGGGAAGATGCGCCCCATCACAAATCTCGGGGTTCGCCCGTGAGGCGGGCCCTTTCTTTTTGGTCCAGATGCGAACATATGTTTGCATTTTGCGCGCGCGAGCCTATAATAGGGCATAGAACATTTGTTCGGTGGTGAAGCGGATGCGGTACAGTCTGTACGGCGAATGCGAAGGGTTGCTGGGCGAAGGCCGTGGCCCGTTTTTGGTCGCGGAAAAGGGCAGCGTCATCGATGCCTCTCGCACCGCTCGGCGGGCGGGAGTGCGGCTGGGAATGCCGGTGCGGGAAGCGCTGGCCCTCGTCCCGGGCTGTCATGTCGGGCCTGCGCCATGTGAATCGCCATCCTGGAGGCATTTGCGCCAAGTGCTGTGGTCGCATACGCCTTGGGTGGAAACGCATCCGGAAAAGCGGTGTTTTTGGGTCGAGCTATCCGGGCCGCGGGTCCCCCTTGCCGAACTCAAGCAGATGGCGCGCGACATTCGCCGGGGATTGACGGAGGAACAGCGCGTGGTGTTCGCGCTGGCCAAGACGCCGTGGCAGGCTCGTATGCTCCTCGCGTGGACCCGACAGGAGCGGGTGCCGGGGGCGCTGTACCGAAAATTGGGGACCGAGCCGCTGGCGTTGGCGCCGGATTTGCTGAACAGAGGCGCTGAAGCCATCTGGATGCACGCGCCCATCGCGGCGTCGTGGTGGATCCCCGACGATGCCAAGGCAGAGCTCTTCTCCCTGGGTGTCTACCGTCTAAAAGATCTGGATGAGATCCCAGAAGATATTTTGCGAGCCCGGTTTGGAGAGCAGGCGCGGTTTTGGCGGATGAAAAGCGTGGAAAAAGCGACACTTCGGGCGGATCGGCCGCCGGAGTCGTGGAGCGCCTCATGGCGCGGAGACGCGGAAGGCGTGCCTCTGGAACAGGCGAAGATGCAGGCGCGCCTGTGCGTGGAAACGCTTTGTGGCCATCTCGTTCGATTTGGACTGGCCGTTCAAACTCTGTCCATCGCCTTGTGGACCGAAACGCGTGAGATTCGCTGGGAAAAGCGCATTGCAAAGCCGACCCCTCGGCCGGATGCGCTGTGGGCCCAGATGGCGTGGCCGGAGGAGGTCCATCAGGCGCATCGGATTTGGGGCGTCGAATTGTGCGCGACCGAGGTGGCGCAGCTTCGCCCCGTGCAGACGGGCCTGTTGGAACCCGGGAATGTGCTCGGCGGGCTTGCGGCGCGCGATTCGGCGAGCCGGCTCGAGCGGTCGAACGCGTGGGATGAGTGGATGGCGAGGTGGCCAAAGTTGCAGCGGGGGATGGCGGCAGATTTTCGCGAACGCCGCCTGGCGCTCTTTCTCGCTGAGATGGCCCGTTGAGCCGCTTGGTGCGCAGGCCCTTGGCCGTCCTCGAATGGAGGGCGGATCTCCCGCTCTCGTTCCGATACGAAGGCCGGAGGCACCAGGTTCGGTGGATTCTCGATGAATGGTGGGAGATGGGCGACTGGTGGAACGCGGGGCGGGATCGGCGGATGGTGCGCGTGTGGACGGAGGACGGCGCGTGCATGGATTTGGAGTGCGAGGAAGGCGTCTGGCGCGTGTATCGCATTTGGGATTGAGGCGGAAAGCGCGATGTTTGTCCATCTTCACTGTCATTCCCCCTATTCGTTTCTCGACGGGGCCTCGAGCATCGAGTCGCTGGTCGCGCAGGCAGCCGCGCAGGGCATGCCTGCGTTGGCCTTGACGGATCGCAATACCATCGCCGGTCAGCCTGAATTTCATCGGCTGGCCGCCGCGTACGGCGTGAAGCCCATTGCGGGCGCGGAACTCATCCTGGAGGACGGCTCGCAGCTTGTGGTCCTGGCGGAACATGCGGCGGGGTTTCGCCATCTATGCGAGCTGCTCACGCGCATGCACGTGGACGCTCGAGATCGCGCGGATCCCAGGCTGCGGGAGGCGGATTTGTTCGAGCGGAGTGAAGGGCTTCTCGTCTTGTCCGGCGGGCTGCGGGGATTCGTCCAGCGCGCCCTGGCGCGGCGCGCGTACGGTGAGGCGCGCCGGTTTGCGGAGCGATACCGGGATGTGTTTGGGGATCGGTTTTACCTCGAGTGGACGTTTGACGGGCTCCCCGGCTGCGCGCGGCGCATGCGAGATTTGCTCGATCTCGCCGAGGCGACCGGCGTGCCCGCCGTCGCGGCGACCGAGGTTCGCGCCGCCAGCCCGGAGGAGGTCGCAGTGCACGATGTGCTCACCTGCATCCGGGTAGGGTGTGATTTGCAAACGCCCCACCCCGAGCGACCGCTGAACCGCCTGGGGTACCTGCACGACGAGGCTGAAGCGAGGCGCAGGTTCGCGCGAGATCCGCGAGCCATGGCGCGGACGGCCGAGATCGCCGAGCGGTGTGCACCCGTGTTTCCCGCGGATGGGGCGCTGTTTCCCGAATACCGAGATGGGTCGGGGCGGGGCGGCGTGGAACTTCTTGAGCAACTCGTGTGGCAGGGGGCGCGGGAGCGATACGGAAGGGTGAGTCTCGAACTTCAAATGCGCTTGGAGCACGAGCTTGCCATCATTCGCGATCTCGGCTACGCCGATTACTTCCTCGTCGTCTGGGACATCGTTCGATACGCCAGATCTCGCGGCATCCGTTGCGCGGGCCGCGGCTCTGCGGCCGACTCCGTGGTCGCGTACTGCCTCTATCTGACGGATGTGGACGCGCTGAACCGCCACCTGCTCTTTGAGCGGTTTCTCTCGCGCGAGCGCGCGGAGCGGCCGGACATCGACATCGACTTCGCGAGTGATCGCCGGGACGAGGTCATCGACTACGTGTACCGGCGCTACGGGCGCGATCGAGTGGCGCGAGTGGCGACGTATCAGACGTTTCGCGCGAGATCCGCCGTGCGCGAGGTGGGGCGCGTGTTCGGGATTCCCGACGAACTTCTGGACAGGCTCGCCAAGCGGATCCCGTGGTCCACGCACGCTGACGAGATCGAAGAGGCGTTGGAGCGGGTGCCCGAACTGCGAGATTTTCAGCCTTATCGGCGCGCGTTTCGTTGGATGCTGGCCATCTCGCGCCAGATTGCGGGATTCCCCCGCCACTTCGGCACGCACACCGGCGGCATCGTCATCAGCGGGGAGCCGCTGATGAAGGTCACCAGCTTGCAGCCATCGGCCTCGGGATGGCTCATCACGCCGTACGACAAGCGGCTTCTGGAGGACGTGGGCCTCGTCAAGCTCGACCTCCTGTCCCTTCGCACTCTGGCGGCTGTGGAAGGGGCGCTCCGCCTCGGAACGGCGCGCGCGGTCGATTACGATCGCATCCCCATGGACGACGAGGCCACGTTTGCCTCCATTCGCCGCGGGGACACCATCGGCGTCTTTCAGTTGGAGAGTCCTGCGCAGCGGGCGCTACAGGTTCGGCTTGGCGCGGAATCCCTCGAGGATCTGGTGGCGAGCGTGGCGCTCATCCGCCCCGGGCCCATTCAGGGCAATATGGTCGATCCGTTCTTGGCTCGCCGGCGCGGGCTGGAGCCCGTGAGCTATCTTCATCCCAAACTGGAACCCATCCTCGGCAAGACCTACGGCGTGGTGTTGTTTCAGGAACAGGTGATTGAGATTGCCACCGCCATCGCGGGGTTTACGCCGGGCGAGGCGGACGAACTCCGCCGCGTGATGAGCCATGCGCGCAGCCGCGCCGAAATGGAGCAAATCGGCGAGCGATTCGTTCAGAAGGCCGTGCGCCAGGGCGTGCCGCTCGAGACCGCGCAGACGCTCTTTTCCTACGTCCGCGGCTACGCGAGTTACGGATTTTGCGAGGCGCACGCGGCGGCATTTGCCACCACGGCCTACAAGACGGCGTACCTCATCGAACATCATCCGGCGAGTTTCTTCGCGGCGGTGTTGAATCAATTGCCCATGGGGTATTATCCGGCGCACGTAATCTGCGCAGAAGCTCGGCGGCGCGGCGTTCGGATTTTGCCGGTCGACATTCAGGAGAGCGACTGGGACGCGGACGTTCCCGAGCCAGGCGCCATTCGCCTCGGATTTCGGCTCATCCGCTCCTTCTCGGAGCGCGTGGCGCGCGCCCTCGTGGAAGAACGGCAGACCTTTGGGCCTTTCCGAAGCCTTGCGGATGCGGTGATGCGCCTGCCCCAGGCAGACGCGCTTCACTTCGAGCGCCTGATCCGCGCGGGCGCGTTCGACCAGGTCGAATCCCGGGATCGCCGAGAGCTCCTGTGGCAGCTTCCGAGGTTGCTTGCGCTTCGCAAGGAGCGAAATCTGGCGCTCTTTGACAACCCGGCCGCGCCGGACCCGGCGGAGGGAGCGGTGGGTCTCTCAAAAAGCGTGCCGCCCATGAGCTTGGCCGAGCGAATCGCCGACGAGTATTCGGTGCTTGGCATCGGCGTGAGCGGACACTGGCTGTCGCTGTATCGAGAGGCCCTTCGAAGTGAGGGGTATTGCACGCTGGCCGAGGCGGGAGAGAAGCCGGAGGGCGCGCGGGTCATGGTGGCTGGGCTTTCGATCCGTCCGCACCGGCCTCCGACGAAAAGCGGCAAGACGGTCGTGTTCTTCACGTTGGAGGACGAGACGGGGATTGCGGATGCCGTGATGTTTGAGACCGTCTATCGCCGTGAAGGGGCCGTGCTGTTCACGCCGTTCGGGAGATTGATTGGCCTGTCGGGCGTGATGGAGCGGCGCGGGGGACTCAAGGGGCAGATCCGCGTCGAGCACATCTGGACGCTCGCATCCGGTTGAAAAGCGGTGGAGGACTCGGGCTTACGATCTTGAAACTGATACCATTGAAAACAGGAAGCGGAGGGCGCGCGGCGAATGGAACCCGTGAATTCTCCAACGCGAGGTGAACCTCTTGCTTCCACGCGCTCGCTTTGCCGCACATGGCTCCATTCGCCGATGGTTCTGCCGCCTCCCGTGTCGATGGCGCACGTTTGCGCTCGCATCCCTCATCGCCGCGGCTGTTGCGGGATGTGGACTTTGGCCCAACCCGACCGGGCAGGGCGAGAGAACGCCGGCCCCTGTGACGCTCGCGGATGGGCGGGAGCTTCTCTGGAGCGGCGACATCAAACGGCAGGCTCTTTCGATGATCCGTGCAGCCCGCCATCGGCTGTACGTGGACATCTACGAGTGTTCGGATGCGGATGTGCTGCGCGCGCTGCTCGCGGCGAGCCGCCGCGGCGTCGAGGTGCGCGTGGTGCTTGACGCCACCGAGAGGCACTCGATGGGCGTTGCGCTGCCCGCGCTCGAGAAAGCCGGCATGGACGTCACACCGATTCGCATCAAGCAGGGGATCGATCACGTCAAGATGATCATCGCCGACCGCGACGTCCTGATCGGCGGGATGAATTTCGGCGCCGACAGCTGGGCCAATCACGACGCTTCGGTCTTCTTGCCCGGCCTCGCCAGCACTTTTCTCCCAATGTTTCTGTGGGACGCGGCGCGAGCTCACGGCGAGGCGGCCGAAGCGCCGCAGGACCGCGCGCCACTCGTCTCGGATCGGGACATCGGCCCTTTGGTGCTCCGCGCGATTCGAAGCGCGACGCGCGAGATCGACATGGAGGCCTTCAATCTGACGGATGACGACGTGGTGAACGCGCTACGGTGGGCCGTCGAACGAGGCGTGTCGGTGAACATCCTGGTGGATCCGTCTCAGTCTCGCAACCGCACCGCCGTGCAGGCGTTGCGGCAAGCGGGCGCTTTGGTACGATATTACCGTCCCTACGGGGGCGAATTGCTGCACGCCAAGATTTTGGACGTCGATCACGGCGCCCTCTTCCTCATCGGGAGCGCCAACTTCACGCATCAGGCGTTCACGTACAATCACGAGGCGGACGTGGAGTTCGTGCGCGTCCCGGCATTCGCCGAGGCTTTCGAATCGGATCTGCATCATCAGATCGCGCGCGGGAGCTCCTATCCCATTCACGAAAAGGTGGCATCATGGGACGAGTCCTGAAGATCTGGTCGCTCATCGAGCGCGCCGATTGGCGCATCCTGCGCTGGTGCGAAGGGCACTGGGGGCGCTCGCCTGCTTTCGACGCGGCCATGATGGCCGCGGCCCTTTACACACCTTTCGCGATGCTTGCGCTCATCGCCATCGCCGCATCGGGTTGGGCGGAGCCAGCCCGTTCTTCCGCGCCGGTTTGGGCTGCCGCCGCGAGCGTGGGCGCGGCCGTGATCGTCCGCGCGGCACACGAACCCATCAGCCGTGCGGCGCGACGGCCACGTCCCTTTGAAGTGGAACCCATGCAAGCGCTCGTTGCCCACGAGCCGGGCGACTCGTTTCCAAGCAACCACGCGGCGGGCGGCTTTGCCCTGGCGGTCGGCGGGTGGCATCTCGGCGACGTCGCCTATGTTCTGCTCGCGCTTGCCATTTGGTTGGCGGTGGCGCGCATCTACTGTGGGTTGCACTATCCGAGCGACGTGTTGGCTGGCGCAGCGAGCGGAGCAGTGGTGGGGTACGCGTGCAGTTCCCTCCAATGGGCTTATCGCGAATCGTTGCCGCACGCGATGGCGGGCTTGGCTTCGAAAGGACTATGAGGAATAAAATTCCTTCTGTGTTGCAGACTAACCCTTGAACATCGAAGGGTGGAGGGAGTCTGGTATGCGGATGAACCGACCCGCTCGCGCTGTGACCGTGGCCCTCGCATCGCTCGCGGCGACCGTCCTCCTCCAGGCCATGTGCTCCGTCGCGTCAGCCCGCCCGATCCAGGTGACGCTGCGGGATGGCGGCATCGAGCCGCGCGAAATCGACGTCACGCAGGGGATCACGGTCGACATTGTCGTGCGCAACGCCGGCACGCAAATCCACAACTTCGTCGTGCCCGACTTTTACGTTTTTACTCAGAACTTGCAGCCGGGAGAAACGGTCAGGGTTTCGTTCGTGCCGGATAAGACGGGAAAGTTCCGCTACTATTCGGATCGAGACGGGATTCCTGAGGCCGGGATGCAGGGGACGATGAAAGTGGCGTCGCAGTCTGGGACGGAGAGCTGACGTGACGCCGGGCCAAATCGGCGCTACAATAGGCGGGAAGGGGGCGAGAGCATGGAGATGAAAGTGGTGGGTAAGTGGCTCGGGCAGCGCCATTTCCAGGCTGACGGGCCATCCGGCAACACCATTTACATGGATGCCAAAAAGGAAGATGGAGGAACGGGACAAGGCAACCGCCCCATGGAACTCCTGCTGATGGGCGTCGTCGGGTGCACCGGCATTGACATCGCGATGATCATGGAAAAGATGCGGGTTCCTCTGCAGGGCCTCGAGATTGAAGCCGTGGGCGAGCGGCGCGAGGCGTACCCGCAGGCCTTCACGCGCATCCATCTGACGTACCACATGACGGGCGACGTCCCTCCGGCCAAGGCTTGGCGAGCCATTCGCCTCAGTGAACAGAAGTACTGCTCGGCGATAGGCTCCTTAAAGGCCGAGGTGATCCCGCACCTCGTGCTCAACGGCCAGGAGGTGCCGCCGCTCGACGTGGTGGTGGACGGCCAGCCAGATTAACCTGGCGGCCATCCGAGCTGTCGCCCGCCTAACAGGTGGTAGTGCAGGTGGGGGACCGTCTGTTGGCCGTGACGGCCGATGTTGGCAACAAGGCGATATCCGTCCTGCGCGACCCCTGCGTCCTCGGCGATCATCGGAATGACGCTGTGGAGATAGCCCAGTGTCTCTCGGTCTTCCGGTTTCACTGCCTGCGCCGACTCGATATGGCGCTTCGGAATGACGAGGATGTGCACAGGGGCCTGCGGGCGAATGTCGTGAAAGGCGAGGACGTGATCGTCCTCATACACTTTGTTGGCGGGGATCTCGCCGGCTACCAATTGACAAAAGAGGCATGAGCTCACATCGTTCCCTCCTCGTTGGGCCTCATGACGATTATACAATGGAGCGCGAACGCGTGCTCAAGGGACCCATCGCGCGAAACGAGTGGGCTGGAACGAAAGGGCTGCGAGCCGGCCTCCCTTGCCACGCGTACGAGAAAAGAGGGATGCCAGATGGCAGTGATCGGGTACTTCAACGGACGGTTCGTCGATCCGGCCGAGGCGTGCGTGCCGCTCGACGAGCGCGGCCACCAATTCGGCGATGGCGTGTACGAGGTCATTCGGGCTTACGGTGGGCGGCCGTTTTTGCTCGACTGGCACGTGGAACGGCTGTTTCAGAGCATGGACGCGCTTCGCATCCGGCCGCCGTTTGACCCGGCCGGGTGCAAGGACTTGATTGTTTCGCTCCTCGAGCGAAGCGGGGAAGCCGAGGCGGCCATCTACCTGCAGGTAACCCGAGGGTCGGCCGTGCGCAACCACCTGTTTCCCGAACCTTCGGTCGAAGCGAATGTTTCCGCGACGGTTCGGCCCGTGAAACCCGGCGCCTCCGAGGCAAAGCCCGGCCGACTGCTTCTGCTCCCGGACGAGCGGTGGTTGAACCCGTGGATCAAGTCGCTCAATCTCTTGCCCAATGTGATCGCTAAGCAAACGGCGCATGACGCCGGCGCGGACGAAGCGCTCCTCGTGCGGGACGGCTGCATGATCGAAGCGGCGAGCTCTAATGTGTGGTTCGCCGTGAACGGCGAGCTCGTCACGGCGCCCGCAGACCGGTATATTCTGGCTGGCATCACGCGCCGGTTCGTGCTCGAGTTGGCGCGCGATCTCGGCATTCCGGTCCGCGAAGAGAAGCTTCCGCGCGAGCGCCTGCCCGAGGCGGACGCCATCTTCCTGACCGGGACGATGAGCGAGGTGTACCCCATCGCGTCCGTGGTGGAACACCCGGACATTCCATGCACGTCCCTGTCGGCCGAACGCCCTCCGGCCCGACACGTGGCGCCGGAACAAGTTCGCGAGGTGTGGACGGCGCGCGACCTTGCGCTTGTCGAGAGGCTTCGGGCCGCGTTTGTCGAACGGGTGCGCGAATGGACAGGCGCCATCGCGTGATTCGGCGCCGCGAAGGAGCGTGGAAGGTTGCAGCGAAAGACGCTGTCTCTGCCCAAACTCGAGCGGCTCACGCCAACGCTCGAGTCGACGATGCTCAAGATCACCGAAGAAGTGGGAGAATTGGCGCAAGCCATCGGCAAGTTCCGCGGCCTTTCCGGTGAAGAGACGCGCATGCCAGACGAGGACGTCGTCCGCGCCATTGTGACCGAACTCCTCGATGTCGCGCAGACCGCGACGTCGATGATGTTTGTCATCGAAGACCTGTACGGCATCGACATCGAGCGAGAGGTCGAGCGCCACATCGAGAAGCTCCGCCGCAAGGGCTACCTGTGAGCCGGCCCTGCGGCGGGGCGCGCGCTTACGCGCGCTCGAGCAGCAAGTCTATCTCTTCTTTGTATTTGCCCTCCGGCGTCTCGAGGATCTGCGGGATGCCCTTGAGCGCCGGGTGGTGCACGATGCGCTTGAGTGCCTCGAGGCCAAGGGTTCCCTCGCCCACGTTGGCGTGTCGGTCTTTGCGCGAGCCGAACGGATGCTTGGAGTCGTTGATGTGGACCACCTTCAGGCGATCCAGCCCGAGGACGCGATCGAACTCGGCCAGGAAGCCGTCGAAGTCGTTGACGACGTCGTAACCGTAGCTGTAGTTGTGACACGTGTCGATACACACGCCGAGCCGCTCTTCGTGCTTCACGCGGCTGATGATGTCGGCGATTTCCTCGAGGCTGTTGCCGACTTTCGATCCGTCCCCCGCCATGGTCTCGAGACACAGCCAAAGCGACTCGTCTCCCGTGAGGATCTCGTTCAGCGCGTCGGCAATTTGCTGGATGGCGAATGATGCCCCCTCGCCGACGTGAGACCCGGGGTGCATGACGATGTAGCGGAAGCCGAGATACTCGACTCGCTCGATTTCCTCGCGCAACACATCCATGCCGTATTGCCGCGTTTGCGGCTTCGGGCTCGCCAGGTTGACGAGATACGACAGATGCACGACGGGATCGTGAATGCCGTGTTCCTCCATCAAACGAAGGCCCTCGTCGCGGTGGAACGTCTCGATGGGACGCGCCTTGCCGCCCCGATTGCTGCGGGTGTAAATCATAAACGTGTTGGCGCCATACGAGATGGTCTCCTCCACGGCCGCCAGGAGCCCCGTCCCCGCGACGGAGACGTTCGCGCCGAGCAGGATGCCCTCGTAACGAGCTTCTTCGCCCAATACCATCACCCCGTCCTATCCTCTCGACCTATCGTAACACACGGCCCTGTGGCTTTCACGAACGCCTCCGTACATACCTTGCCCCGGATGCGACATACTAGGCTGGCAGCGAGGAGGATGGCCATGCACGCAAAGCCGTTTCGCTTGCCGGCCTTGGCCTGGTGGCTTCTCATCGTCGGCGCGCTGTTTCAACTTTCCATCAGTCTGTCCAACACGTTCGTCAGCATTTTTCTCTTCAAAGTCGACCGGTCCTTCTCGGCCATCGCCTGGTACCATCTGCTCATCTTCGCCACGCTCCCCGTGACCTTTGTCCTGGCGGCAGCCGTCGCGCGGCGCACGTCGACAGCTTTGTCCCTGCGCATTGGCATCGGGCTCTACGCCCTCTTTTTCGCCGTCGCGCTCATGGTGGGCGAGGAAGCGGCGCACATGCCGGAACTTCTCGGCGCGCTCACCGGGCTGGCGGAGGGCTTCTACTGGCTTGCGTTTGACGTGCTGAGCATCGAATACACGGACCGAGAGGGGCACGAGCCGTTCTTTGGCCTCTTCGGCGTGTTCACCTCTGTCGCAAACGTCATCGCGCCTCCTGTCGCGGGCGCGCTCATCAGCCGGGAGGACGCCTACTTCGGGGGCTTGACGGGCTACCACGTCGTCTTCGGCATCTCGTTTGCCCTGTTTGTCGTCGCCACGCTCGTGAGCTTGCGCCTGAAGAGTGCGCGCCTGAGCGCGCTGCGACTCCGACGCGGATTTCGGGCCCTCGCGAAGGAGCCCTGGCGGCGGGTCGTCCTCGGTTCGGCCGCCTACGGCGTGCGGGAAGGCGTCTTCATGTTCCTGATCGGCCTGTTGTTTTACGTCGTCACGGGAAGCGAAATGAAATTGGGCGAGTTCCTCCTGCTGCAGGGCGCCCTCTCGTTTCTGGCGTTTTATGCGGCCGGGCGCTGGTCAGGGCGCTTTCGCTGGCGACTGTTCCTCGTGGGGGCGCTCGGCATCCTCGGCGCCAGCGTCGCGTTTCTTTGGCCCATCACCACAGGGGCGCTCATCGTCTATGGCGTTCTGGCTTCGGCTGCGTTTCCGCTGTTTCTGGTGCCGCTTCAGGGCTACGTGTTTGACGCCATGCACACCCTCGCGGACGACGACGTGCCGTCCATCACGCACATCGTCGTCAGGGAGTGGCTGGAGAACGCCGGGCGCATCGTAGGCGTGCTCGCGTATTTCGCCGTGGCATCCTGGGAGACAACGCGCCACGTGGGAGGGTTCGGCTGGCTCGCGTTCGCCCTAGGTTTCATGCCGCTCGTGGCGGTGGGGCTCGTCCGCCCGCTGGAGACGCGCATTTTCGGGCCGCGATCGCGCCATCAGCGCTTTCGGCTCGGCGACAACGAGGAGAGCCACACCTCGGCGAAGCGGCGAGCGCGGCCGACGCCCTGACGCATCGCGCCTCTTCATCTGCCAATGGTCGCCAGCGCGTCGGAAGCGATTATAATGGGGTTATGGAGTGCGAAGGAGTGATCGCGTGGAATCCTTTCAAACCCTGGACGCGGGCCGGTGCCAGGTGCACGCGCTGCCGCACCCTGCGTTTCGGACGAAGGAACTATCGCTCAGGTTTCATCTGCGCATGGCGCGCGAGCACGTCACCGAGGTCGCCATGCTCCCCGCGGTGTGGATGAACGGCACGCGAAGCCTGCCCACCTATCGCCAGATTGCGCTCGCGACCGATCATCTCTACGGGACCTACCTCCGCGCGTCCGTCAGCAAACGCGGCGGTTCTCACATCTTGGAGGTGGGGGCGAGCGTGCCCGATGTGCCGGGCGAGGACGAGGCGGCGCTCGTCGAGCGGGCGCTCGATCTCGTCCTCTCCCTCGCGTTCGATCACGCGCTCGGCGCGGGCGGCTTTGCGGAGGCCGCTGTCGAGCGCGAGAAAGCCTTGCACGTCAGGCGGATCCGCGCGGTCCGGGATGCCAAAGCGGCGTACGCGCTGCAGCGTTGCCATGAGATCGCCTGCCGTGGCACGCCGGCGGCGCTGCCGCGGCTCGGTTTTGAAGAAGATGTGCAGGCCATTTTGCCGGATCGGCTGTACGAGGTGCATCGAGAGGTGCTGGCGCAGGCCGAGGTGCACGCGTACATGGTCGGCCAGTTCCGCGACATGGCCGGGTTGGCCGAGCGCGTGGCGGATCGGCTGGCGGACGCGCTGCCGAGGGACCGGGCGAGGCGCGAGGACGCGGTCGCGAGCGACGTCGTGCAGCCTGCCACCGTGCGCGACTTCGAACAAGTGACGGAGGCCGAGGAGGCGCAGCAGACGCAGTTCGATCTCGCCTTTGCCTCCGGGGTGGGGTTCGGCGACGAGGCGTATCCTGCGCTCGTGATGATGAACGGCGTGCTCGGTGGATTTGCGCATTCCAAGCTGTTCATGAGCATCCGCGAACGCAGGTCGCTCGCCTACAGCGTGTGGTCTTTCGTCGACGCGGCGACGGGCCTGGTCACGGTGTACGCGGGCATTTCGGCCGACAAGCGAGACGAGGTCCGTCAAATCGCGGAAGCAGAGCTCGAGGCGCTTCGGCGCGGGGAAATGGACGTGAGTGAATGGCAGGAGACGCGTGCCTCGCTCTGCAATCAGTACCAGCAGATGCTGGATCAACCGGCCATGCTCATCGCCTGGCATCATCACGGCGTCGTGGCTGGCCGCGTGCGCACCCTCCAAGAGATGATAGCGGCGCTTGAACGGGTGCGCCCCGAGGAAGCGGCGGAAGTGGCACGGTCTCTCCGCCCCGTGTGCCTGTATGTCCTCGAGGGAAGGGGGAGCCGCGCATGAGCGACCATCGGCACGTGGCCCTTGAGCTGCCTTTTGACACGCGCACGTGGACACTCGAAAACGGGCTCGTGGTCACCCTGATGCCCCGCCCGGCGCTTCACCAGACGTACGGCATGTTCGCGACGCGATACGGTTCGGTCGATCGCGCCTTTCGCACCGATGGCCAGCTGCACGAGATGCCGGACGGCATTGCCCACTTTTTGGAGCACAAGATGTTCGAAGATCCCGAGATGGACGTGTTTGCGCGCTTTGCGGCCCACGGGGCGTCGGTCGACGCCTACACGACCTTCGACCACACGGCCTACTACTTCTCCGGCACAGGGGAAATCGCCAGGCACGTCCGAACGCTGCTCGATTTCGTCCAGTCCATCCACCTGACGGACGAAAACGTGGAGAAGGAAAAGGGCATCATCGCGCAGGAGATCCACATGGTGAACGATCAGCCGGATCGCAAGGTCTACATGGAGCTTCTCAAGTCCATGTATCACGAGCATCCTGTGCGCATCGACATCGCAGGCACCGTCGATTCGGTCCGCGCCATCACCAAGGAGCAGCTTCTCCTTTGCTACAACACCTTTTACCACCCGTCGAACATGGTCCTCGTCCTCGCCGGCGGGTTTGACGCAGACGAGATCGCCCACGTCATCGAGGAGAATCAGGCGCGGAAATCCTTCGGGAAACCGCCTGCCATCGAGCGGCTGTACCCCGACGAGCCGCCGACGCCCGCGCGATCCCGCCACTGGCTTCCATTTCCGGTGCGCGAACCTCGCCTTCTCGTGGGCTGGAAGGAGGCGAACGGGGCCTCGGGGTCGAATTTGATCGAACAGGACACGGTGATGACGATGCTGCTCGACGCGCTGTTTGGCCCGACGTCGGCGTTCTACCAAGATCTGCTCGACGAAGGGCTCATCGACAAGGGCTTTTCGGCAGGCTACGAGCTGACCAACACGTTCGGGTATACCGTGGTGGGTGGCAAAACCCCACATCCAGACGTGTTGGCCGAGCGGATCCAGGCCCATGTCGCGCGGGTGCGCGAAGGCGGAATCGACGAGGAGGCGTTTGAACGCGCGCGCAAAAAGACCCTCGGCCGGGTGCTGATGAGTTTCGATCAGAACGCCTACCTCGTCCGCAGCTGGGTGACGTATTTCCTCCGGGGCCAAGGCGCGTTCGCGTGGGCTCAGGTGATTGCCGTGCTCCAATCCATGACGCTCGAACGCGCCAACGCACGCTTACAGGAACATCTGCGCGAGGACAACATGGTGGTGAGCGCGGTCGTGCCGTCCTGAGCGGCGAAGAGGATGAGGCGTGTGTCCTTGTGGCGTAGAAGGAGTCGGACCTTGATGTTCGTATTGGCCATCGTCGTGGTTGTGGCCGCGCTGGCCTTGGTGTTGTACGCGCTGTATCGCCGCATGACCCAAGACTGGCCGCGGCCCAAGAGGCGAAAGCCGGAGCACTGCCCCAAGCCAGAGACGTGGGGCGAGGAGGGGCTTTACCTGTCCTGGCTGGGGCACTCGACGCTGCTGATGCAGTTGGATGGCGTCCGCATCCTGACGGATCCGGTCCTGTTTCCCCGCGTCGGGGTGCGGGTGTTCGGCTGGACCTTCGGCCCGAGGCGCCACGTCGAGTGCCCCATCTCGCCTGACGCGTGCGGGCCCGTCGATCTCGTCCTGCTGTCGCATGCGCATATGGACCACCTCGATCACGCGAGCCTTCGGCGCGTGGTGACCCGGGAGACCGTGGTCGTGACGCCGCGAGGCACGGGCTACCTCGCCCGGTGGCACCGTCCGAAGGCGGTGTACGAGATGGGGCCGGGCGAGTCCATCCGACTGGAGGACGGGACGGAGGTCGCGGGCATCGAGGTCCGGCACTGGGGCAGCAGGTACCCGTGGAACCGAAACATGGGCTACCAGGGCTATGTCGTCAGGCGGGGGCCTTGGTCGGTGTTTTTTGCTGGCGACACGGCGGCGACAGATCTCAGCGCGGTCAGGCCGTTCGAGCCGCAGATTGCATGCATGCCCATCGGTGCGTATGCGCCTGCGCCGTTTGAGAACGCGCACTGCACGCCCGAACAGGCTTGGGAGATGTTTCTTGAGACGGGCGCTCAGGTCTTTGTTCCCATTCACTATGACACGTTTGTGCTGTCGCGCGAGCCGGTGGACGAGCCGCTTCAGCGCCTCCTCGCCGTGGCCGACGGCGACAGGGTTTGGCCCATGAAGCACGGAGAGGTGTATTACGTGAAGTCACCGAAATCTATCGACAAATCGAAGG
>NZ_BCRQ01000062.1 GCF_001552675.1 Alicyclobacillus sendaiensis NBRC 100866
CCACAGGTGTCTATCCTCATATGTCGCGGGAAAAGATGAGTTAGAAATCGTTCATGCGCATGGCCTCGAATCCCCTGGCTCCCAAGACAAGTACGCTTTACGATGGCGTTGAGCACGGCAACTGCGTGAACAACGAGGGGGGTGAATTTCATGGGAGATATGGACATGTCGAGCGCACCGCCCGTGCATACGGTCAATGCCTTCTATAAATTGCTTGCGATCGAAGGAGCCGTATTGATCGGTGTAGCGGCCATCATCTATCTCATCGCACGATTCTGGAAGGCTGAAGGCGAAGGGTTTCTGCGCGAATTTGGCATCGAGCCTCCAGGCAAGCGGAACACCGCATCGCCGTACCATGTCACGCAACCGCTGTCGAGGGCGCAAAGGTTGGCCGTCTGGTCGCTGGGATTGCTCTGGATCCTCGACGGTCTCCTGCAGGCGCAGCCGGAACTCGGCACGCATTTCTTCGACGCAGTCATTCAGCCCGTGATGTCCGGACAGCCCCGGTGGGTCAACGACATCTTTCTGTCCGTAACACAGCTCCTTTTTACCTCGCGTCCGCTTTGGTTCGACTCGCTAACGGTGTGGATTCAAATCCTTCTTGGCGTCGGCATCCTGGCGGGCCCGAATCGGTTCATCGGGCGGTTGGCGCTTCGAGTCTCCATCGCGTGGTCGCTCGTGGTGTGGGCGTTCGGCGAGGGTTTTGGCCAAATCTTCAGCGGCGGTTCATGGCTCATGGGAAGCCCCGGATCCGTACTCGTCTACGCGGCACTTGCGGTCGTGCTGCTCTCAAAGCCAGACGCGTGGGAGTCCGGACGGGTGAAGCACGGCATGCAGTGGTTCTTGACGGTTTGGTTCCTCGTGAGTGCCGTCCTGCAGGCGCTCCCGAGTGCAGACTACTGGTCAGGAAATGGGCTCGCCGACATGGAGATGGATATGGCTCAGATGCCTCAGCCCCACTTCCTGGCGGCCCCGCTCTACGCCTTGGCCCACGCGCTGTCGCACGGGCCGATGTGGTGGAACGCGCTCTCTGTGGCCGTTCCGTTCGCGCTCGCCGTCGCCTGGTTCGCAGCCCCCGAGTCTCGCGCCGTCCAGGTGGCCACCGGTGCTGTGTTACTCCTCGTATGGTGGCTTGGCCAAGACTTCGGCGTCGTGGGCGGGGCAGGAACAGATCCCAACACGGCGCTGCCGCTCTTCTTGTTCACACTGGTGCACAACCGCCTGCCGCGCGACGGATCGTCCCCGTGGACGCGGCTGTGGCGATCCGCCCCACGCGCGGCAGCTCACTGATTGACGTCGGGGGACCGCATAGAGCAAGACGAGCACGTCGTGGATATCCGGTGTCCAGAAAACATGGGTACAGGGCTGCTCCGCGTTTCGCGTGCGGGCAGCCCTTATTTCGCCACGTAAGTTCATGCGGTTCACACGCTAGGATGCACGTCCTTCGAGGATGACACCACGCGAAGCTTTCCCATGGGTTCCCCTTCACATGCGACAGGGCTAAACGTTTTTATACGTGGGACTTGTCACGAGTTGAACCTTGAGCTTGGTGAATAGCAAGAGGGTACTCACCACGAGCAAAAGCCCTGACCCTACGAAGAGCCATGGCACCGAGACGAGCTTTGCACAAATTGCTAGGCACGCACTTCCAACGGCCTGCGTGCCAACCTCCACGGTAGAAAATACAGCACCGACTCTTCCGATGATCTCCATAGGGAACGAGGCCAATACATAGGACGGAGCCACGATGTTTTGCCCAGCTTGCAGCACGCCAACTGCTAACATACAAGCGGCAATGACCCACACGCTATGAAAAAGCCCTATCGCAAGCGATGCAATTCCTAGCAGAAAAAAGTCCATGATAAATATCCACGTCGCACCGAACCGCCGAGCTACATTTCGAATTGCCTTCGCTCCCATCATAGCGGCCCCCATCGAACCGATCATCTCGATGGAAATCGAAAGGCTATACCACCAGCTTGACGCGTGGAGACTGCGTTCTATCCTCCAGGCCAGGTATCCGCTGATGGCTGCCATCGAAGGTCCTGAGAGCAAAAGGACGCAGAGAAAACGTACCGACAATCCATCCGCCCTGATCAGTTTCCACCCTTCCACCAGATCTGAGATGTAAGAGCTTTTTGCATGTTGTTCATTCACCATGGAAGGTTTTCTGAAAGGAATGGGAAGAAAGAGATATAAAATGCCGGCGATGACAAATGACAAGCCATCGATGAGCGCAATCTCTCGAATGCTGAACCAGATCAACGAACTCGCGGCAAAGAAGCGCGCCGCCAACCGGATGCCCGACTGTACGCTATGTAACGAACCGATGAACTGAGCCCGTGCTTCCACTGAGAGATATCTGCTCGTCAAAACGTTAACCGAATTGGCGCGAATGACATCCAGAACTTCCAGTCCTCCGATGAGCACCAGAGAAATGCACAGCCCTACACTGGTGCGGTCAGCAACAACGAACGCGACGCCCACGCAAATGAGCGCCTGCGCCCAAACGGCGCTCACAATTAGCCATTTGCCACCCACTCGATCAGCGAGGACCCCGAAGAACATGCTCAAAATCCCCGGAAGGCTTACAATCATCCCTAAAAGAGAAAAGGAGGAATGAAGAGGAACATCCAGATGGCAAGTACGTCCTGCTATCGCCGTCGACTTCATCGCCTCTCATTCCTCAGTTGGGTTCATGCAGATGATTTATTCCTATAATAGCGACTATATACTGGTCCTCAACACCGAAACTGCTCTTTATGCCCATTCGAACGCCGATGACTACACCCGCCATCGCCACGATCGTAGATGTCGAAAAAGAGCCTGAAAGCTCCCTAGCGCCCGGTCTAAAACGTCAGCGACACTTCCTTCAGCTGCGCACACGTGTGCTTGCCGAACGGTACCGTGCGCACCTCAGTCGCCGACTCCCTGCAGGTGAAATCAACACAAGCATGGCAGCCCTTCACACAGATCCCGTGCAAAGGGCTGCCATTCGTTTCGGTATAAGCGTTCCTTGACCTCGCCGACCTACTTCATCTCCCTAACTGCTTCCGCCGCATGCGGGTAAACGTGTCGAACGTTACGGCGAGCAACAGAATGGCGCCTTCCACCAGGTACTTCGTGCTCGTCGGCGCGTCCAGCAGCGCCATCCCATTCTCGATGCTCCCAATGACGAGCGCCCCGAGCAGCGCGTTCCACACACTCCCATATCCGCCAAACAAGCTCGTGCCGCCAATGACGGCCGCCGCAATCGAGTCCATGAGCAGATCGCTACCGCCAGACGCAGTGGAAGCCGCGCCCAATCGGGATGCGCCGACAATACCGCCGATGGCCGCCATCGTCCCGGCGAGCGTGAACACCATGATGCGCACGCCCTTCACGTTGATGCCGGCTCGCCGTGCCGCTTCCGCATTGCCGCCGACGGCGTAGATATGACGCCCAAACGCTGTGCTCTGACAAACCCACGCAAGCAGCACCACAAACACAATCAACACAAGGCCCGCGATGGGCACGCCCTGGTAGGCGTTCAGCAGCACCGTTGCGCCAACCATCACGGCGGCACTCAGCACAAGCTTCGTCCAGGTCGACGCCGCAGGCTTCGGCGGAAGGCCGAGTTTCTGTCGCTTGGCGCGATCGCGCAAGGTCACCCACACCATGACAGCCACCGAGATCGCCACCAACACCCAGCTCAGCCAGTCAGGCAGGTAATTCCCCGCGATGGCGTTGATGGTGTTGCTCATGATGGGCACCGTGCCCTCTTGCCCGATGAGGACAAACAGCAGCCCGAGAAACCCGAGCGATCCCGCAAGCGTCACGATGAACGAAGGCACGCGGAGCACGGTCACCCAAAATCCCTGGAACAGGCCGAGCACCGTTCCGCTCAAGGCGCCGGCGAGGATCGCAAGGTACGGGTTCACATGGTTGCCTGCCAAAACGGCAAGGACCGCTCCACCAATGGCGCTCACGGCCGCAATGGACAAGTCGATCTCGCCGAGCAGGAGGATGAGCGTCTCACCGACGCCCAGCAGGCCGTATTGTGCCATTTGAAGGACGAGGTTCGAGAGGTTGCGGCTCGTGAGAAAACTGTTGTTCAGGACCTCGAACACAATCCAAATCAGAATCAGGGACAAAAAGACCGGAAGCTGCTGAAACTCTCCGCCGATGATCCGATCGAACACCGACGCGCTCCGCGCCGCGGGCGTCTGCGTCTGCTTCGCCTGACCGATGTTGACCGTCATGTTAGGACGTGACCTCCTCTTGCGCCGACGCGCCCGTGATGGCTGCGACGACCTGCTCCGGTGTGACGCGATCGCGCTCGAACGTCGCCACGGTGCGCCCCAAACGAAGCACGACGATGCGATGGGCGATCTTGAACACGTCACTCATGTTGTGCGAGATGACAAGCACCGCGCGGCCGCTCGCCGCAAGCCTCTGGATGAGATCGAGCACGGCCCGCTGCTGCACGACGCCAAGCGCGGCGGTGGGCTCGTCGAGCATCACAAGCTTCGAACCCCACAACACGGACCGCGCAACGGCGACCGTCTGGCGTTGACCGCCCGAGAGGGATGCGACCTGGGTATTCAATGGGGGCAGGCGAATGCCGAGCTCGTTGAGCACGGGAATCGCACGGCGTTCCATTTCGTTGCGGTCAATCACGCGCACGAGCCCTGGGATCACGTTGCGCCGCAGTTCCCGCCCGAGAAACAGGTTCGAGACGATGTCGAGGTTGTCACAGAGGGCGAGATCCTGATAAACCGTCTGAATGCCGTACTTCTCCGCGACAGCTGGGCTCGTGAGGCGGACCGGCTCGCCTTCGAACAAAATTTCCCCTTCATCCGGCTGCTCGACGCCTGCAATCATCTTGATGGTGGTCGACTTTCCGGCGCCGTTGTCTCCGACGAGCGCCACAATCTCGCCCGCGTGGACCGAGAACGAAACGCCATCGATCGCCTGCACGGCGCCGAATCGCTTGCGAAGGTTGCGCACCTCGAGGACCGGCTGGCTCTTCACATCCGTTGTCACAATCCGCGCCTCCTCTCGTCGTATCAGAAGCGCCGGAGAACACGTCGCGTGCACTCCGGCGCCGGTCCTCACACTGTCACTGCTGCTCTGCCGGGTTCTTGATGCGAGCCCAGGTCGTGAAGCCGTCCTTGATCACCGTGCTCGCGATGTTCGCCTTCGTCACCACAATGGGCTTCAGAAGCACGGAAGGCACATTTCCCACGCCGTTATTGACCTTGCCGTTGACGAGCGATGCAGGCGGCTTCTTCCCGACGATCAGGTCGTATGCCAGCTGAGCGGCCGCATCCGCCTCTTCGTAGATGGGCTTATACACGGTCATCGACTGTGTGCCATCGTAGTAAATGCGGTGCAAGCCCGCGTCCGTCGCGTCCTGCCCGGTCACCGGAATGCCCTTGATGTGCTGCTGCTCGAGCGCCTGGATGGCGGCTCCAGCCAAGTTGTCGTTCGCAGCCAACACGGCGTTCACGTGGTTATGCAACGTCGTAAGCGCCTGCTGCATCTCGGTCAGCGCCTGCTGCGAATCCCAGTTCGGCGTGTACTGCTCGTATCCGAGCTTCAACTTGCCGGACTTGAAGAGGGGATCCAGCACTTCGTGAGCGCCCTGAGCGAATTGTTTGGCGTTGGGATCCGTCGCAGCGCCGTCCAACATCACCACGGTGCCGCCCTTTTTGGTGTGCTGAGCGATGTACTCGCCCTGCAGTCGTCCAACCTCGACGTTGTTAAACGAGACGTAGTAGTCCACCTTCGCGTTTTGAATCAGGCGATCATAAGAAATGAGCGGAATGTGATTCTTTGCAGCTTCTTCCGCAATGGTGGTGGCCGCAAAGCCGTTCACCGGTGCCACGACGAGGAGCTTCGCGCCCTGCGTGATGGCGCTTTCCACCTGCTGAAGCTGCGTGCTCTCAGATCCCTGCGCGTTGGCATAGAGGACCTGGACGTTCGGATCCAGCTTCTTCATCGCCGCGATGAAGTCGGGCCGATCATCGTACTCCCAGCGCGGCGACGTGTTCGTCTCCGGCATCAGAAACGCGATTTTGACGGCTGGGTGCGGATTGACCGCGGACGCCGTGCCCGTCGAGGCCGAACCCTGCCCATTGGCCGACGAGGTGCCGCACCCGGCGAGGATGCCCGTCGTCACCGCCGCAGCCGCCATCCACGTTGCGCCTTTCTTCCATGTCTTCTCGTCCATTCCTGAATACCCCCTTGTTGAAGTTGAATGGCAACCGGCGCGCTTCACTCTGCAAACGCTTACGCATGTCGTAGTGAAAGCGTCATCGCGAACGCTGACCTCTGCCTCCCGCAGACGCTCTCGCCACAACCTGATTTATGCATACCAGACCGAAACCTAGTTTGTCAAGACGAACAACTAAGTAGACCTAAGTGAGCCGAACTCGCCGTTACTCGCCCTCGTCCCGACCAAGGGCGCCCCGCCGAGCTGCCGAGCGATCGCGTCCGGCGCGGGCCTCATGTCACCCATCGCGCCCCGCCAAACTCGGCAGGGCGCGCCATCTCTCACAGCGCGGGCGCGTGGTCCCGTGTCCACTTCTTCGTGTTGAACTGGTTGTGCACAAGGATGGGGACTTGCGGGAAATTCGTAGGATAGGACCAGAAGCTCATGCCGCGCAAGTTGTACTCCACAACTAAGTCCTGCTTCGCCTGAAAGCTGCGCGGGTCCTCGAACCACACGATGTGGTGCCGGCCTTGCGCGTCGGAATACGTGAAGTACGGCGCTTCCGCGCGAAGGTCGTATTGAATCGGCACGTGCTCCTGATACGCGAGGTTCACCGCCTGAACGGGCGTCAGCGTGGTAGCGCGCGTGCCCGGGCGATACGGCAGTGTCCAGTCGTGTCCGTACACGGAGACGCCCATCAGGATTTTCTCGCGCGGGATGGCCGTGACCGCGTAGTTGAGCACCTTTCGAATCTGATCGACGGGCGACACCGGCATCGGCGGGCCGCCTATCCAGCCCCACTCGTAGGTCATGAGGACGACGAAGTCGCACATCTCTCCGTGCCAGCGATAGTCGTGCGCCTCGTACAAGAGCCCGGGCTGGTCCGCGTAGAGCTTCGGCGCGAGCGCGCTGGACAGGAGGAACCCCTCCTTGTGAATCTGCTCCGCGCAGCGTTCGACGAACGCATTGTACAGGTCGCGATCCTGCGCGTAGACGTATTCAAAGTCGAGATTCAGCGCCCGATAGCCCCGGTCGTGCATGACGCGAAGCACATGGGATAGGATTTTCTCTTGCACGGAGGGAGACTCGAAAATCGCATGGGCCACGTCCGAGTTGAACATGTCCCCGTGCCAATTGGTCAACACGAGCATGGGCATCACATTCTGGTTCAGCGCCGCATCCACCAAAGCGGTGTCGTCCCCTCGCGCCCGGATGGATCCGTCGGTTTCCGCCTGGTAAGAAACCGGCGATACATACGTCAACACAGGGGCAAGCACGTCCAGCTGATGCAGCGCTGGATCTGTGAACTGGACGAAGTAGGCGTTGACCTCGATGGTACGGCGATCCGCCCCCGTCACGACACCCTCGCGCGTAGGAATGACGAGCGCCTGCCCGACCACCAGTTGCTCCGGATTTCGAATGCCGTTTGCGGCCGCGAGATCGGCGGCCGAGACGTGGTACATCTTGCCCAGTTCCCACAGCGTGTCTCCGGGCTCGACGACGTGAATGAGCATCTGCGTTCACTCCCCAAGGTGGCGATCTCGACATCAGCCTATGCCCAGTGCCGGCGCGTGGGCTGGGCCCGCGCCCATCCGCCGGGCATTTGGAGACACAAGGCGCTCCGTCTATGATGGAAGTCGGCAACGAACAGGGAGGTGTGGCGCATGGCAACGGTTCAAGAAAACCGTCCTTCTCCTGCGCAGCCGCTGTCTCGGCGGCTCGTTCTCATGATGGCCGTCGCAGCCGGCGTCGGCGTGGCGAACCTGTACTATCTTCAGCCCCTTCTGCACGACATCCAGGTGGACTTTCGCGCGGCGGCCTGGCAGGTGGGCCTCGCGGCCACCCTCACGCAAATCGGCTATGCGCTGGGGCTCTTCCTCTTCGTGCCACTCGGGGACAGCCTGGAACGGCGAAGTCTGATGGTGCGGATGTGCCTGGCGACCGCGGGATCGCTCCTCGTCTTGGCGGGGTCGCCCGACGTCTGGTGGCTGATGGGCGCCTGTCTGCTGGTGGGCGCGGCGACTATCGTTCCCCAGCTCGTGGTCCCCTTTGCGGCTCACCTCGCGCCGCCGGAGGCACGCGGGCGCACCGTGGGAACGGTGATGAGCGGCCTGCTCATCGGCGTCCTGCTAGCGCGGACGCTCGCGGGTCTGGTCGGCCAGGTGCTCGGATGGCGGACCGTGTACGTCCTGGCGGCAGCCGGGATGATCGGCCTCGCGGCGGTGCTGCGCGCGAGTCTGCCGACGTCACCGCCCGAGTCGCGCACATCGTACGGGAAACTGCTTCTGTCGCTCCTCCACCTCGTGCGCGCCTATCCAGATCTGCGCGATGCCTCGCTGCTCGGCGCCATGTCGTTTGGGGCGTTCAGCGCGTTTTGGACCGTGCTCTCGCTGTATCTCGCCGGCCCGCCGTTTCATCTTGGCCCTGGCGTCACGGGACTGTTTGGCCTCGCGGGGGTGGCGGGAGCGCTGGCGGCGCCGTACGCGGGGCATCTCGCTTCGCGGCTCCCCGCCATCTGGACGGCGCGCCTCGCCTCGTGCCTGACCCTCGCGTCCTTTGGGTTGTTTTGGCTTTTTCGACACAGCCTCGCAGGCCTCGCGGTCGGCGTCGTCCTCATGGACCTGGGCGTTCAGGCGACCCAGGTGTCGAACCAGGCCCGCATCTACAGTCTCTCGGATGAGGCACGAAGCCGCGTGAACTCCGTCTACATGGTGACCTATTTCCTCGGCGGCGCGCTGGGGTCGTTCGTGGGGGCGAGTGCGTGGGATCGATTTCATTTTGGGGGCGTCTGCGTCGCAGCCTGCGTCCTCCTCGCCATCGGCATCTTCGGCGTCGCCCTGGTGGCGCCATCCCGGCTGCGGGGCTGGCGCACGTGACCGAGCGGATCGCATCCGCTCGGCCCACGTCGCTTTGGCGATCTCGCCCTCAAAGCCCGATGGATCTCATGCTGGCCTCTGGGTACCGTTCCCCTGCTGCGACGCCCTTCGGGGCGATGACGTCGATCTCGCGCAGTTCCTCCGCGGTGAGCCGCACGTCGAGCGCGCCGAGGTTCTCCTCGAGGTACTTCACGCGCTTCGTCCCCGGAATGGGCACGATGTCCTCCCCCTGCGCCATCACCCACGCGAGCGCGAGCTGCGCGGGCGTGCAGCCCTTTTCGCGCGCGAGCCGCTCGATCTTCTCGACGAGATCGAGATTCCGCTTGAAGTTTTCGCCCTGAAAGCGCGGTGAATGGCGGCGGTAGTCGTCCTCCGGCAGATCCTCAAACCGGCGAATGGCGCCGGTCAGGAAGCCGCGGCCGAGCGGACTGTACGCCACAAAGCCGATGCCGAGCTCCCGCACGGTCGGCAGGATCTCGTCCTCCACATCCCGGCTCCACAGCGAGTACTCCGTCTGGAGCGCGGTGATGGGGTGCACCTTGTGCGCGCGGCGGATGGTCTGCGCCCCCGCCTCGGACAGGCCCAGATACCGCACCTTCCCCGCCTGCACGAGCTCCGCCATCGCCCCCACCGTCTCTTCGATGGGCACGTCGGGATCGACCCGGTGTTGGTAGTACAAATCGATGGAATCGACGCCCAGCCGCTTGAGGCTCGCGTCGCAGGCCTGTTTCACGTATTCGGGCCTGCCGTTCACCCCGAGGAAGGTCCCGTTCGGCGCGCGGACGTTGCCGAACTTCGTGGCGATCACGACGGCATCTCGGTGCGGCTTGAGCACGCGCCCGACGAGCTTCTCGTTCTCGCCGACGCCGTACATGTCGGCCGTGTCGAAAAAGGTGATGCCGAGTTCGAGCGCGCGCTCCAGGGTCCGAATGGCCTCCGCCTCATCGCGCCCGCTGTAGAAGTCCGACATCCCCATGCAACCGAGGCCCAGCGCGGACACCCTGAGCCCCTGCGCTCCCAGCGATCTCGTCTGCACGTTCCATTCCACCTTTCAGATTGCGCGGTTCGCCATCCACCGGCGCCTGCGGAGCTAGTATAATCCTTTCAGGAAAGTTCGAAAAACGCCACGTGAAGGAGGCCCCCGCCGTGCTGCGTCAAGCACCCGAACCGGCATCGCCCCCGCGTCACCTCGCCATTACCTTCGACGACGGACCTGACGGAGAGATGACGCCCAAGATCCTGTCCACGCTTCGCGATTACGGGGTCCCCGCGACCTTTTTCTGCATCGGCGAGCAGGTTGAGCGGTTTCCCGAGGTCCTCCGAGCCATCCATGGCGCCGGCCACGAGATCGGCAACCACACCATGACCCATCCCCACCTCACGAAGCTCACAGACGCCGAGATCGAGCGGGAATTGCGCGAATGCCAGGCCGCCATCGAGAAGGTGGTGCAGGTGCCCATCCGCTACTTTCGCCCGCCATACGGCGACATCGACGATCGCGTCCGGCGCATCGCGGCCTCGCTTGGCGAGAAGGTGGTTCTCTGGGATGTGGACTCGCTCGATTGGTCGGGGATTCCGGGGCCGGCGGTCGCGGCCAACGTGCTGCCCAAGCTGAAGCCGGGGGCCATCCTCCTGATGCATGCCGGCCCCTTTGCGAAAGGAACGCCCGAGGCGCTGCCCTACGTGCTCGAGGTGGCCGTGGCGATGGGCTACGACTTCGTGCCGCTCGCCCGACTTGAGCACAAGTGATGCCCCGCACCTCGAGTGCCACGCGAGGCCCAGGGGTTTCACCCCGACCGCCGATGACCCGATACCGGTGCTCGAGATGGCGTCATGGTTTCACGCGGAGGGCTGCGACCACCGGCCGGCGTACGCGACGATGTGGAGATCCGCAAATTCCGCGCGGTTGAGCACGTAGGCGATGGGCCGGTGGGCGAAACGCGCGCCGAGTCCCCGGTTCAAGGGCTGGCCCATGACAATCTGGGACACCGATTCGCTCTCCGCCGTTTCAACGATGACCTGGCCGACCGACTTGTGCAGGGCCGGGCGGAGCAAAAACTCCGCCCCGAACTGCTCGGCGAGATCGCGCACGGCCGCAAAATCGCGCGCACTCTGGTTCGACAACGGAAACTCGGTCTGCACGACGAGCACGTACAGCTTCGCCTGCAGGCGGTCCGCGATGCGCCATCCGCGGCGAATGAGCGCTTCGGAGTGCGGGCGATAGTTCACACACACCAAGATCCGCTCCGGATCCGCAGGAGGAGGCGGCGCCAACCGGCCGTCCACGACGTCCCACCTCGCGGAGCGCAATCTCGCGCAGCGCGGCCAGATGCGCGGGCTGAAAGAAGTGGCTGAGCGCCTGCTCCACCTTTTCCGGAGGATAGATCTTGCCTTCTACGAGCCGCTCCACCAGCATTTCCGGGCTCACGTCGATGAGCTTCACCTCGCTCGCGAGCTTGATGAACCAGTCCGGCACGCGCTCCCGGATGGTGGCCCCGGTGATGTGCTCGACGCGATCCTTCAAGCTCTCGAGGTGCTGCACGTTCACCGCGGACACCACGTCAATGCCGTGTTCCAGGAGATACAGGATATCCTGGTACCGCTCAGGAGAGACAGCTTGCGGCATGCGCGCCGCGCGGAGAGGATGCGTGTGCGATTCACTCCGAATCAGCGGGCGCGCATCGCGCAGACGCTGTTTCGCATGAGCCGAGCCCTCACGGCCGCGCGAGACGAAGCTCGGGTGGTGGAAACCGCACTGGAGCAGATCCGCGAGCTGTTGCACACGCACGCGTACATCGCCCTCAAGCGCCCCACGGGCTATGATCTGCGGGCGCTCCCAGGAGACGAGGCGGACCCGGTGATCGATAAGCTGGTCCTCGAGTGGGTGCTTCGCCACGGCGATCTCGCCAGCTTCGGCTCGAAGTCCCACGGTCAGGCCGCGTTCCTCTACGTCCCTATCCGCGCGCAGGACGAGGTCTACGGCGCGTTCATCGTCGGGGAGCCTGGGCAATTTCGGCTCGCCACCCGCGGCGAGATCGTCGACATCCTGCGCGCCATGGCAAACCTCGTGGCCATCGCGCTGAGCCGCATCGCGTCCGAGGAGCGGGCTCGGATCGCCGACATCGCGGCGGAATCGGAGCGCATCCGAACGGCGATTTTGAACTCCATCTCGCACGAACTGCGCACGCCCATCACCACATCACTATGCTCGGGGCGGCCGAGGCCCTGCTCGATCCCGGCGCAACGCTCGATCCGGCGGATCGGCGCGAACTCGTGCGGACGCTTCGCAACAGCGCCCTGCGCATGAACCGGCTCGTCGCGAACCTCATCGGCATGGCGCGCATCGAGGGCGGCATGCTCGTCCTCAACAAACGGCCCACCGATCTCGCCGTGATCGACTGGGGTCTTCCGGATATGGAGGGCATCGACGTGTTGCGCCGATTGCGTGAGTGGTCGCACATGCCCGTCATCATGCTGACGGTGCGCGATGCCGAGGCCGACAAGATTGCCGCGCTCGACGCCGGCGCGGATGATTACGTGGTGAAGCCGTTCGGCATGGGCGAGCTGCTCGCCCGGATCCGCGTGGCCCTGCGCCACGCCGCGCGCGTTCCGGACGAACCCGTCATCGAAGCGGCGGGCCTCGCCATTCACCTGGCGGAGCGGCGCGTCGAGCTGAACGGCGAGACGGTGAAGCTCACGCCGATTGAATACGACCTGTTGAAGGCGCTCGCCCAGCACGCGGGCAAGGTGGTGACGCAGCGCCAGCTCCTGCGCGAGGTCTGGGGCGACGTCGATCCCGACAACGCCGCGCACTACCTGCGCGTCTACATCGGCCACCTGCGCAAGAAACTGGAGGACGATCCTTCCCGCCCCTGGCGCATCGTCACGGAGCCGGGCGTGGGCTACCGCCTCGCGGTGGAACCGCCGGAAGGCGCGTGAAAAAGGCTGCCAAACCCCGGCGGCCGAACGCTCTCGATTGGCCTCTTCCTCGACAACCGCATCGCCTCAGTCGTCGACGTCAATTTCCTTGTGCTCGCGCACGATGTGGTTGTAGTCGTAGCCGTGCTCACAGTGCTGGCAGTGCACGTTTGTGGTACGATGACCTCGTCCGACACACCAAATCTTGAACGACGAGGATGATGGCCATGTCTCACGCAAATCTCGGTCCGAAGCCGCCATTCCGCGCAGATCAGGTCGGGAGCCTGCTTCGCCCCGAACCTGTGAAGGAGGCGCGCCGGCGCTTTTTTGCGGGCGAGATCGACCGCGACGAACTGACCGCCGTGGAAAACGAAGCGATCCGCCGCATTGTCGCAAAGCAGAAGGAGATTGGCCTCGCGGCCGTCACCGATGGCGAGCTGCGCCGCTCGTGGTGGCACTTCGACTTTCTCGAGCACCTGGACGGCGTCGAGGGTTACGAGCCGGAGCAGGGTGGCATTCAGTTCCACAACGTGACCACTCGCCCCCGCGCCATCCGCGTGGTGGGCAAGCTCGGTTTCTCGAAGGATCACCCGATGCTCGCGCATTTCCGCTTCCTGCGCGAGATTGCCGGAGAACACGTGCCGAAGATGACCATCCCGAGCCCAAGCATGCTGCACTTCCGCGGCGAGGTGGCGGATGGAGCGTATCCGGATGAGGACGAACTGTTTCACGATCTCGCCCTCACCTACCAGGCCGCCATCCGCGCGTTCTACGAGGCGGGCTGCCGCTATCTGCAGCTCGACGACACCGCATGGGCGTATCTCTGCTCAGACGAGCAGAAGCAGCAGATGATGGTCAAGGGGCGCGATCCGAAGCGGCTCGAGCAAAAGTACGCGGAGACCATCAACCAGGCGCTCGAAGCGAAGCCCGAAGATATGACCATCACCATGCACATCTGCCGCGGAAACTTCCGCTCCACCTGGATTTCGTCGGGAGGATACGAGCCCGTCGCGGAAACACTCTTTCAGAAGCTTAACATCGACGGTTTCTTCCTCGAATACGATACGGAACGAGCGGGCGGATTCGAGCCGCTCCGGTTCGTCAACCGCAAGTCGCTCTCCATCGTGCTCGGCCTTATCACGAGCAAGCACGGGGCGCTCGAGGACAAGGACGAAGTCAAGCGGCGGATTGAGGAGGCCACGCGCTACGTCCCGCTCGAGCAGCTGTGCCTGAGCCCGCAGTGCGGCTTCGCGTCGACGGAAGAGGGCAACCTGCTGACGGAAGACGAGCAATGGGCGAAGCTGCGGCACGTCGTCGAGATTGCGCACGAAGTCTGGGGATGACAGAGAAGGACGACAAAAGAGGGGTCAAATGGTGCACGCGGTGCGCATCGTCTACCGCTATGTGCGGCGCTACTTCAAGTTTCTGCTCGTCGGCGTGATGAACGCGGCCGTCGATCTCGGCGCGTTGAACGCGCTCTTGCTGGCCTTTCCGACGAGATCCCCTGTCGTGCTAATGGCGTACAACACCATTGGCGTGCTGGCGGCCATCTGCAACAGCTACTTGTGGAATCGGTTCTGGACGTTCGGCGATATCGCGACGGGATCGCGCCGAGAGAAAATGAAATTTGCGCTGCAGTCGCTTATCAACCTGGTGTTGAACGACGCGATTCTGGTGGGCGCGAACGACTACCTGGTCTCGCATCGCGGGCTCCCCTATATGCTGGGGAGCAACGTCGCCAAGGGCGGCGCGATGTTCGTTTCGTCGTCCGTGTCGTACGTGTTCATGCGCATGTTCGTCTTCAGGCGGCGCAACGCCGCCCTCCATTTGGAGACGCGCCACCAGTAGGAACTCTGAACTAGTGAGCCCAGCGCATCGGATTGGAAATCAACAATTACCTTCCCACAATTTCGTTTTCCATGCTATGATCAACTTGTCACCCATGCGCGCGCAGTCCTCAAATCAGGGTGGTGTCCACGGGGACTGCGCGCGCATTGGGTTCTTGAAATTCCCCTGCACCGATTCACTTCAGATGAGCTTCCGCGAGAACGAGCCGCGGTCGACGGTTTTCCTTGTGTGACGCCCTCTCGAACCTCTCGGACCTCTGATATCAACTCAATTTTGATTTTTTGGGATTGACAGACGAATTACACCTGGCTATAATCTTCTCATATTTTATCTCTTTTTCCTCTATAAGGGGTGATTTCGTGAAGGCGTCTCGTTGGGTGGCGCTCGCGACAGGTGCAACTGTGCTTCTGGGAGGCACCTTCCTCGCGGTGTGGGGAGTGCCTCGCGTCTACTCCAAACCAAAGCCCTTCCCCGTGCCATCTTCGGGGAACGTGGTCCAACAGTGGTGGCAAGAACAGCATTCGTCCGCCTCTACACTTGACAAGGTGCTCTACACGTCCGAGTTGTACGTTGAGATGCCACTTGTCAATCAGTATACGCGGCAGCTCACGTTGCCCGACTTTTTGATGGTACAAGGCACGCCGTCCCAGAAATATGCGGACGGGAGGACGAGATTATTCTACTTATCATGGAAATTATGGGGTAACGCCTGGATTCACGATTTTCACTACCAGCCCACCATCTTGCGCGG
>NZ_BCRQ01000063.1 GCF_001552675.1 Alicyclobacillus sendaiensis NBRC 100866
AAACAAAACGAGGCCCTGACAAGCCCTACTTTCTACTCGCCAACTGTCGCGCTTGGGCTTCAGCCCTCACATGGATGCCCGACGGATCGTAAGGTATCACAGCCTCGGCAGGCGCCATCATCGGGATACAGCCTTATCTCTTGCGCCTGCTGAGGCTTTGTTCTACAGCCGCATTCACCAAACCTCGATGCCTGAAAAATCCCCAGCCGCGAAGCTCTGCAACCATTCGCGATCCCGCTCGGTCAACCGAGCATTCCGAAGAAGATCCGGACGATATTTCCACGTCCGATACAACGCGTGCTTCCTCCGCCACATCTCAATCTTCTGATGATGCCCGGACAAGAGCGTCTCCGGAACGCGCATGCCGCGAAAGTCCGCGGGCCTCGTAAACTGCGGATACTCGAGCAGGCCCGACGAGTGCGACTCTTCCTCTGCCGACGCCGCGTTGCCAAGAACCCCTGGCAAAAGCCGCGCCACGGCGTCGATGACCGCCATGGCGGCAATCTCGCCGCCCGTCAGGACGAAGTCGCCCAAGGACAATTCCTCGGTCGCGAGGCCTTGCCGGACGCGATCGTCGAACCCCTCATAGTGTCCACAGAGCAGAATCAGTCGCTCGCTCTGCGCGTACTCTTCCGCCACCGCCTGCGTAAAGCGCCGCCCGGACGGACTGAGCAGGATGACGCGCTCCTTCGGCGGGCTGCCTGAGCCCACACGCGCGCGCAGATCGTCCATCGCGGCAAAGATGGGATCGGGCTTGAGCAACATGCCGGCTCCCCCGCCGTACGGCGCATCGTCGACCGTCCGATGGCGATCCGTCGCGTACTCGCGAAAATCGATGAGCTCCACCTGGAGCGCTCCGGCGTCCTGCGCACGTTTCAGCATACTCTCGCCGAGCACGCCCGCGAACATGCCAGGAAAAAGTGTCATGACCACGACATGAAGCGCCACATCACTCGTCCTCCTCGCCGTCCCGAAGGCCAGGCAGAAGATGAACCGTCATACGGCGCGCTTCGAGGTCCACCGACAGGATGACGTCTCGAATCGCTGGAAGCAACAGATCCGGCTGCCCCGGCTTTCTGACCACGTACACATCGTTGGCACCCGGCGTCCAGACCTCGGCCAGCACGCCGAGCGGTTCGCCTTCGTCCGAGATGACCTCAAGGCCCACCAATTGGTGATAATAGTACGCCCCCTCGGGAAGCGGGTGGAGCATGTCCTCCGGGACGCACAGCTCATAGCCACGCCACGATTCGACGTCGGAAATCGCGTGATAGCCCTTGAAGCCCACAATCCACAGATTCTGGTGCTGCCGTCCGCTTCGCACCTCAAGCTCCGCCACTGGCTCGGCCCCCGGCGGACGCAACCACAGCCTCGATCCTGGCGAAAATCGCTCCTCAGGAAAGTCGGTCCTGGGATACACGCGCACCTCGCCGCGAAGGCCGTGCGGCTTGGTCACCACACCTACAGTGTAGTACGCGGTCACCCTTCGATCCGCTGCCCATTCTGGCGGAGTTCGACGACAATGCCGTCTTTGACGATAATCTCCGCGCCGAGCAACACCTTGGTCCAGTCGTCGCCAGGCTTGACATCGACCACCGTTTCGACGGTCATGTTTTGAATCTCCGTGCCAAGCTCCAACTGCTGAATCTGCTGCATCTGTCGAAACAGCTCTTCCCGCCGCTGCTCGCGAACCCGGCGCTCGTTCTCCAGCTGCTGGCGAACCTGTTGGGCGATCTCGCCGCCCTGCGCCATCGCCTGCTCGATCGCGATCTTGCCCTGCTGCTCCAACTGGTCAAGCTCGTTTTGAATTTGGTCAATTTGCCGACGCTGCTCGGCAATAATCTGCTGCTTCGCTGTTTCGGTCAAGATGAACTTGACGGCTACCGGTTGTCGAATTTGCATGACGATCTCCCCGCATCCTCGCTGAAACTGCTTTCTTGCGATCCGATGAGGACGTGGACGCGCCGGCCCTGGCGGTGCGCCGCCGCGCCCACAACGCTCCGCACAGCATGGGCGATCCGCCCCTGCCGCCCGATCACGCGACCCACGTCGTCCGGGTGCACCGTGACCCGGTACGTGGTCACGCCCCCCTCCTGACGAGCTTCCACGCGCACCTCGTCGGGGCGTGTCACCAACGACCGGAACAAGAACTCCACCAAATCCTGCACGGACCGATCACTCCGAAGGGCGGCACACGGCCGCCCGCAGATTACTTCTTCTGAAATTTCTCCTCGTGAAACTTCTTCAGGATGCCCTGCAGGTGAAACAGATAGCGGACGCGATCGGACGGCTGCGCCCCCGTGCGAAGCCAATGAAGCGCGCGCTCCTCGTCAATCCGGATTTCGGCCGGATCCGTCAGCGGATTGTACGTCCCAATCTCTTCTACAAAACGACCGTCGCGCGGCGAACGAGCCTCAGCCACCACCACGCGATAGAACGGGCGCTTCTTGGCACCCATCCTCTTCAAGCGAATCCTCAACGCCATGAGAATCTCGACCTCCTCAATCCATTTCACTTCTTCTTTTTCTTGCGATGGACGCGTTCGCGCGGCGGCCCCGCATCGGCTCCCCCGAACGAGGGCAATCCAGGCCCTGTGAGTCCGGGGACGCCGCCCATGGCCCGAAGCGCGTTCATCGCTTGGCGACGACCCACGCGCTTGCCGCCGCCCGTCAGGCGCTTCATCATTTCGCGCACCTGTTCAAACTGGTTGATCAACTGGTTCACGTCGCGCACCGTGGTACCACTGCCGTTGGCAATGCGGCGGCGCCGGCTGGCATTCAAAATACCGGGATCCCGACGTTCCTCGGGGGTCATGGACGAGATGATGGCTTCCAGCCGACGAAAGCGGCGATCGTTCAGATCGAGATTTTCCAAGCCCTTCACCCGGTTCATTCCCGGCAGCATCTTGAGAATTTGATCGAGCGGGCCGAGATTCCGCACCTGGCGGAACATCTCCTGAAAGTCGTCGAGCGTGAAGTTCGCGGAGCGCATCCGCGCCTCCATCTCTTTCGCCTTCTCCAGGTCGATGCGCTCTTGCGCCCGTTCGATCAAACTCAAGACGTCGCCCATCCCCAGAATGCGCGACGCCATGCGCTCCGGGTGAAACGGCTCGAGCGGCTCGATCTTCTCCCCCACGCCCACGAACTTGATGGGGCAACCCGTCACCGCGCGAACGGTCAGCGCGGCACCGCCGCGCGCATCGCCATCCAGCTTGGTGAGGATGACGCCGGTGACCTCCAAGCGCGCGTGGAACGCTTCTGCTACGTGGACCGCGTCCTGGCCTGTCATGGCGTCGACCACGAGGAGGATCTCCTGCGGTTGAAGCACCTTCTTCATGGACTCCAATTCGGCCATGAGCGCGTCGTCGATGTGCAAGCGCCCTGCGGTGTCCACGATGACGATGTCCGCGCCGCGCCGCGCCGCGTCCCCGAGGCCCGCCTCGGCGATCTCGACGGCTCCCGCCCCGTCCAACGAGAAGACGGGCACGTCGATCTGCGCACCCAACACCTTCAGCTGATCGACAGCCGCAGGGCGATAGACATCGGCCGCCACGAGCAGCGGCCGATGGTTCTGCTGGCGGAAAGCGAGCGCAAGTTTCGCCGCGGTGGTCGTCTTGCCGGCGCCCTGAAGGCCCACGAGCATCACGACGGTAGGAGGCTTCGGCGCCATGCGGATGCGAGCCTGCGATCCGCCCATGAGCTCCGTCAGTTCCTCATAGACGATCTTCACGACCTGCTGGCCGGGCGTCAGGCTCTTCAATACGTCCTGCCCAACCGCGCGGGCGCGCACGCGATCGACGAAATCTCGCACGACCTTCACGTTGACGTCCGCCGCGAGAAGCGCGCGGCGAATTTCACGCATCGCCTCGTCGACATCGGCCTCGGTCAAACGTCCGCGCCCGCGCAGGCGCTGGAAGACCGCCTGCAGGTTATTCGAAAGGCTTTCGAACATCCGCATCACCTCCCAGCAGAATCGACACCGTGGCGCCCATGGCACGCATGGCCTCGTCCATGCGCCGCCTCACCTCTTCGGGCACGTAAGCGGCTGCCTCGCGCCACGCGCACACCATTTTCTCCCATGCCTTTCGCTCGGCTTGCGCGAGTTCCCGGAGGTGCAGCGCCGACTCATACGACTCGAGTTGATCTTCGACACGGCGAAGCTGATCGTGAACCGCCTGCCGGCTGATGGACAACATCTCGGCGATCTCGCCGAGCGACATATCCTCGAAGTGGTAGAGCTCGACAATCTGCCGCTGGCGCTCCGTGAGAAGCGGCTCGTAAAAGGCGTACAGATCGCCCACGCGCGTGACGTCTCTCATACTATCGGGGTTTTCAGCCACTGTCAAGCAAATCTCCTTTACACCCGTGTCTCCGGTCGGCAGATAGCCTCGGCAAACATCCGCGGATCGAACGGCTGGAGATCGTCCATCCCTTCTCCAAGCCCAATCCACTTGACCGGGATGCCCTCCTCCCGGACAATCGGGAAGACAATCCCGCCCTTGGCGGTGCCGTCGAGCTTCGTCACCACGATGCCCGTCACGCGGACGACCTCCTTGAACACGCGCGCCTGCACGAGGCCATTCTGCCCCGTGGTTCCATCGATGACCAGAAGCACCTCGTGTGGCGCCCCCGGGAGTTCTCGCTCCGCGACCTTGCGGATCTTGGCGAGCTCGTTCATCAGGTGCGCCTTGTTTTGGAGCCGTCCCGCGGTGTCGCAGATGACGAGATCGCACCGCCGGGCCTTGGCTGCCTGAATGGCGTCGTACACCACAGCGGCAGGATCCGAGCCCTGTGCTTGACGCACCACGTCGACCCCGACGCGCTCGCCCCACACCATGAGCTGTTCGATGGCCGCTGCCCGGAACGTGTCGGCCGCCGCGAGGATCACCCGCTTGCCCTGGCTCTTGTACGCGTGTGCGAGCTTGCCAATCGTGGTCGTCTTCCCGGCGCCGTTCACCCCGACCACCAATACCACCGTGGGCCCATCCGGATTCTCCACCATCGGCGCAGGCGGCCCCAAGAGCTCCACCATGACGTCCACCATCACGTCAGGAAGATCTTCCGCCCGTTCAATGCGCCTCCTGCGGGCCTCGCGACGAATGGCTTCCACCAACTCCGCCGCAGTGTCCACGCCGACGTCGGAGAGGATGAGCGTCTCCTCCATCTCGTCGAACACGGAATCGTCCAGCTTGCGGCCGCGAAACACCGACAACAACCGATCGGCCATCGCCGCGCGCGATTTCTCAAGTCCTTTTCGAAATCGATCGAAGAGCCCCAACGCCTTATCTCCCTTCGCCAAACCTCGTCCGCGTTATGCCGTTTCGTAGTCCATCTCGTCGCTCAATCGCACGCTCACGAGCGACGAGACACCGCGCTCGGGCATCGTCACGCCGTACAGCGCATCGGCCTCCTCCATCGTACCGCGCCTGTGCGTGATCACGATGAACTGCGTGTCTGCGGCCAGCACACGCAGCTCGTGAGCGAAGCGGGCCACATTCGCCTCGTCGAGGGCCGCCTCGACCTCGTCCAGGACGCAGAACGGAACGGGCCGGACGCGCAGGATGGCAAACAGCAGCGCCATGGCCGTCAGCGCGCGCTCTCCACCCGAGAGGAGGTTCAGATTCTGCAGCTTTTTCCCCGGCGGTTTCGCCACCACTTCGATGCCCGTGGTCAACGGATCCGCCGGGTTGGTCAGCACCAAGTCGGCCTCCCCGCCCTGAAACAGGCTGTGAAACGCCTTGCCGAACTCCACGCGAATCTGCTGAAACGTCTCCATGAACCGCGCTGCCATTTCCTGATCGATCTCGTCGATCAGCTGCTCCAGTTGCTCGCGGGCGGCGACGAGATCGTCCCGCTGCTCCGTCAGAAAGCGGACGCGTTCCGACAGCCGCTCGTGCTCCTCGATGGCGCCAAGATTGACGTCGCCGAGGGCAGCCCGCTCCCGGCGAAGCGACTCCAGCCGCCGTTCCGTCTCCGCCACAGTGCCCTGCAGGGGATAGCGCTCCTTGGCCCACTCATACGTCATGCCGAATTGCTCGCCCATCTTGGCGAGCGCATGGGAAAGATCGGCGTCGGCGCGCTCCAAGGCGACGAGCGCCCGCTGGAGAGCGGCCTCTTGCTCCTCGGCTGCCCGCCGCTTCCGCCGCACCTCCTCCTCGAGCTCGCGCACTTCGACGTCGAGCTCCTGTCGCGCTTGACGCGCTGCGGCCAGCGTTTGTTCGAGTGCGGAGAGCTCTTCCGCCAGGCGCAAGGCTTCGGCGCGCTCCGATTCCCGCGCGGCCGCGAGGCGCCTCGCCTCCTGCTCGTCGTGGGCCTCGTCCTTGCTAATCTCCGCCTGAGCGCGCTCCAATCGAGCCTTGCGCTCGCGGAGCTCTTCCATGCGCTGCGCCAGATTCTCCCGTTCCTGCTCGAGCGTCGCCACCTCAATGCGAAGGCCCGTGAGCCGCTCTTTCGCCTCCGCGAGCTCCGACTCCAACGCCGCGAGGCGATCCCGGCGGTCCGCAATCGACGCCGTGATCCGCGCCACCTCGTCCTCTGCGGCCATGAGCAGCTCGCGAACCTCCGTTCGGCGCCGTTCAATCTCCGAACGGTCCGCAGCAAGCTCTTCGCGCTCCCAGTCCAACGCTTCCATGCGTTCGGCCAGCGCCTTGAGCTGAAACTCCGCCTGCCGATCTTCGTCCTCGAGCTGCTTCAGCTGCCCTAGGCGCACCGCGCGCTCCGCCTCGAGCCGCTCCCGCTCCTGGCCAAGCTCCACGACGCGCGCTCGAAGCTCCTGCTGGCGCGTGCGCAAGCGCGACCGCTCCGCCTCGAGCGCCTGGAGCCGCTTCTCCAGGTCTTCGCGCTCGCGCTGGCGGCCCAAAAGCCCCGGCCCCTTGCGGTTCACGTGGCCGCCGGTCATCAGACCGCCCGGCGCGATGACGTCGCCCTCCAGCGTTACCACGCGGAAACGGTGATTCAGCGCTCGCGCGATGCGGCTCGCGCACTCCAGGTCGGTCGCGATGACCACGTTGCCCAGCAGGTGTTCGATCGCGTGGCGGAAGCGATCGTCGAAGGAGACGAGATCGCAGGCGAGTCCCAGAAACCCCGCCTCATGAGCCGCGCGGGACACGAGCCCTTGCTCCATGCGCCTGGAACGGACGACGTCAAGCGGAATGAACGTGGCCCGGCCGCCTTGACGCGATTTCAACAGGCGGATGGCGTCCATCGCGTCCTGCTCCGTCTCCACGATCACGTTCTGCAGCGCGCCGCCGAGCGCCGTCTCCACCGCCAGCTCGTACGTCCGATCCACGCGAATCAGCTCGGCCACCGAGCCACACACGCCGTTCAATGCCCCGCGCCTGGCCTGCTGCAGCACCATGCGCACGCCGTGGGCGTAGCCGTCGTACCCCGCCTCCAGATCGCGCAGCAGTTCCAGGCGGCTCGACAGCCCCTGCGCGTCCGCCTGCAAGCGGTGCCACGCGGATACGGCCTGCGCCTCCTCGGACGCGGCCTGCTCCCGCATCGCCTCCAACGCCGCCAACTGCTGCTCGAGTTCCGCCAGCGCCCGCTTCGTGTCCTCGGCCTGCGCTTTGCGCGCCTGCCGTGCCGCCTCGATGCGGTCCCGCTCCGCCTCAAGCCGCGCCCCCTCTTCCTCAAAGCGCTCGTGGCGCAGCGTGCCCGCCTGGAGCTTCTCCTCAAGCGTCTTCCACTCGTTGCGAAGCGCGGCTGCGCGATGATTGACATCGATGAGTTCCCCGCTCAAACGGTCGATCTCGTCCGCCAACTCGAGGCGCCTCGCATCGTCCGCCCGCTTGTGCGCGTCCTCGAGCAGCTGTTGTCGCTCCCCGAGTGCCGCGGCGGCCTCCGCCTCTGCCCGCGCGGCCGCCTCCACGGCGGCTTCCAGTTCGGCGAGATCGCGCGCCAATTCCTCCCTGCGCCGGCGCCGGTCCTCCGCGCGCTGCGCGAGCGCCGCCAGTCGCTCCTCCGCAAGCGCCAGCGACCCCTCGGCCTTTTGCCGAGCTTCAATCACATCCACGTACTGCTGCTGCAGCGACTCGAGCCTGGCCGCGGCCTCGGCAAGCGCCTGCCGCCGCGCGCGCCACGCCTCCTCGCCTTCGCGCAACCGATCCTGTGCCTCGTTTCGCGCGGCCTCCTCGCGAGCCACCTGCAGCTTCAGCTGCTCGTACCGCTCGTGCAGGCGGTCGATCTCGACGACGAGCAGCGCAATCTCGGTCTCCTCGATCTCGTCCGACAGTGCCTGGTACCGCTCCGCAATCCGCCGCGCCTCCGCGAGCGGGCCGAGCTGCGCCTCGAGTTCCGCCAGGATGTCGTCGACGCGCACCAGGTTTGCGGCCGTCTCCTCCAGCTTTCGCTCGGCCTCTTTGCGCCGATGTTTGAACTTGACGATCCCGGCCGCGTCCTCGAACGGCCCGCGGCGGTCCTCCGGCCTTGTGGACAGCATCTCCTCAATCTTGCCCTGCCCGATGATGGAATACGCCTCGCGGCCGAGCCCCGTGTCCATGAACAGCTCGTGGATATCCTTCAGTCGACAAGGCTGGCGGTTGATCCAATATTCGCTCTCGCCGGATCGGAACGCGCGCCTGGTGATGGTCACCTCTTCGAACGCCACGGGCAGGTGATGGTCCGTGTTGTCGAGCGTGATCGACACTTCACAGAAATTGGTGGCCTTGCGCAACTCGCTGCCCGCAAAAATGACGTCCTCCATCTTGCTGCCCCGCAGATTTCGGACGCTCTGCTCGCCCAAGACCCAGCGGAGCGCGTCGGCGATGTTGCTCTTGCCGCTTCCGTTCGGCCCCACAATGGCCGTGATGCCCGGAGAAAGGACCAGCTGCGTCTTGTCGGCGAACGACTTGAACCCGAGGATGTCAATCTGTTTCAGATACACCACGGACACGCTCCTCTGAGCGTTCTTCGGACAGCGAGGCCAAGGCCATGGCCGCAGCCTGCTGCTCGGCTTCCTTCTTGGAACGGCCAATTCCCACGCCGCGAACCTCACCGCCGAGCTCCACTTGCACCACAAACTCGCGCGCATGGGCAGGCCCGCGCTCTTCCACGATGACGTACCGCACGGGCGCCTGGTGGCGCTGTTGCACCAACTCCTGCAGCGCCGTCTTGTAGTCGAGACCGGCTGACACGTCGGGGAGATACGGCACCATGTGCGTGTGGAGGAACTGCCGCACGGCCTCCAGCCCCTGGTCGAGGTACAGCGCCCCGAGGAACGCTTCGAACACGTCGGCCAAAAGGGCCGGGCGAGATCGCCCGCCGCTGCGCTCCTCGCCCCGGCCGAGTCGGATGTACTGGTCGAACGACAGCCGCTTGGCAAAACGCACGAGCGACGCCTCGCAGACGATGGCGGCGCGCATGCGCGTGAGCTCGCCCTCGGGCATCTTGGGGTACGTACGGTATAAAAAGTCGCTCACGACAAGCTCGAGCACGGCGTCTCCCAAAAACTCGAGGCGCTCGTTGTCCTCGACGTGCAGTTTGCGATGCTCATTGCGGTAGGAGGCGTGCGTGAACGCCTGCTTGAGAAGGTTCACATCCTTGAACTGAAGATTCAGCAACTCCTGGAGTTCAAGCCACTTGCTCTGCAATCCATTCCTCTCCCCCTTGGGGGCTTTGAGGCGCCGTCTCGCGCCCGAGACGGTCCCTCAAAGCCCTCATGGTAAAAAGCCCCCGGACAGGCCAGGGGCTTCTCTCTCACGCGGACTCACGGCTCGTACTTGCGGAAGACCAAGCACGCGTTGTGTCCGCCGAAACCGAATGAGTTCGAGAGCACCACGTTGACGTCGGCCCGTCGGGCCTCATTGGGAACGTAGTCGAGATCGCAGTCTGGATCCGGCGTCTCGTAGTTGATGGTCGGCGGGATCACGCCGTCGACCAGCGTCATCACGCACGCCACGGCCTCCACGCCGCCCGCCGCGCCGAGGAGATGGCCAGTCATCGATTTGATGGAGCTCATCGCGAGCTTGTAGGCGTGATCGCCAAACAAGCGCTTCACGGCGTACGTCTCGATGCGGTCGTTGTACTCGGTGCTCGTCCCATGCGCGTTGATGTAGTCGACGTCCGTCGGCGCGAGCCCGGCGTCCTCGAGCGCGGCCTTCATCGCCCGATACGCGCCGTCGCCCTCCGGGTCCGGCGCCGTGACATGGTAGGCATCGCCGGACATGCCATAGCCGCAGATCTCGGCCAAAATGGTAGCGCCGCGCGCCAAAGCGTGATCCAGTTCTTCGAGAACGAGGATACCGGCGCCTTCGCCCATCACGAAGCCGTCGCGATCCTTGTCGAACGGCCGGCTGGCGCGCTCGGGTTCATCGTTGCGTGTGGACAAGGCCTTCATGTTGCAGAAGCCGGCCAGCGCGAGATCCACCACCGCGGCCTCAGCGCCGCCCGCAATCATCACATCGGCCGCACCGCGCTGGATGATCTTATACGCATCGCCGATCGCGTGCGACCCGGTCGCACACGCGGATACGGGGGAGCTGTTCGGGCCACGCACGCCGAATTCGATCGAGACTTGTCCAGAAGCCATATCGCTGATCATCATCGGCACGAGAAACGGGCTCACGCGCTTCGGCCCGCGCTCGATGAGGGTCCGGTAGTTCGACAGCGTCGTGCTGATGCCGCCGATGCCGGAACCGATGTACACGCCAATTCGATCCCGGTTTTCATCCGTCACCTCGAGCTTGGACTGAAGCATTGCCTCGTACGCCGCGTACAGGGCGTACTGCGTGAACAGGTCCATATGCCGAAGTTCCTTCTTATCGATATAGCGCTCTGGGTCAAAGTCGTCCACCAAGCCGGCGATTTTACATGGGTATTCGGAGGTGTCGAACCGATCGATCTCGCGAACACCCGATCTTCCCGACAGCAGGCTGTCCCAGAACGCAGGGACGCTGTTGCCGACCGGCGAGACGACCCCAAGCCCCGTCACCACCACGCGTCGTGCCATGGATTCACCCCCCTACATAGCATAAAGCCCCGGCTCGCGCACGGGGACTATGCTAGCCAGATTTCGCACGTCATCCCTGGTGCTGCTCGATGTATGTAACCACATCGCCGACCGTGCTGATTTTTTCAGCATCCTCATCGGAGATCTCCATATCGAATTCGTCTTCCAGCTCCATGATGAGTTCGACGATATCCAGCGAGTCCGCACCGAGATCGTCCTTGAACGTCGCGTCCAAAGTCACCTTATCCTCATCGACATTCAGCCGATCCACAATGATCTTCTTCACGCGTTCAAACACGTCGTTTGCCATCGTCTCACCTCCTTTTGCAGTATACTACATGGCCATGCCGCCGTCGACAGCGACCACTTGGCCCGTGATGTAACGGGCTTTCTCCGACGTCAGGAAGGCGACCGCGTACGCCACCTCGTCGGCCCGCCCCGTCCGCCCGAGCGGGATATGCGCCAAGAGGTCCTGCGTCCGGTCCTCGCCCAACTCGCGCGTCATGTCGGTGTCGATGTAGCCTGGGGCGACGGCATTGACCGTGATGTTGCGAGGGGCGAGCTCTTTTGCGGTGGCCTTGGTGAGGCCGACGAGCCCCGCCTTCGCCGCCGCATAATTGGCTTGACCCGCGTTACCCATGAGCCCCACGACGGAGGTGATGTTCACGATGGCCCCCCATCTCGCCCTCATCATGGGCCGCGCAACCTCGCGAATCAAATAAAACGCGCCGCGCAGGTTCGTGTCAAGCACCTGGTTAAAGTCGTCATCGCTCATCCTGACCAAAAGCCCGTCCCGCGTGATGCCCGCGTTGTTCACCAGGATGTCGATCCGGCCCATAGCCGCCAATCCCTCTGCCACGAGCCGCTTCGCCTCGTCGGGCTTGGAAACGTCCGCCTGAATCGCGACGGCGCGGCGGCCCATCTCCTCGATGGCACGAACGACCTCCGCCGCGAGATCTGCTCCACTGCGATAGTTCACGATCACGTCGCGCCCCGCAGCCGCGAGTTCGAGCGCAATCGCCCTTCCGATGCCGCGCGACGCGCCCGTGACAAGCGCTACCCGAGTCTCACTCACCGTCTCCACCTCCGCGCGTCAACAGCGCGCACACCTGATCCAAGGTCGCGGGATCTTCCGCGTGGGCGGTCTCGAGCGACTTATCGATTTTGCGCACGAGCCCGCTCAGCACCGTGCCGGGCCCCAGTTCCACCACGGCCTCCACGCCGAGGCGCTTCATCGTCAGCACGCAATCCACGAACCGCACGGGCATGACGAGTTGTTTCTTCAGCGCGTCGCGCAGATCCGACGCCATCCGCCGCGGGTGCCCGTCCACGTTCGCCACCACGGGCGTCTCTGCGTCCTGAAACTCAACCTCGTCGAGGAGTTGCCCCAGTCGGTCTGCGGCAGGCTGCATCAGGCTTGAGTGAAACGGGCCGCTCACGTTCAGCGGCATGACCCGGCGCGCACCCGCTTCCTTTGCCAGCTCGGACGCGCGTTCCACCGCTGCCTTGGCGCCTGAAATCACGATTTGCCCCGGGCAGTTCACGTTCGCCAGTTCGACCGTCTCACCCGTTTCTTCGCTCGCGCGCTTGCAAACGTCTCGGAGCGGCTCCTCATCCAGTCCCAGCACCGCCGCCATGGTGCCCTGACCGGCAGGGTACGCCTCGTCCATCAGCTTGCCGCGCTCATGCACGAGCTTCACCGCGTCCGAGAAGGAGAGGCTTTTCGCTGCGACGAGCGCCGAGTATTCGCCGAGGCTGTGACCGGCCACCGCGAGGGGTTGAATATCGACGCGATCGACCAGCGCACGCCATACAGCGACGCTCACGGTCAGGAGGGCCGGCTGCGTGTAATAGGTGAGGCGAAGGGTGTCTTCGGGCCCCTCGAGAATGATCTCCGACAGTTTCATGCCGAGCGCCTCGTCAGCTTCCTCGAGAAGCGCGCGCGCCACAGGATACTCATCGAAGATGGCGCGCCCCATGCCGACGTATTGGGCGCCTTGTCCTGGAAACACGAATGCGACGTTCATCTTCGACCCTCTCCGAGTTCGGAATTTGGCACGGACACGTGCCGCTCACCCATGGCGACCGTCAGCTTGTGCAACAGATCGTTCGCGATGAACTTGCGGGCCTGGGTGATGGCCATGAACCACGCCCGCGCGTTGCTGCTGCCGTGGGCTTTGAAGCACCCGCCGTTTACGCCGAGGAACGGTGCACCGCCATGCTCGGCCCAGTCGTACCGAGCGCGCATTTGGCGCAGACGCTTCCCCACGAGGAGCGCCGCGAGTCTGCCGCTCATCGTCTGAGTCAAGACCGTGCGGATATCGGAAAAAAGGCCGAGTCCAATGCCCTCCGCCAACTTCAACACGACGTTGCCCACGAACCCGTCGCAGACCACGACGTCGGCGCACCCCGCCATCATCTCGCGCGCCTCGATGTTGCCGATAAAGTTCAACGGGGACTGAGACAGAAGCCCGAACGCATGTTTGACGACGGCGTTGCCTTTCGAATCCTCGGTGCCCACGTTCAAGAGCGCGATGCGAGGCTTCTCGATGTCCAACACGTGACGCACGTAAGCATCCGCCATGTACGCGTAGCTCAACAAGTTTTCCGCCGAAGCATCCATCGTCGCACCCGCGTCCAGCAACAGCACCCCGCGTCCGTCAAAGGTAGGCAAGATGGGAGCGAGCGCCGGCCGCTCCACTCCGGGCAAGCGCCCGATGATGAGCGTTCCCGCCGCCATGATGGCTCCCGTGTTGCCCGCCGAGACCATGACGTCCGCCTCTTTGTTCGCCACCATCGTGGCCGCCATGACGAGCGACGAGTTCGGCTTTCGCCGCACGGCCCTGACGGGCTCCTCGTCCCCCGCAATCACCACATCGGTGTGGCGCACCTCGACATTGTCGGGCAGCCTCGCCCCTCCCAGCTCCCGAATCCGCGCCTCGTCGCCAATCACGACGAACTTCGTGTCGGTGTACTGAGTCGCAGCCTGGCACAGCGCTTCCATCGGGGCCTCCGGAGCGTAGTCGCCGCCCATCGCGTCCACGGCCATCGTGATCACTCGGTTTCCCCCTCGTTCATCGACTGCACCCCAGCGTGGGAAGGATCTTTGTACACCCAGATCACACCTTCCACCACGGTATCGTGGCCCACATGGCTCACGGCCCTGCAGCGCACGATCCCGCCGTGTTCTCCGATCACGTCGACTCTTGCCCGCACCGTCTCCCCCAAGCGCACGGGGCGCAGAAAGCGCAGCTCCGTCTTGGCCGTCACTGCGAAGTCCGCGTCCATCACCGCGACGGCGAGGGAATTGATTTGCGCAAAGAGGACGTGGCCGCGCACGATCTGCGTGCGCTTGAACACGTGATTTATCTGAATCGTCAACTCCGATTCGGCGTGACGGTTCAACTCGAGCTTCGTGAGACGCCCGATGAGATCCTGCTCGTCGAGCGAACGCACCTGATCCTGCCGATCCGAGGCCATCCGCCGGATGCGTTCGCGCACCTCAGGAATGTGCAGCGCGCTGCGATCCAGCCGAATCGTCGCGACGCTCACGCCGAACTTTTCCGCCAGCTGTTCGTCGGTCGCAAACGGATTCTGTTCCAGGAGTGCCACAAGCGCATACCGGCGCTCCGATTTTTTCAGCGCAGATACCCTCTTTCGACCCATCACGTTGCGGTTGTCCATGCCTCTTTCCCCCGGCGCCGCCGCGCCGAGACCAACTTCCACGGAGTACACCTCATCATCATACCGAGAATGGGCGCATCCGTCCATGTTGCAACCCGTCGAATGCGAGCGGCCTTCGTCGGATGATGCGAAAAGAGGCTGTCCACACCCGCGGTTCCCTGCGCGGTGAAGGACAGCCTCTAGACCTTTCGCTCACTTGACCGACAGAACGACTCGCCCTTTGTACGTACCGCAGCTCGTGCACGCATGATGCGGAAGCTTATATTCACCACACTGGGGACAGGTGACCAGCGTCGGCTGCTCCAGCTTGAAGTGCGTACGGCGCTTGCGCTTCCTCGTCTTCGACACCCGGTGTTGTTGGACCGCCACAGAACCCACCCCCTTTTCCGCGTACCGCGCACTATCTTACTCCGAACCATGGTCGGAAAGCAAGCCCTTCAACGCCTCCAGCCTGGGATCGATGGGCCGCAGGTCGCAGGAACACGGCTCCACGTTGCGATCTCGCCCGCAGACCGGACACAAACCCAGACACGTCTCTTTGCAGAGCGGGCGGTTGTCGATGGCGAGAAAAATAGCCTGCTCCAGTTCCGGCGTGACATCCACCGTCTCGTCCCCGACAAATCGCACCTCGTCCTCGGCCTTTTGCTCGTCGGTCGTGTATCGCTCATGGAACGGCGCGCTCAGCGGGCGCGCAAACTCCGCGAGGCAGCGGGAACACACATAGTGAACCACGGTGTCCAATTCACCGCGCACGATCACGTACGGATGGTGATAGGTCGCGTGCAGGCGGACGCTGACGTCGTCCACCGATTCGATATCCACCACTTCCCGAGCGATGCGCGGCAGCGACACGGTCTCGGCGAGATCGATCTCGCCCTCCTCTTTCAGTCGTTCCACGTCGATGTTCATCTCCTGAG
>NZ_BCRQ01000064.1 GCF_001552675.1 Alicyclobacillus sendaiensis NBRC 100866
CGCTATCTTGATATCCCTTGCCTGATCGACTAAACTATCGAAGGTGGTATGATATGCGGGTGTAGTTCAACGGTAGAACTCCAGCCTTCCAAGCTGGCGGCGGGGGTTCGACTCCCCTCACCCGCTCCACTCGTGTCTCAGTAGCTCAGGGGATAGAGCAGCGGTCTTCTAAACCGCGGGTCGGGGGTTCAAATCCCTCCTGAGACGCCACGCGGGCAAGCCATGAGCACCCACCGGGGTGCTCAATTCACAGATGGGCCTCGCACGCGGTTCGAGCGAGAGTGGTGACCGCGAACGCGCGCACGCGGGTTCGTCGGATGGTTTGTGGGACACAGTTAGGAGGAACGGTTGAATGGCAGCAAAGTGGGAAAAGACTGGCGCAAATGTGGGTGTGCTCGAGGTGGAGGTCGACAGCGAGCGATTCGCCCAAGCGCTGGATGAGGCATTTAAACGCGTGGTGAAGCGCGTTGTCGTTCCGGGCTTCCGGAAGGGAAAGGTTCCGCGCAAGCTGTTCGAAAAACGGTTTGGCGTGGAGTCGCTGTACGAGGACGCGGTCAACATCCTCTTGCCGCAGGCCTATCAAGAAGCCGTCATGGAAACCGGGATCGAGCCGGTGGATCAGCCGGCGGTCGATGTCGTCCAGGTGGAAAGCGGGAAGCCTTTCATCTTCAAGGCGACCGTCACCGTGAAACCCGAGGTGCACCTCGGTGAATATAAGGGCATCGAGGTTCAGGACAAGGTGTTCGAGGTCACCGACGAAGATGTGGAACGGGAGATCCAGAACATCCTGCGGAGCCATGCCCAGATCGAGACCGTAGAAGACGGAGCGGTCGAAAAGGGCGATGTGGTCACCATCGATTTCGAGGGAACGGTGGACGGCGAGCCTTTCGAAGGCGGAGAGGCCGAGGGCTTCCGGCTGGAGATCGGCAGCGGATCGCTCGTGGCGGGCTTTGAAGATCAGTTGATTGGCATGAAGCCCGGTGAAGAGCGAGACATCGAGGTGACCTTCCCAGAGGAGTATCACGTGAAGTCCTTGCGCGGCAAGGTGGCGCGCTTCCACGTCAAACTTCATGAGATCCGTCGGCCTGTGCTGCGCGAGCTGAACGACGAGTTTGTGCAGGAGGTCAGCGAATTTCAGACGGTCGACGAATACGTCGCTGACCTTCGCAAGAAACTCGAAGAGCGGGCAAAACTCGACCATGAGCGATATATTGAGAATGAGGTCGTGAGGAAGGTGGCTGAGGGGGCGACCATCGAGATCCCGCCCGTGATGGTCGAGCGGGAAATCGATCATCAGATCGGCCACTTCGCGCAACAGTTGCAAATGCAACAGATTCCGCTAGAAGCGTACCTGGAGTTCACGGGGTTGACGATGGAGGAATTGCGCGACCAATACCGCGAACTGGCGGAGCAAAATGTCCGCACGAGCCTTGTGCTCGAAGCCATCGCTGACGCGGAGAAGGTCGAGGTCACCGAGGAAGACGTGCAACAGGAGATTGCGCGCATGGTTGAGCAGACAGGTCTCGAGGCGGGTCGCGTGCGCCAGCTCCTGAGTTTCCGAGATCCGGAGCTCGCGAGCCTGCGGGCGGATCTCAAGACGCGCAAGACGGTGCGCTTGTTGGTGGAACAGGCGAAGATCGTGCCGCCGACCGACAACTAATCGAGGCGATTGAAGCACAAGACAAGGCCCGGGCCTTGTCTTGTGCTCTACATGGCCGCAGGGAGAGGGAGGCTGTTGCATGTATTATCCGATTCCGTACGTAATCGAACAGACGAGTCGCGGCGAGCGGACATATGACATTTACTCTCGGTTGCTGAAGGATCGGATCGTGATCCTGGGAACGCCGATCGACGATCAGGTCGCGAACTCGATCGTCGCACAGCTTCTGTTCCTGGCGGCCGACGATCCCGAGAAGGATATTCAAATGTACATCAACAGCCCTGGCGGTTCTGTGACCGCGGGCATGGCCATATACGATACCATGCAACACATCCGCCCGGCGGTCTCCACGTTGTGCATTGGCATGGCCGCGAGCATGGGCGCATTCCTGTTGGCGGCGGGTGAGAAGGGAAAACGGTATGCGCTGCCGAATGCAGAGATCATGATTCACCAGCCGCTCGGCGGCGTCGAGGGCCAGGCTTCGGATATTAAGATCCACGCGGAGTGGATCTTAAAGACAAAGGATAAGTTGAATCGATTGCTTTCCGAACGGACGGGGCAGCCGCTCGAGGTCATCGAGAGGGATACGGATCGCGACCACTTCATGACGGCCGAGGAGGCAAAAGCCTATGGCCTGATCGACGAGGTGTTGCATCCGCTGCATCCGATTCGGTGAAGATGGGAAATCGGATGCCTTTGCCTTGTGCGGCCGGTGTGGTAACCTCGTAACAGGAGGGGAACGAACCATGTTCAAGTTTAACGAGGAAAAGGGCCAACTGAAGTGCTCCTTCTGCGGCAAGACGCAGGAGCAAGTGCGGAAGTTGGTTGCTGGCCCCGGCGTATATATCTGTGACGAGTGTATCGAGCTGTGCAACGAGATTGTCGAGGAACAGCTCGGTGAAGACGACGACTTCGAGCTGAAGGATGTGCCGAAGCCGACCGAGATCAAGGCGGTTTTGGATCAATATGTCATTGGTCAAGAGCACGCGAAGCGGGCGTTGTCTGTCGCGGTATACAACCACTATAAGCGCATCAACGCTGGCTCGCAGAAGAACGACGACGTGGAGCTGTCGAAGAGTAACATCTTGCTCATTGGGCCCACGGGCAGCGGCAAGACGTTGCTCGCGCAAACCTTGGCGCGGACGCTCAACGTGCCGTTCGCCATTGCCGATGCCACGTCACTCACGGAGGCCGGCTATGTCGGCGAGGACGTGGAGAACATCTTGCTCAAGTTGATTCAGGCGGCCGACTACGACATCGAGAAGGCAGAGCGCGGGATCATCTATATCGACGAGATCGACAAGATTGCGCGCAAGTCGGAAAACCCGTCCATCACGCGCGACGTCTCCGGCGAGGGCGTGCAGCAGGCTTTGCTGAAGATCTTGGAAGGCACCATCGCAAGCGTGCCGCCGCAGGGCGGAAGAAAACATCCGCATCAGGAGTTCATTCAGATTGATACGACGAACATCTTGTTCATTTGCGGCGGGGCGTTCGACGGCCTGGAGACCATCATCAAGCGCCGGTTGGGGAGCAAGGTCATCGGGTTTGGCGCGGCCGGATCGGCCTCCAGTGAGGCCAAGGACTCTGCCATCCTTCAGCACGTGTTGCCGGAAGACCTGTTGAAGTTCGGGTTGATCCCGGAATTCATCGGGCGCTTGCCTGTCATTGCGACGCTGGATGCTCTCGACGAAGAGGCCTTGAAGCGCATCCTCACGGAACCGAAGAACGCGATTGTGAAGCAGTTTCAGAAGTTGCTGGACATGGACAACGTCGTGCTGGAGTTTCACGAGGACGCGCTTGAAACCATCGCCAAAGAGGCCATTCGCCGGGGCACGGGCGCGCGCGGGTTGAGGGCCATCATTGAGTCCATCATGCTCGATGTGATGTACGAGTTGCCTTCCCGCGACGACGTGCAAAAGTGCATCATCACGAAGGCTGCCGTGTTGCGCGAGGGACCGCCCATTGTCCTCCGCAAAGATGGCACGGTCATTCCCTTCCAGCGAGAAGAGACTGCGTGATGGCGGTTTTGGGGCCAGCCCCAGTGGGCTGGCTCTTCGTTTATCCCCCTTCCTGCCGGGCAATACTGCATAGCGCAGCAGGAAGAGGGAGGGACCCGGATGACGGCCAGTATTTTGGCAGCCGTGCAACTGTTCTTTGCGCTCGTGATTGGGATGTATTTTTGGAATTTGCTACGCACCCAGAATCAGAGCCGACACGCCATCGAGCGCGAGTCGAAGAAAGAACTGGAGAAGTTGCGTCGGATGCGCGCCATCTCGCTCACGGAACCGCTTGCGGAGCGCACCCGGCCGCAAAGAATTGACGATATCATCGGCCAGCAGGACGGCGTGCGCGCGCTTCGCGCTGCGCTGTGCGGGCCGAATCCCCAGCATGTGATCATCTACGGGCCGCCGGGCGTCGGCAAGACGGCGGCCGCCCGCCTGATTCTCGAGGAAGCTAAGCGGACGCCGGGCTCGCCGTTCAAACCGGATGCGAAGTTCATCGAACTCGATGCGACCACGGCGCGCTTTGACGAGCGCGGGATTGCGGATCCGTTGATTGGCTCCGTGCACGATCCGATCTATCAAGGCGCGGGCGCCATGGGCATTGCGGGCATTCCTCAGCCCAAGCAGGGCGCCGTCACGAAGGCGCACGGTGGGGTGCTGTTCATCGACGAGATCGGCGAATTGCACCCGATTCAGATGAATAAGCTGCTCAAGGTGCTCGAGGATCGAAAGGTGTTTCTCGAGAGCGCGTACTACAGCAGCGAGGACACGAACATTCCGATGCACATTCACGACATCTTTCAGAATGGCTTGCCCGCCGACTTCAGGCTCGTCGGGGCGACGACGCGATCGCCAGAGGAGTTGCCGCCGGCGCTTCGTTCGCGCTGTGTGGAAATCTTCTTCCGCGCCCTCACGCGAGAAGAGATTCGCCAGGTGGCCGAGGGTGCGGCGAACAAACTCGGCATGCCGCTCGAAGAGGGCGCGGCGGAAACCGTCGCCGATTACGCGACGAATGGGCGCGACGCGGTCAATCTCGTCCAGATGGCGGGAAGCATGGCCATGATCGAGCGGCGAGCGAGCATTCGGCGCGAGGATATTGAATGGGTCGTCGAGTTCAGCCGGCTCACGCCGCGGCCGGACCGGAAGGTGGCGGACAAGCCGCAAGTGGGCGTCGTGAATGGCCTGGCTGTGTATGGGCCACAGATCGGCATGCTGCTCGAGATTGAAGTGACGGCCACTCCCGCACCGGCCGGAGACGGCCGCCTGATCATCACAGGACTCGTGGAGGAGGAGACGATTGGCGGGCGGGATCGCTCTGTTCGGCGGAAGAGCATGGCCAAGTCGTCGCTCGAGAATGTATTGACCACGTTGGACCGCCTTTTTGGCATCCGAGTCTCCGACTACCACCTGCACGTCAACTTTCCGGGCGGCGTCCCTGTAGATGGGCCCAGTGCGGGTGTCGCCATGGCGGTGGCGATTTACTCGGCCATCCGGAAGGAGCCCGTGCTGCATACCGTCGCGATGACGGGGGAACTCTCCATCCTGGGTTTGGTCCGTCCGGTCGGCGGTGTGACGGCGAAGATTGCCGCGGCGGCCGAAGCGGGTGCAAAGGTCGTGCTGATTCCCAAGGCGAATTGGCAGGAGTCCTTCCGCCATCGCGCGGACATTCAGGTCGTCCCCGTCGAACGGCTGGAAGACGTGCTGCGCCTTTCGCTCGTCGGCGGGCTCGATGATCCCGGCGTCCGGCCTGACGTGGCGGCGGCCATCATGCAGAAACCGCTGGCGCAGTGAGATCTGCACCGCGGCGCGTTCGACTTTGCCGCCGCGATTGGATACAATGAAGGGCATCGTCAGGGAGAGAGTTCGGAGGTGGGGGATGGTGACCGAGGGGCATTCGGCGCCACAGACCAAGGACGTGTATCCGCTGCTGCCGCTCCGCGGGCTGCTCGTGTTCCCAGGCATGGTCCTGCATTTCGACGTCGGTCGGCCGAAGTCCGTCCGCGCGCTGGAGCAGGCGGTCTCGGGCGACCACCTCATTGTGCTGGCGTCCCAAGAGGACGGCCAGGTGGACGATCCGTCCGCGGACGACCTGTACCGGGTCGGCACGCTCGCCCGTGTAAAGCAGATGCTCAAGTTGCCGAACGGGACCATCCGCGTGTTGGTCGAGGGCCTGAAGCGCGCCGTGGTGCGCGAGTTTGTGTCGGAAGAGGAGTCGTTCACCGTGCGCGTCGAGACGTACGATGAGCCCGAGGAGGTGTCCGCCACCCCGGCCATCGAGGCGATGCGCCGTTCCGTCACCCAGCAGTTCGAGCAATACGTGCGCCTGTCCCGCAAGCTCGATCTCGACACGTACGCGACGGTCGTGGACATGTCGCACCCGGGCCAGTTCGCGGACGCGGTGGCTTCCCACCTGCCCTTGAAGGTGCGGGAGAAACAGGACATCCTCGAGGCGTTCGACATCGAGAAGCGCCTCGAGCGCCTTTTGCAGATCCTGTCGGATGAGCGCGAGGTCCTCGAGCTCGAGCGAAAGATCCACCAGCGCGTTCGCAAGCAGATGGAGCGGACGCAGAAGGAATACTATCTTCGCGAGCAAATGAAGGCTATTCAGCGCGAACTCGGGGACAAAGAGGGGCGTCAAGCCGAGGTCGACGAACTGCGCGAGAAACTCGCGGCGAAACCCATGCCGGACGACGTCCGCGATCGGGTGGAAAAGGAAATCGCGCGCCTCGAGCGGATTCCGCCCGCATCGGCCGAAGGCACAGTGGTGCGGAATTACGTCGAATGGTTGCTCGCGCTGCCGTGGCTGGAGATGGCGAAATCGTCGGCCGACGTCGCGCGGGCGGAGCGCATTCTGAATGAGGAGCACTACGGCCTCGACAAGGTCAAGGAGCGCATCCTGGAGTTCATCGCCGTGCAGGCGCTCACCGACAAGCAGGCGGGCCCCATCATCTGTTTGGCCGGACCGCCTGGCGTCGGGAAGACGTCGCTGGCGCGGTCTATCGCAAAGTCGCTCAAGCGGCCGTTTGTGCGCGTGTCGCTCGGCGGCGTGCGCGACGAGGCCGAGATCCGGGGCCATCGTCGGACGTACATCGGTTCCATGCCCGGGCGCATTCTACAGGGCATGCGTCAGGCCGGCGTCATGAATCCCGTGTTTTTGCTTGACGAGATTGACAAGATGGCCAGCGACTTTCGGGGCGATCCGGCGTCGGCCATGCTTGAAGTGCTCGATCCTGAGCAGAATCACGCGTTTTCCGACCACTACATCGAGATTCCATACGACCTGTCCAACGTGCTGTTCATCACGACGGCCAACAATGTCTACCAGATCCCTGCTCCGCTTCGCGACCGCATGGAGGTCATCCAGCTCTCCGGGTATACGGAGATCGAGAAGCTTCACATCGCCAGGGAGCACCTTTTGCCGAAACAGCGTGCCGCTCACGCGCTCAAGGGAGATCGGATTCGCATCTCGGACGACGTGCTTTTGGAGATCATTCGCCACTACACGCGCGAGGCAGGCGTCAGGCAGTTGGATCGGCAGTTGGCCGCCGTCTGCCGCAAGGTGGCGCGGGCCGTGGCCGCCGGCGAGGCAAAGCGCGTGACGGTCACAAGCTCGGTCCTCCAGTCGTATCTGGGGCCGCGCAAGTATGAGTTCGGCGAGATAGAGGCGGAGGATCAGGTTGGCGTGGTCGCCGGGCTCGCATGGACGGAAATGGGCGGCGACCTTCTGCTGGTCGAGGTCTCGATCGTGCCTGGTTCGGGAAAACTCGTGCTCACGGGGCAACTGGGCGACGTGATGAAGGAGAGCGCGCAGACGGCCTTGTCGTACGTTCGTTCCCGCGGCCGCGCCCTAAGGCTCCCGCCGGATTTTCACGAAAAGGTGGACATTCACATCCATGTCCCGGAGGGCGCCATCCCCAAAGACGGGCCTTCCGCTGGCATCACGATGGCCACCGCGCTGGTCTCCGCGCTGACGCACATCAAGGTGCGCCGCGACGTGGCCATGACCGGCGAAATCACGCTGCGCGGCCGAGTCCTCCCGATTGGCGGGCTCAAGGAAAAAAGCCTTGCCGCCCACCGCGCGGGCATTCGCACCATTCTCATCCCAAAGGGGAACGTCAAAGACCTCGACGACGTGCCGGATCTGGTGAAGTCCGAGGTGGCCTTCGTTCCGGTCTCGCACATGGATGAGGTTTTGCGCCTTGCGCTCGTCGACAATCCGCTCGATCACGCCGGCGGTTCACTGACAGACGAACCTTGGTGGACGGAAGTGTGGTCGGACAGCCGACTCGGAGGGGGAGAGGCGCACCAGTGATCATCCGCAGTGCTGAACTGGAAGCGGTGACGGTTCGGCCGGATCAGTGGCCGAAGACCTTGTTGCCCGAATTCGCGTTCCTCGGCCGGAGCAACGTGGGCAAATCCACGTTGCTCAACCGGCTCTTGAACCGAAAGCAGCTCGCGCGCGTCTCGTCACAACCTGGGAAGACACGCCAGATCAATTTCTATCTGATCAATGGAGCGTTTCGGTTTGTCGACCTCCCGGGCTATGGATACGCCGCAGTCAGCAAGCAGCAGCGCGAGCGGTTTGCGGCGATGATCGACCGGTATCTGAACCAACGGGCGAGCTTGCGGCGAGTCTTCCATCTCATCGACATTCGCCACGAGCCGACCAAGGACGACGTCGCGGTTCACGCGGGTCTGCTCGAGCTTGGTGTGCCTGTGTCGGTGGTGGCGACGAAAGCGGATAAAATCGGGAAAAGCCACGTTTCGAAGCACGTGAACGTGATTCGCGAGACGCTTCGCACGCCGGTCGACATCTGGCCGGTTTCTGCGGAGAAGCGCACGGGACTCGAGGCGCTGTGGGCCGTCATGGAGGGCGATCTCGCCGCGCCGGACGCGCCGAGCCACCAGGTCAACTCGTCCGATCCCGACCTTTCCCTTGCCGCGGCGGACCCAGAGCAGCAGTCGTGAGGAGCGAGGCGCGAACCGAAGCGCCGATGAACGTTCAAGGGAGCGTCACAGCCCAGGGGTTTCGGCGCTTGGGCGGGCGCTCCCCCTGCTATATAATGTTGGAGGACGCGGGGGTGAGGTGCGTGAAAATCTTTGTCGTGGGGCTCAGCCACAAAACGGCGCCCGTGGAACTGCGTGAGCGCGTGAGCCTCGGCGAGACCGAGGTTCGTCACGTCTTGACGCAGCTCCGCGATTCGCGAACGGTCCTCGAGAGTGTCGTGGTGTCCACCTGCAACCGTCTCGAGATCTACGGCCTCGGCCCGAGCGCGCGGGCCGGATCCGATTTTGCGCTCTCCGCTGTGGCCAACCACGCGGGCGTGGATCGAGACGAGCTCAAGCGCCATGCCTATCTCCGGGAAGGGGAAGATGCGGTGCGGCACGCCATGCGGGTGGCGTGTGGGCTCGACTCGGTGGTGTTCGGCGAGACGCAGATTTTGGGTCAGATGCGCGACGCATACCAGCTAGCGCTTGAGGAGGGGGCGACCGGTTCGGTGTTCAATCGGCTGTTCCGCGAGATCATTCACGTGGGCAAGCGGGCGCAGACCGAAACGTCCATCGGCCGCGAGGCCGTGTCCGTCAGCTACGCCGCCGTACAGCTGGCGCGCAAGGTGCTCGGAGAGCTTCGCGAGAGACAGGTGGTCGTGATCGGCGCAGGGCACATGGCGGGGCTCGCGGCTCGCCATTTTGCCGCCCAACAGCCGAAGTCCCTTCTCATCTTCAACCGGACGCTCGAGAGGGCGCGGGCGCTCGCCGGCGAAGTCGGAGGGGACGCTCGTCCGCTGGACGAAGAGGGGATTGCGGAGGCGCTGATCCACGCCGACGTGGTGCTGAGCGCCATCGGCCGAGGGAAGTACGTGGTGACTAAGGAAATGGTCGCGAACGCGCTGGCGGCGAGGCGGGGGCGGCCGCTCGTCATCCTGGACATCGCCGTACCGAGGGACGTGGATCCTGACGTGCCGCGTTCGGCGTCGTTGTATCGGTACGACGTGGACGACCTCGAGGGTGTCGTCGCGGCGAACCTCGAGGAGCGGGTACGCCAGGAGGCTGCGGTGGCGGCGATGATCGAAGAGGGCGTGCGGGCCTTCTCGCAATGGCTCGCGGAGCAGGCGGTGGTGCCCATCATCGCCGCGCTTCACCAGCGGGGAGAGGCCATCGAGCGCGAGGTCATGGCGAGTCTCCTCCGCAAACTGCCGCACCTCACGGAGCGGGATCAGAAGGTCATTCACAAGCACATGATGAGCATCGTGCATCAGCTGTTGCGCGAGCCTGTGAAAAACGTCAAGGAGCTGTCGCTGCAGTCGGGCGATCCGACTTACGCGGAGACGCTCGCCGCGCTGTTTGGCTTGGCGCCGGAGCCGCGTCACAATCGCGTTCGCGTCGAGTGGGGAGAAACGCCTTCCCATGCGGCTGATGCTGTGCCGCGGCCGGCGCTCTCCTAGGGTGATCGATCGACATGGGGACGTGGTATGTCCTGAGCATGGTCGCGTATGCGCTGGCGCTCGTGTGGTCGGGGTGGGCGTTCGCCCAGGCGCGCCCGTCATCGCCGCGCGTCGGCTACGGGCTGTTTATGGCGGCCTTCGCGCTCGTCACCGTGGTATTTCTCAGCCGATTGGCTTCTCTGCGCGGCGCGGCAGATTATTCGCGTGGCGATCTCGCCCTGTTCATCGCGTGGCTGATGATCACCATCACGGTCGCGATGGGGCGCGGCGGCGCGTCGAGTCCGGTGGCCTTGCTGCTGAACGCCGTGGGGTTCGGCTTGGCGCTTTTGGCGGGAGGTCTGCAGGCGCAGTCGAGCGCGCCGTTTCTCCCCGCGGCGAGCCTCCTCGCGCTCCATGTCGCGCTGGCGGTTCTCGGAGACACGGCGTTTGCGTTCAGCTTCTCGTTTGCCCTCATGCATCTCGTGCTTGAGGCGCGCCTTCGCCGCCGATTGTTCGACCGCTGGTATCTGCACCTGCCTTCGCTCGCCACGCTCGACAGCTTGGCGCTGTTCGCGAGCGCGACGGGGGCAGGTTTGCTGTTTCTGGCCATGGTCACGGGGCTCTGGTGGGGCGACAGGGTGCTTCACCAGTGGCTGCTGACGTGGCCCAAGTTCATGGTCACGGCGTTTTGCCTGATGCTTTATGTCAGCTACTTGGTCTGGCGCGTGCACCGGAGAGTTGCGACCCGCGGCATGATGGTCTTTCAGATCCTTTGCTTTGTCGCGGTGCTCTCCAATTTGCTGTTTGTCGGCGGAAGGCTGCCGTGATCCGAGGGAGGATGGACGGTTGCGCACCTTACGAGTCGCGACGAGGCGGAGCGCGCTCGCGCTCACGCAGACGAACTACGTGGTGGAACGGTTGAAGCAGGTGACGCGCGGCGTGGACTTTGAACTCGTGCCCATCCGGACGCGCGGCGACGAGATCGTAGATCGGGCCCTGTCGGAGGTGGGGGGCAAGGGGCTGTTTGTCGCGGATATCGAGGAAGCGCTCGCTACGGGACGGGCGGATCTCGCGGTGCACAGCCTCAAAGACGTCCCTTTTGAACTGCGCGACGGCCTCACCATCGGGGCCGTGCCGCGCCGCGAAGACCCGAGGGACGCTCTCATCAGCCGGACGGGCCAAGGGATGTTCGACCTGCCGCCGGGCGCGCGCGTGGGGACCAGCAGCTTGCGACGGCAAGCGGCCCTCCGCCGCCTCCGGCCGGATCTCGTCGTGGCCACGCTTCGCGGCAACGTCGACACGCGGCTCCGGCGCCTCGAGGAGGGCCAGTTTGACGCCATCGTGCTCGCCGCAAGCGGGCTGCACCGCCTAGGGCTGGGCGACAGGATCACCGAATACCTTCCCGTGGATCGCTTTGTCCCCGCGGTTGGTCAGGGCGCGCTTGCGGTCGAATGCCGAGCCGAGGACGATGACGTGATGCAGTGCCTCGCCGCCATCGCGGATCCGGATGCCACCCGCGCGGTCGAGGCGGAGCGCGCCTTCCTCTCGCGGCTGGAGGGAAGCTGCCAGGTGCCCATCGGCGCCTACGCCGAACCCGTCGGGCGCGACCTCCGCCTGCTCGCGTTTGTCGCTGATCCGTCCGGCTCGCACTGCCTCCAGCTTGAGCGAACGGCCGCCGACGCCCGAGCGCTCGGCATCGCGCTGGCGGAAGAGGCACTGCGCCAGGGCGCCGCGGACTGGCTCAGACCCGGGCGAGGTGATTGAGATGCCGCGGCCCGGCATCATCGTGACGCAGTCCGGAGATCGGGGCGCTCTCCTCGCTGGAGCGCTTTCCGATCGCGGGTTTTCCGCCGAGCATCTGCCGCTCATCGAGACGGTGCCACTGGCTGAGGCGGTGAAGCAGCTTGCTGCTGGCGCGGCGGACGGCGACGCGTGGGTGTTCACCTCGTCCGCGGCCGTCCGGGCCATCGCAGGGCACGAACGGGCCGTGGCGAAGCTTCGGGCAGCGCCAGCGGCCTATGCGCTCGGCGCCGGCACGTGGCGAGCGCTTCAATCTGTCGCCCCGCAGTCCGTGTGCTTTTCGGGCGTGCGCGGCGCGCAGGACTTTGCAAAGCGGCTCGTCGAGACGTGTCCACCGCCTTGCGGCTTCATCTTCCCGCGCGGGCGCCTCACCCTCGAGGCGCTGCCTGACGAACTGCGCCGCGCGGGCCGCCGCGTGCAGGAGTGGGTCGTGTATGACACCGTCCTCCAGCCGTGGGCCGCGGATCGGCTGACGGCGCGCACCGGCGATGTCGTCGTCGTCTTCAGCCCGTCCGCCGTCGCGGCCATCGCCGCGCACGTTGCGCGCGACCTGATCTTTGCGCCCGGGCGTTTCATCTGGCTGCCGTTTGGCGCCACCACCGCCCGCGCCCTCCGTCAACTGGGCGTGCAACACCTCGCGCCGCCGCCCGAGCCGTCGCACGAAGCGCTGATTCGCCATCTCGAGACTTTGTATCCGTTGGGAGCGTGATGCACATGATTCCATTTCGCCGCCACCGGCGCCTGCGCCGCACCCCATATCTGCGCGATCTCGTTCGGGAGCACCGCGTCCACGCGGACGATCTCGTCTACCCCATGTTCGTCGAGGAGGGACTTCAGGGGACTTCGCCCATCCAGTCCATGCCGGGCGTGGCGCGCTATGGCCTGGACGCGCTGCGCAAGGAAATCGCGTCTCTGTCGGAAATTGGGCTGAAATCGGTGATTCTCTTCGGCATTCCTCGCGAGAAGGATGAACGCTCGTCGTCCGCCTATCACGAGCACGGTGTGGTGCAAGAGGCCATCCGCGCCATCAAGGAGGAAAACCCCGACCTCGTGGTCATGACGGACGTGTGCCTGTGTGAATACAATCCGCTCGGCCAGTGCGGCCTGGTGCAAGACGGAAAGATTGTGAACGATCCGACGCTCGAACTGCTGGCGAAGACCGCCGTGTCGCACGCGCAGGCGGGCGCGGACATCGTGGCGCCTTCCGATATGATGGACGGGCGCGTGGCCGCCATTCGGGCTGCGCTGGATGCGAACGGATACGAGGACGTGGTCATCCTCTCATACGCGGTGAAATACGCGTCGTCGTTTTACGGTCCGTTCCGCGACGCGGCGGATTCGGCGCCGCAGTTCGGCGATCGCAAGAGCTATCAGATGGACCCGGCCAACGGGCGCGAGGCGATGCGCGAGGCGAGATCGGACCTGGAAGAAGGGGCCGACATGCTGATGGTGAAACCGGCGCTCGCGTACATGGACGTCACGGCCCGCCTGCGCGAAGCATTCGATGTGCCCATCGCCACGTACAACGTCAGCGGCGAGTACAGCATGGTCAAGGCGGCAGCGCAGCGCGGGTGGATCGACGAACGCGCCATCGTCATGGAAATGATGACGTCGTTCAAGCGCGCGGGCGCTGATCTGATTCTCACGTATCACGCGCCGGACGTGCTTCGCTGGCTGCGGGAGGATGAGCGCTGAGGAGGGGTGGACATGGTCGGAGAGCGATCCAAGCAGGCATTCACGAGGGCGCAGCGCGTCCTCGTGGGGGGCGTGAATTCGCCCGTCCGTGCGTTCCGCGCGGTCGGCGGAACGCCGTATTTTGCGGATCGCGGCGAGGGGCCGTACCTGTATGACATCGACGGCCACCGCTACATCGATTACCTCATGAGCTGGGGCCCGCTCATCTGGGGCCACGCGCACCCGGAGATTGTGCGCGCCATCACAGAGACCGCGGCGCGCGGGACGAGCTTTGGCGTGCCGACCGAACTCGAGACCGAGATGGCGGAGGCGATGGTGGAGCTCGTGCCCTCGGTTGAGAAGGTGCGCATGGTCTCGAGCGGCACCGAGGCGACCATGAGCGCCATCCGCCTGGCTCGCGCCGCCACAGGCCGGACGGCCATCGTCAAGTGCATCGGGTGTTACCACGGACACGCTGACTCGTTTCTCGTCAAGGCCGGATCGGGCGTGGCCGCCCTCGGACTTCCGGATTCGCCCGGCGTGCCGCAGTCCGTGGCGGAGCGCACGCTGACGGTGCCATACAACGACGCCGACGCCATGGAGAAGCTGTTTGCCGATCGCGGCGACGAGATCGCGGCGGTGATTTTGGAGCCGGTGGCGGGCAACATGGGCTGCGTGCTGCCTCTGCCCGGGTACCTGGAGGCGGTGCGCGAAATCACTCGCCGCCACGGGGCTCTGCTCATCTTCGACGAGGTCATCACGGGCTTTCGGGTCGGCCTGGGCGGTGCCCAGGCGCGGTTTGGGGTCATGCCGGATCTGACGACGTTCGGAAAGGTCATCGGCGCCGGCCTGCCGGTGGGGGCGTACGGCGGGCGCAGCGATCTCATGGCGCTCGTCGCGCCGGAGGGGCCCGTGTACCAGGCGGGCACGCTCTCTGGCAATCCGCTCGCCATGGCGGCGGGCCTCACGTCGCTTCGCATGCTGAAACAGGCGGCGGCCGATGGCGCCTACGAGCGCCTTGAAGCCTACGGCCAGAGGCTCGCGGAGGCGTTCTGCCGCTTGGCCGCAGCGCACGGGCTCCCGGCGACCGGCCACGCCATCGGCGGCATGTTTGGCCTCTTCTTCCACGAGGGGCCCGTCGTCGATTTTGAGACGGCGAAAGCGTCGGATCAGGCGCTCTACGCGGACTTCTTCCATGAGATGCTGGCGGAGGGCGTGGCGTTTGCGCCCGCTCAGCTGGAGAGCGGCTTCATGTCGATGGTGCACGGCGAGGCCGAGATCGAGCGGACCATTGCGGCCATGGAGCGCGTCTTTCCGCGCATCGCAGAGCGGCGGCGATAAGGCGCCGTCTTGCCGTCCCTTGCCCCGGCAAACCGCGGCACCATCGACATATCTCGCCCCTGCGGGACATAGATTGGTGGTGGAATCCTGCGGTTTGAGGAGGGGCTCGAATGTCCGAAGTTTCGCGCGAACTCTTGATTCGGCTGCCGGTCGATCAAGAAGTCTACGCCGAACAAGTCGCCTCCGGCGATGTGGTGCAAGATGCGACCGTCGCGACGGAAATCGTCGCGTTCGACCAGGACCGCGATACGTACCAGCTTGAGGGCGCGATCGTGTTTGCAGCCTATGTGCAAAAGGCGTCGAACGGCGATGTGGTCCACGTTCATCAGCGGCTTCCGTTTCTGCTGCGCGTGCCCGTGTCCGCGCAACAGGCGGGCGTATTGAACGTCAAGAGCCGGCTCGCGGGCGTGCAGCTTGAGGTTTCGGGTGACGCGTGGCTCCATTTGGGCGGTTGGCTCGAGGTGCACGGGCTGAACGGCTCCCAAGGGTACCTGTTTCGCTGCGGAGCCCAGGAGGTTCAGGAGACGTCTTCGAACGAGGAAGCTCGACGCGGAGCGAGCGAAGAGCCTCCTCAGGACGCCGCGGACGCCGAGCTGGAACCCGCCTTGCGCGGCGAACCGCACGAGGG
>NZ_BCRQ01000065.1 GCF_001552675.1 Alicyclobacillus sendaiensis NBRC 100866
GCGGAACCAGCCACATAGATACAAATGGTACCGCCGCAAGGCCAGAGAACGCGAACAGATTGGCGAGCCCAGTGAAACGCCCTCTGAGCACAGCGGGCGAGATTTCCCCCATGTAGGTAGAAACCTGCGCGATCATCGTTCCAATGCCCATACCGACCACCAAGCGCCACCCGATGAGCCAGCCCACCGAAGGACTGAACGCCGTAGCGAGCGAACCGGCTGTGTACAACACGATTCCTGTGATCAAAGCACCTCGGCGACCGAAATAGTCGCTGACCACGCTCACGATCACCGCGCCCACGATATAACCCACAAGGCTCGTGGAGACAGCCGTAGACGCGAGTCCAGAAGAAACGTGAAATTGCTTCGTTATCACAGGAATGCCATAAGAAATGTTTGTGATATCGAAAAACGCGAAGAAATAGCCGAGCCCCAGCACGATGAGCAGGCCAGCCCCATGAGGCCAGATAGGGATGCGCTCCAGCCTGGCCAGCGGGTTGTCTACGACCTTACGGTCCAACATGACTATCGGCCTCCTTCATACTCTTGCCGTGATCATTTTTCGACGCGTGTAAAACGCCACGCCGTCCTTCCCATTGGCGTGGAGATCACCGTAGAACGAATCTTTCCACCCCGAGAAAGGAAAAAACGCCATGGGAGCGGGAACACCGATGTTGACGCCAAGCATTCCCGCGTCGATTTCCTCACGGAATTTGCGTATGGCAGACGCATTGTTCGTGAAGATACACGCCCCGTTTGCAAACCGGGACTCGTTGGCCAACGCGATAGCTTCGTCCAGCGTGTCTACACGCACAATCGACAGTACAGGCGCAAAGATCTCGTCCTGCCAGATCTTCATCGAAGGATGGACATAGTCGAAGATTGTGGGTCCGATGAAGTACCCGTCAGCCTCCACGCGATCCTGCCGTCCGTCTCTCACGAGTACAGCGCCCTCTTGGATGCCCGCATCGATGTACTGCAATGTCCTATATCGGTGTTCTGCCCGAATGACGGGACCAAGCAGTACATCTTCCTCGAGGCCGTTACCGATGCGGATTTGATCGGCAGCGGACTTCAGTCCTTCGACAAGTTGGTCTGCGATAGAACCTACGGCTACGACAACGGAACAGGCCATGCACCGCTCGCCCGCGGAGCCGAACGCAGCAGAGATGATCTGGGGAATCGCTTCGTCCAGATTCGCATCAGGCATCACGATGGTGTGATTCTTGGCGCCTGCGAGTGCCTGCACGCGCTTGCCGTGGGCTGCCGCTTCGCTGTACACGTATGCGGCTACCGGCTGCGACCCGACGAACGAAATGGCACGAACCGTCGGATGCTCGATCAAGCCCTGAACGACCTCTCGAGAGCCGTGCACGATGTTAAAGACCCCCGGGGGCAAGCCCGACTCCTCAAGCAACTCGGCCAACCGCTGGGCCAAAAGCGGCGTCCGCTCGGAAGGCTTCAACACAAACGTGTTCCCGCAGACGATAGCCAGAGGAAACATCCAGCAAGGCACCATCATCGGAAAGTTGAAAGGTGTGATGCCTGCCACCACGCCGAGTGGGTACCGATACATGCCTGAGTCTAAGGATGTCGCGATGTTGGCCAATTGTTCGCCCATGAGGAGTGTCGGAGCGCTCGCAGCAAATTCCACATTTTCGATCGCGCGCTGTACCTCCCCGTATGCATCCTTGTAGCTCTTGCCGTTCTCCCGAACAATGAGTCGCGCGAGTTCATCCCAGTGCTCGACGAGAAGTTGGTGATAGCGGAAAAAGATTCTCGCTCGGCGAGGTACAGGGGTCCTGCTCCATTCCCGAAACGCTGCCTCAGCTGCCGCCACAGCCATTTCCACATCCTGTCGTGTTGACAACGGCACTTGGGCGATGACCTCAGCTGTCGCCGGATCGAAAACATCGAGGTACTCACTGGCTTCCGCGTCTCGCCATGCTCCGCCTACCCAATTGCGCAGGCGCCCGGCTACACTTATGGACGACATCCTATTCATCCCCTTTATCCCATTTAGATTAATAGATCTCTAAACCTCATCCCATGTGGCGTCGTAGGCTTTCAGATACAAATGGACAATCTCCTCGTGTGATGGCACGATAGGGTGATTCGCCGGGCTACCACTCGCGAGTGCATCGTTCGCCATCTTATCCAGCGCACGCTCGAAATCACCTCTTTCAATTCCCCAGGTCTTAAGATTTGGAATTTGGAGCCTCTTAGCAAGCGATTTCACTCGGCTTACGACCCATGCCGCGGCCTCGCCGTCTGACGAACCGGACAGTTCTGAATTTACGGCCCGCCCGAGCAACGCCAGCCGCGGCGCGTAGTCGTCAAGTCGGAATTCCAGCACTGTCGGAAGAAGCATGGCATTGGCAAAACCATGTGGTACATGAAATACTGCACCGATAGGTCGGGACATACCATGCACCAGGCACACAGATGAATTCGTGAAGGCCATACCAGCTTCCAGCGCCGCGATGGCCATCCCCTCGCGCGCCTCTAAATCCTTCCCATCATCATACGCTCGTTCCAAATAGTTCAGAATCTTCTTTGCAGCGTCCGTGGCCAATGCGTCGGTCAGCGGATGGCTTCTTCTTGAGATAAACGCCTCTATCGCGTGGCACAAAGCATCTACCCCGCTCGAAGCGGTGACATGCGGAGGCGAGGAAACGGTGAGTTGGGGATCGACAATTGCGACCTTGGGTAACAGGGCGGGTTGCCGTATCATCATCTTGATGTCGTCCTTGGTATTGGTAATCACCGTCACGCTGGTAACCTCAGATCCCGTGCCGGCAGTGGTCGGGATCGCTATCAACGGATGCGGCACTTGATCGAACGTCCTGCGGCCACCCATATAGTCGCCGATGTATCCCTCGTGCACCGCCATGACGGAAATCCCCTTCGCGGCGTCGATGGCGCTGCCACCACCGATGGCGATGAGAAGATCGCAGCGGTGTTGCGATAACGCGCGAACGCCAGCCTCTACATGCACGTCGGTCGGCTCCGTGTTCACCTCGGCGAATACCTCGGATTGAACACCAACGTCATCCAACATCCTCCTCATCCGCTTCACATATCCAAGACGTTCCATTACCTTATCTGTCACGATGAGAGCGCGCTTGCCCAGGGCGGAAGATACGTCCGGCAGCACCTGCAGAGCCCCACTCCCTGCATACACAGCCTCCGGGACTTTGAACTCTCCAAACACCCGGTTCACCTCTCCTTACGTTGGACTTGTGTTGCCTTCGACGTCAGGTAAATGAAGCAAGATTCGTTCCAAATCGCGCGAAGCGTTCACGCAAGCAGCGGGAACTTGCAGCAGATCGATTGAGTGCGTCCGAACATGTCGATTCTCACAACATCTGTGTCGTGATGGTTAGACAAACGATGATACTTCCGACACCTGACCTACTGCAGTTTGCGGGGCGAGTTGAATCACTGCCTAATCTGAGAAGCTTCGGTGGACAATTCTTGTACCTCGATTTTGGAATCCCGCACCATTTCTTTACGCCCCCAAAGTTTTATGTTAAACTAAGGATAGTCGGAATAGGGTTCCTGTCCCTTTCCTCCCCTTGTCAGCGTCAACATTCCACTTCATTCGCACCTGGTATCGCATTATCTTCCACCTGCGTCATTGCCATATAATCCCATTGGCGTATTGGACGCGATCGCGTATAGGCGTTGAACTCGAATTTGAACGAAGGAGGAGAAAATGGAGACTTTTCTGCTCATTCTATCGCTGATTTTGTTAGCTGGCGTTTGGTCCGCACACCTGGGCAACCGCCTGGGTTTCCCGGTGCTCATCGGCTTCGTGGCCATCGGCATGGCCCTCGGGCCCGGCGGATTCCACCTCGGCGTGCACGTGCCGCTCTCCGCTGCGCAATCCATCGGTTACCTGGCGCTCATCCTCATCCTGTTTGAAGGCGGCCTCCATACCCCGCTCGACCGCATCCGAAAGGTCTGGAAACCCGCGCTGTCCCTCGCCACCGTGGGGGTCATGATCAGCGCAGGGGTGCTCACGGCCATCGCGCATGCGCTCCTACACCTACCGTGGTACGCCGCCGCGCTGCTCGGCGTGGCGGTCAGCTCCACCGACGCTGCCTCCGTGTTCTCCATCCTGGGCCGCCAGCCGCTGCGCCGGCGCCTGGTGGACGTGCTCGAGGTGGAGTCTGGCACCAACGACCCCATGGCGTTCTTCCTGACCATCCTCCTCATGACGTGGTCGGAGCACGGCATCGACCGGCCGTGGGGCGCGCTGGGTTACGCAATCTCGACCTTCGCCCTGCAGATGGCCATGGGGCTCATTGCAGGGGCTGTCATTGGCTACCTCGGTTCGCTCGCCAACCAGCGCATCAAGCTCGACACAGGCGGCCTGTATCCGACGCTCTCGCTCGCGTTTGCACTCCTGAGCTACAGCGTCGCCGTCATTCTGCACGGCAGCGGCTTCCTCGCCGTCTACACCGCCGCCGTGGTGATGGGCAACCGCAGGCTGGAACATCGCTACAGCATCCTGCGGTTTCACGAGGGCCTGTCCTGGACCATGCACATCGTCATGTTTGTCGTGCTCGGCCTGCAGATCTCCCCGGGGCGGCTGTGGAGCATTCTGGTGCCCGGCGTCCTGCTGGCCGCTGGCGCGCTGTTTTTGGCGCGGCCCCTCGCGGTCTGGCTCTCCACCGTCGGCATGGGCTTCTCCACGGCCGAAAAGGTGTTCATGTCGTGGGCCGGATTGCGCGGCGCCGTTCCCATCGTGCTCGTGCTGACCGCCATGCTCTCCCCGGCCTACACGCCCGCACCGATGTTTGACGCCGTGTTCTTCGTGGTCATTGCCTCCACGCTGGTCCAAGGTCTCACCGTGCGCTGGCTCGCGGCGAAGCTCGACCTCTTGGAGCGCGCCCCGTCCGAGGGTCTGCTCGAGTTGGTGCGCATCGCGCGGGAGAACGCCGTCGTCACGCCGGTTGAAGTGGATGCGTCGTCCGATCTCGTCGGCCGAAAGATGGTCGAGATCGAGTTCCCTGAAAACACGCTGTGTTACGCGATTGTGCGCGGGGATCAGGTGATTGTGCCGCGCGGCGCGACGGAACTCCAGGCGGGCGATTACCTGCTCATTCTGTCCGACAGGCGGAACATCACGCGGCTACGGAGGCTGTTTGGCGCGGAGCGCATCGGCCCTGCGGGGATGTTGCCGTGATCGTTGGGCGGAGGAAGTGCGTCGCGGGGGTTAAAGCGCCGGTCCCGCGCCGCCGCGGGGCCGCAGGTGGTGAGCGAATCACGTCCCTTCGATTGCGCAGGGGCGACGCAAGCGAGCGGGCGTGTCATCCTGCGTCGGTTGATTTTCTCCCCCGGTTCATCGACAGGCAATTTGGGTGCGCGTAAGCTGGAGACATCCTTCGCCCGGAGGGCGAAGCGCGCAGCGCGGAACAACACGAAGACACCCCGCTAGCATTGTGGTGTCGACCAGAATCTCCTATCATGGGAGGTGTGGTCCGCTTCCATGCCCGGACAGGACAGCTTGCTCAAGGCCCTGACGCGCACCCTCTCAGGGGGAGCACTTGAAGCGCTTGGCGTGCACGGCGTGGAAAGGCTGGAGCCGTTCACGACCGAACTGCCCGCCAGCACGCTGAGGATGGACCGGGCTTGGCGAATGCCAAACGGCGACGTGTTTCACCTGGAGTTCCAAGACCGGCGCGAGCGCACACTTCACCGATTCCTAGAGTACGATGCCCGCTTGGCCAACCAAGTCAAGGCCAAGATTCGCACGGTGGTCCTGTACCACGCGCACGTCGGCAGCGCGCCGCACGAACTCGACATCGGCACGGCGGTGTATCGCGTGGAAAACGTGTTCCTCTCCGAGCTCGACGGCGATGGCGCACTGGACGAGGTCGAAGCTCACCTTCGCGTGGGGCGATGGGAGCCTGCCGATCGCCTTCGCCTCGGCCTGGCGCTCTCGATGCGCGTCGAGGACCGTCATCAAGCCATGGCTCGCGTCCTCGACCTGCTCCCACGCGTTCCCGACGACGAAGAACGCGAACTCGTGGCGAGCGCCGTCCTCGCGTTTGGCGACAGGGCCTTGTCGGAAGAAGACCGCAGAAAATTGCGGAAGGAGCTGAAGAACGTGTTCCGCCTGGCAGAGGAACTGTATGAGGATGGCCGCAGAGAAGCAGCTGAGGACATTGCCCATCGCCTGCTGGCCGAGGGCGTGCCCGTCGACGTGGTGGAAAAGGCGACGGGCCTGCCTCGCGAACGACTCGAGCAGATGCAGAGCGAGGTCCACTGACACGCAGGTGTGTCGGCCCTCTCGTGGTCGATGGGCCGGCGCGTGCTCCCCGTGAACACGCGCCGAGCCCGTCCGCCGTGGCCAAGTGCGGCCAGATGTTCTCCAGAGACGCGTCAATGACAACCTCCAGCACGATATCCGGCAACTGCGCCACGCGGATGCCCGTCACCGCTTGAACGACAGCGCGCCGTCGTCCACGCAAATCGCGTGGCCGTTGATGAACCGCGCGTCGTCCGACGCCAGAAACACCACCACGCGCGCCACGTCGTCCGGCTCCGCCATGCGCCTGCGCATGTGCGCCCGCTGAATCGTGTTCCACACGCGCTCGTCCTGCCGCCAGTTGTCCACGAGGCCCGTGTTCACCATGCCGGGCGCCACCGCGACGACGCGGATGTTGTAGCGGGCGAGATCGAGCGCCGCCGCCTTGGTCATGGCGACGACCGCCGCCTTGCTCGCATGATACGGGAGCTGGTGCCTATCGGCGATGAACGCGTAGATGGACGCCGTGTTGATGATCACGCCGCCCCCACCGGCGTCGCGCATGGCGCGCGCCGCCGCCCGCATGCCGTAAAAGACGCCGTGCTGATTGATGGAGACGACGCGGAAGTACTCGTCCGCGGGATCGTCAAGGAAGTTTCGGGCGCCGTCGCCAAAGACGCCGGCGTTGTTGAACATGATGTCGAGGCGGCCGAAGCGCTTGACGGCCGCGTCCACGAGCGCCTGGACGCTCGCCTCGTCCGTGACGTCGACGTAGACGGCCTCCGCCTCGCCGCCCGAGCCTCGGATTTCGTCGGCGATGCGCTTCGCGCCAGCCTCGTCGCGATCCGCCACCACCACGCGCACGCCGCGCTCGGCGAACCTGCGCGCCGTGGCGCTGCCAATGCCGCCCGCGCCACCTGTCACGATGGCCACGCGGCCCTCCATGTCCCTCATGCGAGCGCCTCCTCTTGGTACGCCCGAAGCCGCTCCCGCCAGAACGCAGGGATGGGCTCTGGGCGCCCGTTCTCGTTCACATGCACGTACACCGTCTCGGCCCGGAAGATGGGCTCGCCCTCGCGCGTCATCACAAACTCCAGCGTCACGCTGGTGTTCCCGATGCGCTTGGGCCGGATCCAAATCGAAAGCTTGTCCCGCCAGCGGGCCGGTTTCAGAAACGTCTGCGTCGACGTGGCGATGACGGTGGTCGGCACGTCGTCGTAGAGCCTCAATTCGCTTCGGAAAAACTCCTGATAGGCGAGATCGAGATACATGAGATAGTTCGCGTTGAACACGATGCGCTGCGCGTCCACCTCGGACCAGCGCACCTCGAGATCATAATGGTAGCGAAACCCTTCCACGTCCCTCACCTCGCATCATGGCAGGACGAGCGTGACGCCGCCGTCCACGCGCACCGTCTGGCCCCGGATCATCTCGGCCTCAGGCGAACACAGAAAGAGCGCGAGGTTGGCCACGTCGTCCGGCGTCACCATGCGATGGTACGGCAGCTTTTCCTCGAGCCTTTGCAGCGTCTTGTCCATCTCGGGGAAGTGATCCAGCGCGTCGGTGAGCACAGCCCCGGCCGAGATGCAGTTCACGTTGATGCGGCGCGGCCCGAGCTCCACGGCGAAGTAGCGCACCATCGCCTCGAGCGCGGCCTTGCTCGTGCCGACCGACAAATAATATGGAAACACGCGATCCGCCCCGAACGACGAGATGGCGAGCATCGCGCCGCCCTCGGTCATGAGTTCGGCGGCCCTTTGCGCGCCGATGAGAAACGCACGGGCGTTCACGTCCATCGTCCAGTCAAAGCCCTTGGTGTCCACCTCGAGCGCGGCCCGGTTTCGCCCGGACGCCGCGTTGTGGATGAACACGTCCAACCGGCCGAAGGCCTGCCGCACTTCGTCGAACATCGCGGCGATTTTCTCCTCCTGCGCCATGTTGGCGCGCACGGCGATGGCCCGCCGGCCCATTTGCTCGATCTCGGCGACCACTTCGCGGGCGAGATCGCCATTTCGGAAGTAATTGACCACCACGTGGGCGCCTTCTTGCGCGAAGCGGATGGCGAGCCGCCGCCCGATGCCGCGCGAACTGCCCGTGATGAGCACGACCTTGTCCTCATAGCGCCGTTGCGCGCGCCCCGTATCGACCAAGTCGAATCCCCCATTCGACGACCGTGAAGTTCCCGCTCCATGATACCAAACGGAAGCCGCCTTGTCCCGGGCCCATGCATCGCCGCCAGAGCGCGGACGTGGTATGATAGAGGCGGAACTAGCACCAAGTGATAATTTTGTGCGGGCAGTTCAGATTCCCGTGGAGTCTGACAGCGAGAGGAGAACCTTCATGGCGGACAAGACGCGCATCGTCGTCACCGGAATGGGTGCCGTGACGCCATTCGGGGTCGGGGTTTCGACGTTTTGGGAGAACATCGTGGCCGGCAAGTCGGCCGTGCGCCAGACGGAAGACGAGCTCCTGCGGACGTGGGCGCCCGTCGTGGCGGCGGCCCGCGATTTTGATCCGGCGCGATACTTGGACAAAAAACAGATTCAAAACAGCGATCGCTTCACGCAGATGGGCCTCGTGGCCGCTGCGGAGGCGCTTCGCGATGCGGGGTTCGGCGACGGCAGCGCGTTCGGTCCGTACGAACGGGATCGGATAGGGATTTCCATCGGCTGCGCGTTCGGGGGCGTGCAGACGCTGGAGGAGGGCGCCAACCGGCTGGCGTCGGGGCGCTCGACCCGGGTGGGACCGCGGCTTGTACCGAAGTCCATTCCGAATGCGGCCGCGGCCGGGATCGCCATGCGCTACGGCATCCGCGGCCCGGTGATGACGTATTCCACCGCCTGCGCGTCGTCGGCCAACGCCATCGGCGAGGCGAGTTACTGGCTTCGGCTCGGCGAGATCGACATGGCGCTTGTCGGCGGTGCGGAGTGCTTGTTCAGCCCGGCCATTTTGGCGGGATTGCGCGCGGCGGGGGCGCTTGCGACGGAGGGGCCGGCGGATTACAGCGCGTGGTCGCGGCCGTTTGACAAGCGGCGGACCGGCATGGTGATGGGCGAAGGCGCGGCGGTCCTGGTGCTGGAGACCCTGGAGCGGGCGCTCGAGCGCGGGGCCACCATCTACGGGGAACTCGTCGGCTATGGTACTTCGAACGACGCCTACCACGAGACCTCGCCCGATCCGTCCGGGCACGGCGCGAAACTCGCCATGGCGCGGGCGCTTCGGAGCGCGGGGCTTGGGACGGACGAGATCGACTACGTGAACGCGCACGCGACGGCGACGCCGGCGGGCGACATTGCGGAGTCGACGGCGCTTCGCGACATGTTTGGCCCGCGGATCGACGAGATCCCGGTGAGTTCCATCAAGGGCGCGGTGGGCCACATGCTCGGCACGGCGGGCGCGATTGAGTCCATCGCCTGTGTGAAGGCGCTCGAGACGGGCTGGCTGCCGCCCACGCTGAACTGCGACGACAAGGAGGAGATTGCGCCGCGCGACGTGGTGGCGAATCAGAGCCGCCGGGCGGACATCCGCACGGCGCTCAGCTCCTCGTTTGGCTTCGGCGGGCAGAACGGCGTGCTGATCTGGAAAAAGGCTGAGATCTGAGCGGCAAGGCGCGAGCGGCCATGACAAAGCCGGGCGGAAGTCCTCCGTCCGGCCTTTTTGCGCGCCTTGAGCCGCATCGCGCGGCCGCGCAGGCGGGCGACCCGCGTCGGCTTTGCCACGCGAGACAGCTGCGGAAGGCACGGCTCCAAGCGCCCACGAAGCCTGCGCGCGGCCGCGCAGGCCGCGTGTCAACTGCCTGTGTAGCGCCACACAAAGCCGCCATCCTGCGTCACGAGCAGGCCGCCGTCCGTGAGGAGCGCGCCGAAATCGCTGCCCGCAAGGGTCAAGCTCATGACCTCGCCAGGCAGCTTGGACGTAGGCCCGGGCGCGAGATGGCGGGCGTGCCACGTGGCCCCGTCGTCTGCGGTGACGAACAGGGTGAGCCCCTGGGACGGATCCATGGTCGCGGACGAGGCGCAGACCACCATCCCGCGCGATCCCGCCCACGCCATCGCGAGCGCGTCGTACCCCTCGGGAAGGGAGACCGAGCGGTCTGAGCCGCCACTCACGGAGGACGCCGTGAGGACGGGCTGAAACACCGGCCCGGTGCTTTTCCCGTTCGCCTTTTTTCCCGGCCGAATCAGGTGGTTGTCGAGCCACCAGATGGTCCCCCCATCGAAGGCGGGCGCCAAGGGGAGATCGCCATTGGGAACCGTGCGGACGGTCGACCAGTGCACACCGTCTGGCGATGAAAGCACAAGGTCCTTCGGCATCGCTGCAATGGCGAGCAGGTACCCATGGGCCGTCACGGACAGGGCTGCGTCCGACGGGACAAAGGGCATGACGCTCTGCAGCGCGCTTTCGGGCACATCCGCTGCGCCGAGTTCGGTCCAGTGATGGCCGCCGTCTTCGCTCACCCACAGGCGCAGGGTGCCGGCGCCACCCGCAGCGTCCACCGTGGCGACGGCCAGGCGGTTGCCGGGGCCCGCCGCCACGGCGATGGGCGCCTGATGAGGCAGGCGGGCGAGGACCCGCCACGAAGCTCCGCCGTTCGCGCTCTCCTCCACGGTGCCCTGAAACCAGTCATGGTCGATGCCGATGAGCGCGGGCCCTTGGGACGAAGCCAACGCGGGATCCGCGATGACCTGCACGTCCGGGGGCGCCGTGGGCGCGATTCTGTGCCACGCGTCAAGCCCCGGCGCGCTCGCGTACAGGCCCGTCGGCTGCGAGGAGGCCGGCGCCGCGTACCAGGTCCCGGACGGGCCGCGGGCGAGCGAGACACTGGACCAGTACGGGACGGTCGCGAGGGTCGACGCCTGCCTGGTGCGAAGGTCGAACGACGTCACGCCGCCGGGGAACGGCGCGGCACCCGGGCACAGTCCGATGTAGGCGACGTCCCCGTCGAGGACGGGCACCGACTGCGCGATGCGCCCTTGGTATGGTTGCGGCGCGGCCTCGCGCCACGACGCCCACCGATTCGTCGTCCACAGAACCCACGTCTCCCAACTCCCGAGATCCTTGACCACCCACACGCCGACGCCGCTCGGGCTCATGGCCAGATTCCCTTCCCACGGCACGACGCTCGGCCCCTTCAACACCGCGCGAAACGTGCGGCCGCCGTCCGCACTCTCCGCCAGCACGACAGGCGCGGGATGATAGCCCGCGCGAAACACCTGCGGCGATACCTCGCTCAGCCAAACCTGCGTGGCAGACGGAAACGCGGCGTCGAGCACCGCGTCCTGAAGCGGCACCCGGGCCCAGGAGGCGCCTCCGTCTACCGTGCGCAGCAGTTCGCCGTTCACCGCGGCGTAACCGGTTGACCCAAACAGCGCCAGCACCGGCGTCGCCGCGGCGATGTCATCAGCGGGCGAAGCCGTGACCTGCCACACGGCGCGCCACGAATGGCCGGCGTCTCGCGTCTGCCAGATGCGATACGTTGTCGGCCCCTCCGCCGCGCCTGCGCTCGCCGGTCCGTGCGCGACGGTGATGATGGCCCCTTGCGTTGGGATCGCAAAGGCGATGGCGACGGCCTGCCCCGGGATTTGGCCCACCACGCGCCATGGCTTCCCGGCGGCGCTTTCGATGATAGCGCTCGAAGACTGTGCATCAAGCGCTGCGAACCCCACCGCGCCGACGAAGCTCGGCGCGACAACCTGCATCACGCGAGCCGGTCCGAAGCCTGGATTTCCGAAGATGGCAAACTGTCCACGGCTCGCAAGCGCGCGCGGCAGGCTTGCGCCCTTCGCTCCTTGATTGGCCTGTGTCCCCTTGACGGGCGCCCCGCCCGCGTTCGATGCGTTCGTCACGGCGTGTGGCGAAGAGCCCGGTGTGTGGTCAGCGGCGACTTGCGCGCCACACCCGACGGCGAGGACGCCGCACGCGCCACACGCGGCCGCAAACAAAGTCCAACGGCGCATTCCATCCGCCTCCCCCTGCGTTTCGCACAAAGACCTCATCCATGGGACGGAATGCGCCGCCAGGTTGTGACACGCACGCGCGAAAAGGCCGCGGAGAACGCGCTCCCCACGGCCACCTCGCCGCGCTCGCCGTCAGGTCTGCCCCACCCAGTCGGGTTTCGCCGTGCGCCGCCACGCCTCGCGAATGGCCTCGAATTCCTCCTTCGAAAGCGGTCCTTCGTCCACGTAGCGCGCGTTCTCCTGCCACCGCCCGGGATTTTGCGTCCCCACGATGGCCGTGGTCACCCCGGGGATGGAGAGCGTGAAGCGGAGCGCCACCCCCACCGCCTCGCTGAGCGGCTTCTCCGTGAAGGGAAGCTTCAGCTCCCGCAAGCGGCGCCAGTACTCGACGTAGTAGTCCACGTCCGGCTTTTCCCCATACCGCCACGCGACGTTTGCCACCGGCCGCTTCGCGATGACGCCCATGCCGCGCGCGGCCGCCAGCGGAATGGCCCCATCGATAGCCGACTGATCCGCCACGTTGACCGAGGTCTGCAGGCTGTCGAACACGCCGAGCTCCACCGCGTACTTCGCCGCCTCGTTGTCCCCGCTGTAGCCGAGGAAGCGAATTTTGCCCGCCTCCTTCGCCTTCTGCAGTTCTTCAATCACGCGCCCCTCCTCAAGCACCGCGAGGGAGCAGCTGTGAAGCTGCATCAGGTCCACGTAGTCCGTGCGCAGCCGCTTCAGGCTCCGGTCGATGCTCGCGCGAATCGTCTCCGGCGCCCAATCCGGGGACTCAAGTCCCGATTGATGCCCGCACTTCGTGAACAGAAAGTACTCCCCCCGGCGATGGCCCACCGCCCGGCCGATGAGTTCCTCGCTGTCCCCGTAACACTCCGCCGTGTCAATCACGTTGAGCCCCGCGTCGAGCGCGCTCGCGAGCAGCCGCTCCACCGTCGCCACGTCCGCGCCGCGGATCTCCGATCCGCCAAAGCCGAGCGCGCTCACGCGCATGCCCGTGCGTCCAAATTCCCGATATTCCATACGCTCTCTCCTCCTCACGCCTCGGCTTCCTCAGCTCGCCTAAGGCAGGTCATGAGCACGTCCCCCAACTCGCCCGGGTGCGTCAGCCGCAAGGTCACGTCAGGCCGCTCCCGGCCGATGTACCGATCAATGTAGATGGTGAGCATCCCCAGGCGAATGGCAGGGCGCATCTCGTTCCGGTAGTGATCGCCAATCGACACCGCCCGCTCGGGCGCCACGGCGTACTTCTCCAGCCACCTGCGAAAGTGCTCCTCGGTTCGGTACGGCTTCACCGCGCGGAACACGAAGTCCTCGATCACGTCCTCCAGGTTCAGCTTGCGCAGAATCGCGCGGCTGTCCGGCTCCGGGCTGTTGGTGGCGAGCACCACGTGGCCGCCGCGCGCGCGAATGGCCTCCATCGCATCTCGCAGCCCCCCGAGCGGCTGCATCGGAAACGGCCCCGCCATGTAGTCGCGCGTGCGCAAGAACGCCTCGTCGCGCTCCCGCGGGCCAATTCCGTGCCGGATAGCCACCACCTGCAAGAGCCCCCACGGATCGTCCACGTGAAGGTACGCCCGATTCGGCCTGTCCTCCTCGGCGACGTCCACGCGCTCGCCCGTCTCGCGCGAAAACGCATGCCCGTAAAACGACTGGCCGTCGTGAAGGAGCGCGCGGTGGGCGTCCTCGAGAAACGCCTGGCGCCTTGCTTCCGGCAGAAACGACGCGAGCTCCCGCGCATACACCTCAAAGTGATCCGTCTCCGCGTACACGGTGCCGTCGAGATCGAAGATGAAAAGCTTCGCCCGCCCGATGCGGACGTAAGGGTCCTGATGCACTCGTCTCACTCCCGCAGAATCGAATGGTCTTTAGCATCATCTTTCTCATGTTCTCTCTTCATCACGCCTCGAGGCGAAAACTCGCCACCATGCGCTGAAGCGACTCGGCCATCTGCGCGAGCGCGGCCGCGGAGGCCGTCATCTCCTGCATGGAGGCCAGCTGCTCCTCGGTGGCGGCCGCCACCGTCTCCATGCCGGCGCTCGTCTGCGCCGATACCTGGGCGACCTCGTCCACGCCCTCGCGCAGCTGCGCAGACGCCCGGCCGAGGCGATTCACAAACGTCAGCACGCCCTGCAGCTCCTCGTCCACGCGCTCCACCGCCTGGCGGATGCGCGCGAAGGAGGCATCCACAGCTTCGAACGTCGCCTTGCCCGCCTCAACCTGCTCGCGCGAGGAGGCCATGCGCGCCGCCGCGTTCTCCATGTCGGCCTGAATCGCGGCCACGAGCGCGGCAATCTGCTTCGACGAGTCGGCCGACTGTTCCGCAAGCTTCCGGATTTCCGCGGCCACCACCGCAAATCCGCGCCCCGCCTCGCCCGCGCGGGCCGCCTCGATGGCCGCGTTCAGCGCCAACAGGTGCGTCTGCTTGGCGATGCGGGTCATGACCTCGACAATCGCGCCCACTTCCTGCGATCTCGACGCGAAACTGCGCACGGCCTGTGCCAGGTGCTCGAACGCCCCTTCCACGGAGGCCATCTGCCGAAGCGCCTGCGCCACGTGCTCGCCGCCGTCCTTCGCGGCCCCCCGCGCCTCCCCCGTCGCCTCGCTCGCGCCGCGAAACCGGGCCGACATGTCGTTCATGCCGCGTGCGAGGAGCTGGAACACGTCCGTCGAGCGAGCGATGCGCGCGTCCTGCCGCTGCACGCCGGCCGACACGTCCTGGATGGTGAGCGCAATCTGTTCGGCCGCCTTGCCCGTCTCCTCCGCGCTCGCCGCAAGTTGTTGGCTTGCCGCGGCGAGATCGCCCGATGTGCGGGCAAGCTCGCGGAGGACTCCCTGCATGCTGGCGGTGGCGGCGTTCAGCTCCCGGGCGAGAAGCCCCATCTCGTCCTGGGTGTCGACGTCCACCCGCGCGGCAAGATTTCCCGCCGCCACGTCCTGCACCGCGCGCACCAGGCGGCCGAGCGGCCGGATGACGAGGACCTGGATGGCCAAAAGCACAAGCGCCGCCGAGACGATGACGCTCACCACGCTGTTCACGTAGATCCCGTATTGGCTCTGAGGCACCGCCCGCCGAATCGCGGCATTGATGACATCCGAAATCGGCACGCTCACCGCGAGGCTGACGATCACGACGACTATCATCTTTACGCGCAGGCTGACGCGCACTGCCTCCCTTTGCCGCCCCGAATCGCCCCGGGGCCCTGCATGCAAAGCTTCCGACGTTTTCTCCAACGCGCCTTCACTCCTTATCGCGCATCCCCTTTCAAACTACGACGAGAAGCGCCCCTTCTCCT
>NZ_BCRQ01000066.1 GCF_001552675.1 Alicyclobacillus sendaiensis NBRC 100866
CAGACAGCAAAATAGGCGTCAGGACGCCATTTTCGACACATTCCGCTATCGGCGCCGCCATCGTTCGAGCTGATTCGCGAGATCTGTCGTGAGCGCATCGCGCAGCGTCCGCCGCTCGCCCGCCGAACGGCGTTCCGCCTCGCGCTCGATGTCCTCCCTCATCCGTTCGAGCCGCGCCAATAGCTCGTTCGCGGAGATGCGCAGCGCGCCTCCGCCGAGCGCCACCTGTTGCTCGGCGGCATCCGACGTGGCCACCGTGATCTCCCGATATTCGTCCCGCAGTTCGTACACCAGCCGCTCAATCCGCGCGTCCGCCGTCTCCCCCGACTCCGTGAACACGATGCGCACCCCCGCCTGTTCCTCCTCGTGGCCCAGGCCCGGCCTGCGGTGCGCGTCGTACACGACAATCACGTCCTCGCCGTGCATCGCGCGATACTGACTCAACAAGTCCTCGATTTCGCGGCGAGCCTCCTCCAGATCCTCAATCTGCGTCAGGCTTCGTCCCGCCCGCCGCGCGATGACGTTGTAGCCATCGACAATCACGAGGCGCGCCAGGCGCCCCTTACGACCGCTGGCGGACCGCTTCATACAGCAGGACCCCCGCCGCGACCGAGGCGTTCAGACTCTGCACTCGGCCCAGAATCGGGATGGACACCAGAAAGTCGCACTGCTCGCGAACCCACCGGCGCATCCCATGGCCCTCCGAGCCAATGACCACGGCCGTGGGGCCCCGGTAGTCGACTTCGGTGTAGGGCACCTTGGCCTCCACGTCCGCACCGACAATCCAATAGCCCGCCTGTTTCAACCGCTCGAGCGCCTGTGCGACGTTCGCCACGCGTGCCACGGGCAGCGCCTCGAGCGCCCCTGCGGCGGCCTTCGCCACGACGTCGGTGACCTGCGCCTGCCGGCGCTTGCCGATGACCACCCCTTGCGCCCCAGACGCCTCCGCCGTGCGCAAAATCGCCCCAAAGTTGTGGGGATCCGCGATCTCGTCGAGCACCACCACCAGCGGCGCAAAGCCCGTCTCGCGCCGAACGACGTCGTCGAGATCGGCGTAGGCATACGGCGCCACCTGCGCGATGATCCCCTGGTGCGCGCTCGCCATCTCATCGAGCCGGCTGCGCGGCACGAACTGAACCACCACGCCGCGAGACCGCGCCTTCGCCACGAGGGCCTCCATGCCCGAAGCGCCTTCCGCCACCCAGACCTTGTTCACGGGCCGTTCGCTCTCAAGCGCTGCCAGCACCGCATGCCGGCCCTTGACGAGATCAGCCGCCTCTTGTGCGCGCGCCGACCGGTGCCGCGCGCCGTCTTTCATGGACATCTTCATGGCTCCCTCGCTTGGTTGTTTTGCGCATCGAGCGCCGCGAGCGCGCGGGCGGCGATCTCGTCAAGCCGTTCCCGCTCGCCCGTGGCGTACAGATAGCCCACGAGCGCCTCGAAGCCGGTGGCGAGCCGGTAGACCACCACATCGACATTGCGGCGCGTGTGGGACGGCTTCTGGTTCCGCCCCCGCCGAATCACGTCGCGCTCGGCATCGGTCAGGATGGGTTCCAGCAGCCGGAGAGCCTCAGCCTGCGCCGCGGCGGAGACGTACCGCGTCGCCTGTCGCTGCAGATCTCGCGGGCGGAGAATGCCGAGATTCAGACAGTGGTTGCGCGCATAGATCTCCCAGACCGCGTCGCCCAGAAACGCGAGCGCAAGCGGCGAAGCCTCATCCACCCGCCAGTCGACCTTCATGATTCGTAGCTCCAGCGGGTGCCGTACGGCGTGTCCTCGAGCACGATGCCGCGATGCCGAAGCTGGTCGCGGATCTCGTCCGCCCGCGCAAAGTCGCGCCGCTTCCGCGCCTCGGCGCGCTCCGCGATGAGCCGCTCGATCTCGTCCTCGAGGCGCGCCTCGTCCTTCTTCGGAATGCCGAGGACGCTGAGCAACTCGACGAACAGATCGCGGTACAGCCGGAGATCGCCCAAGTTCACACCGCCGTCCTCGAGGCGCGTATTGACCAAGCGCACGCCGTCGAAGATGGCTGCCATTCCGTCCGCCGTGTTGAAGTCGTCATCCATCGCTTGGATGAAAGCACGCCGGATCTGTTCCACGTCCGAGCGCGCCGCGTCCGACGGCACCTCCTCCGCGCGATCGAGCGCCCCGCGCATCGTCTGAAGGGCCTCCGCGCGGTGCTCCAAGTCCCGAATCAGACGGTCGATCCTCGCCAGCGCCTGCTCCGCCTGATCGAGCGCCTCCTCGGTGTAGTTCAGCGGGTTCCGGTAGTGCGCGGACAGCAGGAAAAAGCGCACCGCGCGAGGGTCCCTGCGGGCCAAGAGATCGCGGGCCATGATGAAGTTCCCCGTGGACTTGGACATCTTTTCGCCGTTGATGTTGAGCGTGCCGTTGTGCAGCCAATACCTCGCGAACGTCTTCCCCGAGTGCGCCTCGCTCTGCGCGATCTCGTTCTCATGATGCGGGAAAATCAGGTCCCGCCCGCCCGCGTGGATATCGATCTGCTCGCCGAGATACAAGTAGTTCATTACGGAGCACTCGATGTGCCAGCCTGGACGACCCGGTCCCCACGGGCTCGGCCACCACTCCTCGCCCGGCTTCGCCGCCTTCCAGAGCGCGAAATCCGCCGGATCGTCCTTCTCGTCCTGCACCTCAATTCTGTAGCCCGCGCGCATGTCCTCCGGCGACTGGTGGGACAGTTTCCCGTACTCCGGGAAGGAGGACGTGTCAAAATACACGCTGCCGTTTCGCTCGTAGGCGTGGCCGCGATCGACCAGATCCTGAATGAACCGAATGATGTCGTCGACGCACTCGGTGACCCGCGGGTGCACCGTCGCTCGGCGGATGAACAGCTTGCCTGCGTCTTCAAAGTAATAGCGGATGTTTTCCTCGGCCAGCTCGCGCGGGCTTATCCCGAGCTCGTGCGCGCGCTGAATGATGCGATCGTCGATATCCGTGAAGTTTTGCACAAACCGCACTTCGTACCCTCTGTACTCGAGGTAACGGCGGATGGTGTCGAAGACCACGAACATGCGCGCGTTCCCGAGGTGAAAGAAGTGATAGACCGTCGGGCCGCACGCGTAAAACCGCACCTTGCCGGGTTCGAGCGTCACAAGCGGCTCCTTCTTGCCCGTCAGACTGTTGTACAGCAGGATCCCCACGCCATCCTCACCTCCCCTGATGCTCCGGCGCGTTCGCGAGCGCGAGAGCCCGGCGCATGCGTTCCATCGCCGTCTCTCTCGGCAGAAGCGCCATCGATTTCTGCAGATCGGGGCCGTGCGTTTGACCGGTCACCGCGGCCCGCACGGGCATGTACAGATCTCGTCCCTTCACGCCAAGCGCGCGCCCCACCGCCTGAAAACGCGCGCGATTGGCCGCCTCATCCCAGGACGGGTCCTCTTCGCACGCCAAAAGGTACGCGCGCACCACGCGAGCCGCGCCCTCGGTCGCGAGCAGGGCGCGCGCTTCTTCATCGTACGTCACGCCGGGCTCGAGCCACACCCTCGCGGCAGTGAAAAACTCTCGCGCGCAGGCCAGGCCGTCCTGGACGAGGGCCACGGCCCGCTCGAGCCAATCATCGTCCACGTGCGGCGGGAACGAGTAGTTCAGATGCGCGGCTTGCTCGCGGATGAGCCGAACCGCTGCCTTCGGGTCGAGCGACTTGAAATACTGGTTCGCCATCCAGCGAAACTTTGCAACGTCGAACACGGCGCCAGCGCGGCCGACGCGGTCGAGATCGAACCGCGCGCAAAGTTCCTCCGGCGAGAAGATCTCGTCTTCGCCGCCGGGAGACCAGCCGAGGAGAGCCAGGAAATTCACAAGGGCCTGCGGGACGTAGCCCTGTTCGCGGTACGCCGATACCGGCAGGACGTTCGGATCGCGCTTCGACAACTTTTTTCGCGACTCATCGAGCACCACGGGCAGGTGGGCGAATTGCGGCGGCTGCCAGCCAAACGCCTCGTAGATCAGGAGCTGGCGCGGTGTATTGGACAAATGCTCCTCGCCCCGAATCACGTGGGTGATGGCCATGAGATGATCGTCGACGGCCACCTGAAAATTGTAGGTCGGCATGCCGTCCCGCTTGAGGATGACGAAGTCCCGCAGATCCTCGCGCGCAAAGACGATCTCGCCCCGGACGATGTCTTGCACGACGATGGGCGGCCCGGACGGCACGCGGAAACGGATGGCGTGCGGCTCGCCCGCCCGCACGCGCTGCAGCGCCTCTGCCGGATGGAGCGACGAACACGCCCCCGCGCAGGCGCCCGCACCGGGACCTGGATCCTCGTCGGCGTCCTCCTCTGGGCGATCCGCCTTCGCTTCCTCCTGAAGGCAGAAGCACGCGTACGCCATGCCGGATTCCAAGAGCTTCTGCGCATGCTCCCGATAGATACTCGTCCGCTCGCTGCACCGATACGGTCCGTACGGCCCACCGATGTCGAAGCCCTCATCCCACGTCAGGCCGAGCCAGCGTAACGCCTCCACAAACGCCTGTTCCACCCCGGCGACGTTTCGGTCCACGTCCGTGTCCTCGAGCCGCAGGATGAACTGCCCCCCGGTGTGGCGCGCGTAGAGATAGTTGAACAGCGCCGTGCGTACACCGCCGATATGGAGTTGGCCCGTGGGGCTTGGAGCAAACCGGACGCGAACGCTCACGGCATCCGCCTCCCCTCGTCGGATGGGATCACCAGGGCCACCGCCTGCGCGGCAATCCCCTCGCCGCGGCCGATGAAGCCCATCTTCTCATTCGTCGTGGCCTTGATGGACACGTCGCGCTCGCGAACCTGCAGCACCTCCGCGAGTCGCTTCCGCATCTCCGGCACGTGCGGGAGCAGCTTGGGCCGCTCCGCGATGACCATCACGTCCACGTTGCCCACGCGGTATCCCTCGCGCCCCACCATCCTGACCACCTCGCCCATGAGGGACAGGCTGTCCGCGCCCTCGAACTGAGGGTCGTCCGGCGGAAAGTGCTGTCCGATGTCCCCGAGGCCCAGGCTGCCGAGCAGCGCGTCCATGATGGCGTGCGCGACGACGTCGGCGTCCGAATGGCCGACAAGCCCAAACGGCGCATCGATGCGGACACCCCCCAGCACAAGGGGCCTGCCTTCCGCAATCCGATGCACATCATACCCGAGTCCTATCCGCATGTTCCGCCCTCCCCCACCGTTCGCGCGCCAGCCAGCGAGCATAGTCGAGATCGGCAGGCATCGTGATCTTGCCATTGAACGCAGTGGACGCCACGGCGACGACCGGCACGCCCGCCGCCTCCATCGCCCCGCTGTCGTCCGTGGGAGCGTCCTCGCTGCCGTAGTGGCGTTCCAGGTACACGCGCGAGACGAGATCGGCCCGAATGGCCTGAGGCGTTTCCGCGAGGAACAGCTTGTCCCGGGGGACGGTCTCTTGCACGAAACCGCCCTCCACGCGTTTGACGGTGTCTCGACATGGAGATCCGAGCACCGCCCCTCCGGCTCGCGCGGCGGCCTCAAACACGCGCCGCACATCCTCCTCGGCCACGAAGGGGCGGGCGGCGTCGTGAATGGCAAAGGCGGCCCGAGCCGCATCGACCCTGTGGCGCGCAACCAACTCGAGCGCGCGCTTGACCCCCGACACGACGGAAGCGTGGCGCGTCTCGCCCCCTTCGGCGAAGTGGATCTCGAGCCCCACGCCGCCGGCCTCCTCGCGCATGCGATCGACGTCCGCGGAAGACGCCACCACGACGATCTCGTCCGCGCCGCCGCGGATCATAGCTTCCACCGAGCGAAGCCACATCGGCCGTCCGGCGAGATCGAGAAACTGCTTTTTAAAGCCCATGCGACGGCCTTCACCGGCCGCCACCACAATGGCCACCCACATCCGCGTTCCCCTTTCCCCAATCCCCGACAGCAGAAAGGTCGAGGACGCGCTTTGCGCCCTCGCCCTCGCAACGTTACCATTGAACCTCAAATGCGCATGACGCGCTACCCGCTCACAGCGCCTTTTCCAACAGCTTCGGCTTGGCGAAGATCATCCGCCCGGCGGACGTCTGCAGCACGCTCGTGACCAGGACGGTGATCTTGCCGCCGATGTACTCGCGCCCGCCCTCGATGACGATCATCGTGCCGTCGTCGAGGTAAGCCACGCCCTGATTGTGCTCCTTGCCGTCCTTAATGACATGGACCTGCAGCTCTTCGCCCGGAAGCACCACCGGTTTGAGGGCGTTGGCGAGATCGTTGATGTTCAACACCTGCACGCCCTGCAGTTCGCAGATCTTGTTCAGGTTGAAATCGTTCGTCACGACCTTGCCCCGCATCTGTTTTGCAAGCCGAACGAGTTTCGCGTCCACTTCCTGGATGTCATCGAAATCGGTCTCCACGATTTGGACTTGGACCTTGGACTCCTTTTGGATGCGGTTCAGAATGTCGAGACCGCGGCGCCCGCGGTTTCGCTTCAGCGCGTCGGACGAGTCCGCGATATGTTGGAGCTCAGCCAAGACAAAGGACGGGATGACCAAGATGCCGTCGAGAAAGCCGGTCTCCACGAGGTCCGCAATTCGCCCGTCGATGATGACCGACGTGTCCAACAGCTTGGCGTCTCCGGGCCGCAGCCCCGACTTCTTGTCTCTGCCGTCGGAACGGTCGCGATCCCGCGAGAGCCGCCCCGCCAACAGGTTCCACAGCTCCTCTCGTTTCGTGAATCCGATGCGCAGGCCGAGGTAGGCGAAGAACACCGCGACAAAGAACTCCACCGCGACGCCGACCAAGGGGATGGCGCGGATTTCGGGCGAGAACAGGTATGCGACCACCAGCCCGAGGACCATGCCGATGGTTCCGCCCAAGATGTCCGCGAGAGGCGCGCTCTTCAGTCGCTCCTCCAGCCAGCGCAGGAGCGCGGACACGTAACCCGCGAGCGAAACGGTCGCCACCAAAAACAGCGCGCCGCCCACGGCGGCACCGAACCAATTGGTGGTTACAAACGAGCGATGCAAATGAAAAACATCCAAGAATAAGTCCGGACAAAGCTGATAACCTAGCAAAACACCGACAACGACGAAAAACAGGTGCACGACCTTCTTCATCATCCGACGTCACCTCCTATGCCTAGTATGCACGTCCGCGATTCCATCCTAACCGACACACTTCCAAAACACCTGGAATTTTGCCGACGGACGAGATCGTTCAGCGGGTTTGAAAAAATTGGAGCGCTGTGTTCAGTGTAACATGTTTCACGCTGCGGGTAAAGCAATTCCACGACCCGCACGAGCGCGAAAGAATTACTTCTTCGTGCCGTGGACCATGTCACCGTCTCCGTGCTTGCGGCCGCCAATGGACGAGCGAATAGCGTGCACCATGCCGTACGCGGCGTACAATCCGAGGACGGCGAAGATCAGGACGTCGGTGCCGACGATTTGGAACCGCAGGACACAGGCGATGAGAAGCGCGAACAACGGCACCAACACGAATATGGACCTGGGATACGACAGGCGCTTGAAGTTGGGATACGGGATCGAACTCACCATCAAGAGCGACAGGAGCACAGTGGCCGCGGACAGGATCATGGCCGCGGGTTCTAACGCAGACGAGGTCAGCGCAAGCGTGGCTTCGATGCCGCCCGCGGCCGTGATGGGCAGACCGATAAACGTGTCGGCGGGACCGCGCTGGGTGTGAAAGCGCGCCAAGCGCAGGGCGCCACAGAGCGGAAAGAGCATGGCGACGAGATCGCCCACCAGGCCCAGATGGCGCAGTTCCACGTGGTACATGATCATGGCCGGCGCAACGCCGAACGTCACGATGTCCGACAGGGAATCGAGGATGCGCCCGAATTCGCTTTCTGCGCGCAGCCACCGCGCGACGCGGCCGTCCAAGCCGTCGATGATCATGCCGAAGACGACGAAAAGCGCACTGAGGCCGACCCGCCCTGTCTGCAGGATCAGCATGGAACTGAGCCCAGCGACCAGGTTCAGGGCCGTCAGCGCGTTGGGAATCCATCGGTTAGACAAACTTCACGCCTCCCGGGCGGGTCAAATCTGACGGTCAATCAGCACTTGCTCCTGAATGCGTCCGAGCCCGTTTTGGATCATGCGGGCGCGGACCGGACCGACGCCCTCCACTTTGTCCAGGTCGGCCATGGAGGCCTTCAGGATGTTGGACAGAATGCCGAAATGCTCGACCAAATTTTCGATCACGGGCTGGGGCAACCGGCTGATCTTGTTCAAAATCCGGTAACCGCGCGACGGGACGCTCTCTTCAAGCTGGTTGACGCTCGGCGGATAACCCAGGATGCGCGCCAGCAGGGCTCCGTCGAGCAGCTCCTCGGAAGAGAGATTGTGAATCTGCGACATGATCTGATGCGGCGTGTGCGGGCACTCGGGATGAACAAAGTCCTTGATGAGCAGGTACGCCTGCTCGTCGACATCCGAGACGAGTTCCTCGAGCTGCATGCTGACCAGTCGGCCCTCGTTGCCCAGCTCGATAATATAGCGGCGAATTTCGTTGGTCACGCGCAGCACCGTTTCGAACCGCTGAAGCACGCGCGTGACGTCCTCCAGCGTCACGGCCTCCTCGAATTCCAGCGCGCTGAGGTCCGTGAGTTCCTGCTCCAGAACCGTTTTATATTTCTCCAGCGTCTGAAGCGCCTGGTTAGCCTTGGCCAAAATCACGCTGATGTCGCGCAGGACGTATTTCAAATTGCCTTGGTATAGCGTGATCACGTTGCGCCGCTGCGAGATGCAGATGACCAACTGACCGCTCTGGCGGGCCACGCGCTCCGCGGTGCGATGCCTGGTCCCGGTTTCCGACGTAGGGATGGTGTGATCCGGGTTCAGCGTGGTATTGGCGTAGTGCACCTTCTTCGCGTCCTCACTGATGATGATGGCGCCATCCATCTTCGCGAGCTCGTACAGGTGGGACGGCGTCAGGTCGCACTGGATGGCGAACCCGCCGTCCATCATGGAGAGCACCGTTTCCGTCGCTCCGACGACGATGAGCCCGCCCGTCTTGGCTCGCAAAATATTCTCGATCCCCTCGCGGAGAACGGTACCAGGCGCAACCATGCGCAAGATTTTGTTGATGGCGGCTTCCCGCTTGGCGTCGTCCTTCACAGTGTCACCTCAAAAGGCTTGATCGATCGCGTCCTGGACAGAACGAACCTGGACAATCTCCATGCCCGGCACGGCCTCGGGCACAGGCTGCCCAGCTGGAACCATGCAGCGCTGAAAACCGAGTTTGCGCGCCTCGCGAATGCGCTCGGTGAGCCGGGTCACGGCCCGCACCTCGGCCGTGAGTCCCACCTCTCCGATGTAGACCCCTTGCCGGAGCGGGCGATCGCGGTGGCTGGCCACGAGCGCCAACGCGATGCCGAGATCGGCAGCCGGTTCTTCCACGCGGACCCCGCCCGCGATATTGACGTAGGCGTCACACGATCCGAGCTGCATGCCGAGCCGCCGCTCCAAGACCGCCAAGAGCATGTTCATCCGCTGCAGGTCCGCCCCCGTCGTCATGCGCCGAGGCGTGCCAAACGACGTAGACGCGACGAGCGCCTGCACCTCGAGAAGGAGCGGACGCCGCCCTTCCATGGCGCACACCACAGCAGAGCCCGGGGCGATGTCGCGGCGCTCCGACAGAAATAGCTCAGACGGATTGGCAATCTCGCGCAGGCCGTCGTCCCTCATCTCGAAGACTGCGAGCTCGTTCGTCGAGCCAAACCGATTTTTGACGGCGCGCAGCACTCTATACATATGATGGCGATCGCCCTCGAAGTATAAGACGGCGTCGACCATGTGCTCGAGCATGCGCGGCCCGGCAATGGCCCCATCCTTGGTCACGTGCCCGACGATGAACGTCGCCATGTTCTCGGCCTTGGCGACGCGAAGGAGCAGGCCGGTGCACTCGCGCACCTGCGCCACGCTCCCGGGAGCGGAGGAGAGGCCAGGCCGAAACACGGTTTGAATGGAATCGACAATGAGAAATTGAGGCTTGAGCTCCACGGCCGCTTCCAGGGCTGCATCGAGATCCGTCTCGGCCAGCACGTACAATTCACCGTGAACGGCACCGAGGCGCTCGGCCCGCAGGCGAATCTGCGTGGCGCTCTCCTCGCCTGAGATGTAGAGCACGCGGTGCCCGTTCTTTGCCATCGCGTGCGACACCTGCAGCAGGAGCGTCGACTTTCCGATGCCGGGATCGCCGCCGATGAGCACAAGCGACCCGGGCACCACGCCGCCTCCGAGCACGAAGTCGCACTCGGACAGCCCCGTGCTCAGCCGGTTCTCCGCCTGGGCTGGAATGGACACCATCGGCTGTGGCACCACCCGCGCCTTGGACGGCGCGAATCGGCCGCTTGGGGCCACCTCTTCCTCCACAAGCGTGTTCCACTCGCCGCAGGCAGGGCATCGCCCCATCCATTTCACTTCCACGTGGCCACACATCTGGCACACGTATCGCGTCTTGACCTTCGGCAATTCGATTTCGCCGCCTTCCCACTCCTCATCAACATGATACAGAACTCTCCGCGTACGTCCATGCTGGAAGCGAAATTTCTGCGCGCAGGAGAGAGAAATCCAGAACATCTTGCAAGAAGCCTCCGCCACGCCACTTCCATGTAACCTTTTCTCATACGGTGTGCGTCTTACAAGTGATGTATATCGAAAGCAGGTCGCAAGTGATTGAGCGTAGCACGCCCTTTGGCGCATTTCATCGGCAGTTTTCTCCGAATTCCTTTATTTACCTTGCTAGCAACCAGCAGAAAGGGGCATTTTACGTCCCAAAGACTCGTGAATGTGCAGAAAGGAGTTATGAACTTGGCGATTCCAGCTTGGATAGCATACTTAGCTGCAGTGGTAATCCCTGTTTTGGTGCTTATAATCAATCCAGTGAGTGCATGGGTTAATCGATGGCTATCGTCCGTGTCAATTTATCCGACCTTGGAATCCTCTAAAACTCAGTCTGTGTCTTTGAATGGTGCAGAACTGTCTTCGGATGAACGCCTGCAGTTTATTCAAGCCTGGAATCAAGCCATCTATCTTACTGAACGGTCGGAATTTATGGGATCAACCTACAACCCCATAAGCATACGCATCAAGGAAGAAAGCCACACATTTTCCTTCACTGCTTTTTTGCTTGGAGAAGGCAAGATTCAGCTCATACGTCACTTGCGTAGACGAAACATCACGTTTCAGGTATCCTCCCAAGCACTCGAGGAGATTTTGTGCGTACATGTCGAACGCCAGAGCGTAGGTTAAGTGTTTCTAAGAGACACCGATGGCACTGATTCCGACGATGAGCTCCTCAGTGTGTCGTTCATGAATAATACCCCTCAGAGAAGGTCATTCCTTTCTATAGAACTTCTTGTTATTATTCTCTTTATATGGTTTATTTACAGAATATTTTACCTAACCTAATTCAATCCCTGAGCTTAATTCTTGTGCGCAATTCGTACACAGCCGCCCAAATTGCGTTGGTGCACCACATCTTTCACATGGGTACGTCATGTTCGGATATTGACGCAGCAAAAGTTTGCCCCTACGGATGAGATCGACGATCTCTTCATATGTTGCACTCGTACCTTGTGAGACTTCGTAGATGTTGGCCAGAGGGTGTTCTCTCAGGTAGTTGCGGATCTCGACGATTTTATTTTCTTCTTCATGGATACAACTCGGCCCGTGTTATTGAAGAGTCGCCCACATCGCGTGGAGTTGGCAAGTGCCACTCCTATCCCTCCGGTTTCTGTTACATCCATTATTCCATCGTTTCGGGGTAGTGCTGTGCCGCTAGCCCTGCCAAGTGCTAGCGGCCTGTAAACTATGCATTATGGCGATTGAAGCTCAAAACGCTCAATGATCGCACGTAGATCCCGCGTTGACTGGAATACCACCGATGCCGCTCGTGCGACTTCCTCCGTAATCGCATACTGTTCTTCGGTTGATGCACTGATTGACTCGGTTTGTTCTCGTACGACGTTCGAGAGTGCATGAGTACTTTCTAAGATCTCGATCATCTTTTTTCCGCTTTGGAATATATCGTGAATCACGGAGCGAAGGTGTGCTGTATCCTCTGCAACATCCGAGATCGCGTGATGAATATTTGTCAGAACACTACCTGTTTCGGTGGCGGCAGTCATACCCTCTTGGATAGACGTCGCTGTTTGACTCATGTTATTGCGTACCTGAGCAAGAATGTTGGGTATTTGAGCAACCTGCATCTTGATTTTCTTGGTATGTTCTGAAGACAGATTGGCTAACCTACGCACTTCCGTTGCGACAACTGCGAAGCCTCTCCCATGTTCGCCGGCTCGAGCAGCTTCAATGGATGCATTGAGGGCCAATAGATGTGTGTCCCTTGTGATCTTCTGAATCGTCGAGAGAGCATCCGCCATCACGGACATAATGTGATCGAGAGAGTCAATGGATTGCGAAAGGCCCGTGGCTTGGTCCACAATGGCTTGCAAACGTTCTACCCAACGTGCAGACGAAGCATTTCCTTCTTCTGCTCGCTGCATTGCATCTTTGGCCGTAGACGCTACAGCCTGTATAAAGTCGTTGAGCTCCTGAATTTGTTTCTGAACATGGTGCACCTCGGTCATCGTGTCCTGCATATGCTGCGTTTGCTCTTCAGCGCTGACGCTGGTGGTTTGCATGGAAGCGGCAATGCTTTGCAGAGCGGCAGTACTTTGCTGCGCACTGCTTTCGAGTTCTTGGGCACTATCCATCAATTGATTTGAGGCATTCATCATCCTACGGAGCATATCTTCGAATCCGATCACCAGCTTATTCAGTTCAAACGCCAACTGCCCGTACTCGTCACGTGTTTTAGGATGCATACGTTTGCCGAGACGACCATGACTGATTTCACGCATGAACGCGATCCAGCTCTTATAATGCACTTCGAATCGAATAAACTCTATCAGCGCAAAGACGGTTGCAACTGCGCACAACCCCGCAGATACGGCATGCAAACGTGGGTCAACGAGAGCGCATGTAATGCCGGCCAATTGTGCTAAGAAAAAAGGGATAGGCCCTTTGAATCTTCGACTCAAAGTTGGAAATATACGTCCAGAACGAAGTACATAAGGTGATTGTCCGTTAACATAAACCGGTGTGGAGATATCGATAATCCGTTCTCCCGTGTTACGGGGATAATCAAATGCGGAGGTCTCCGTGATAGAGGCACACTTCAACCCAACCTCGTCCGTAAAATAGACACCTTCTCGCAATCGATTCGTATGCACTTCCGCATACCCATCTCGTCGAATGAGAAAAAAATACTCCAGATCGCCTAATAGTTCATCTAGCTTCGCTCGAATATCGTGCTTAGCTTGATCCGTTAGTCCCCCGTACTGTGTGATGAGTCTCTCGACTTCTCGGGCGGCCCGTTCAACGGACTGCCATTGCTGATGTAATTGGCGTCGTGAAAATGGACGTTGAGTCATGTTAACCTCCATGCGATGTATTTCCATCTGCCGCGAAACTCAGGCGGTTTAACTGATGATGAACTCTTCAATCTGCTTCAGCTGCTCCAATTCGGCCGCAGAAAAAACACAATTCAAATTGAGCAGAACCAACAGCTCATTTTCTACACGAGCTACGCCCCTTAGATACACCGCTTGTAAACCACCTACGACGGCCGGTGGAGGTTCAATGGTCTCGAGTGGAATCTGAACGACGTCTTCCACGCCATCGACAATCATGCCAACAACTCTGTCTTCGACTTCTGCGATCACAACACGCATTTCGTCAGCGTTCTGCGCTCGATGCGCCAATCCCACACGTTCTGCGAGGTCGATCACTGGCACGACCGCACCGCGTAAGTGGATCACGCCTTTGATGAAGCTCAACGTGCGCGGGACAGGTGTGATCTCCCCGAGGCGTTCCACCGATTGCACCTGCGACACATGCGCGCCATAGCGCTGGTCACCCACCCTCATGATCACATAGGACTCCACCATGGATCCCTCCTCAATCCATTCGATTTCTCTCACCCGAATTGCCCAATAGACCGAACGTCTAGAATGAGCGACACTTTTCCGTCGCCGAGAATGGTCGCTCCCGAAAATCCACGGACCCCCTCCAGGTAACGACCAAGAGACTTGTTCACAATCTCCAATTCATCCAGAACCCTGTCGACGACCATCACGAGCTTCTGCTTCCCACTCCGACATACAACCGCAGTCTGCGGGAACATCCATTGTTTCACGCCAAGTCCAAGCCACTCCGCCACGTCGACAATCGGCACAACCCTGTCCCCACTTGGATATACAGGCTCGTTTTGCACATACCGCACGTCTGCTTCTCGGAGTCGTACGACCTCGTCCACATTCGCCGTGGGAATCGCAAATGTCTGCCCTCGCACGGAGACAAGAAGCGCCGGAAGAACCGCGAGCGTAAGCGGCAATTCGATCACAAACGTCGTGCCTCGACCGAGTTCCGTATCGATGCGGATTTTCCCACCGAGCGACTCCACTTTATCGCGCACCGCGTCAAGCCCGACGCCCCGACCGGAAATGTCCGATACCTCTTTCGCCGTGCTGAATCCGGATCGAAACAACAGTTCATACACGGCCTCGTCGGACATGGACGCGCCTTCCTCGGGCGTGATCACGCCTTTTGTTATCGCAGACTGAAGAACGCGCGTTCGATCGATGCCTGCGCCGTCATCCGCAACCTCGATATAGATGTGTCCACCAGACGCATAGGCCGACAAACGAACGGTTCCACGCCGCGGCTTTCCCTGCTGTTCACGCACCTCCGGAGGCTCAAGACCGTGGTCAACCGCGTTGCGCAGCAAATGGACAATGGCCTCGCCCATCTCTTCAAGCACGATGCGGTCCATTTCTGTCTCGAGCCCCGTCATGACAAAGTCGAACTCCCGATTGAGCTTCCGTTCCAGATCCC
>NZ_BCRQ01000067.1 GCF_001552675.1 Alicyclobacillus sendaiensis NBRC 100866
TTTGCGAGCGGCGGCGGGAGCGCCATGCCAAGTTTTCCGGGGCCCGTGACCTCGGCCTCTTGAGGTGACCGCCATGCAGTCCACCGCATTTCGCGCCATGGGCACCGACGTCGAGCTGTTCGTCGACGACTGGCTGACCGGCCCCGAACTCTCGGCACTCGCCTGTGGGCTGGAGCGCTCGATTCGCCGCTACGAGCGCATCTTCTCGCGGTTCGATCCGGCAAGTGATCTCTCCCGCCTCAATCGGCTGGCCGGAACGTGGACGCAGGTCCCGCCCGAGCTCGACGAGGTGCTGAAGCTCGCGGCGCATTGGTTTCAGAAGACACGAGGCTATTTTGACCCGTTTATCGGCGAGGACATGCGCCGCATCGGCTACAGCGTGAGCTTTGACCAGCTGAACGTGACCGTGGAGCCCATCCTATCCTCCACGCGCGTGCCGCCCGTGGCGCCGCCCGTCGAATTCGGCCCCAATGGCGCGGTCCGACTCAGACCAGGGTATGCGATCGATCTCGGCGGGATCGCGAAAGGCTACATCGTCACGCGCGCTGCGTCGGAGCTTCGCGCCCAGGGGCTCCGCAACTTCGCGCTGTCCGCGGGTGGCGACGTGCAAGTGATGAGCGACGGCGAGCCCTGGCCCGTCCGCGTGGCGAATCCGTTCGGCGAGGACGAACCGATTGGCACGCTTTGGGTGACGCGGGGCGGCGTCGCGACGAGCGGCACGTACAAGCGCCGGTGGCAAACCCCTTCCGGGCGGGTGATGCACCATCTCCTCGATCCGTTCACCGGGCTTGCGGCCGACACCGACGTCGTGTCCGCGTCGGTCTGCGCCGACGAACTGACGACCGCCGAGGTGTTGGCCAAGGTGGCGCTGCTCCTCGGAGCGGAGCGAGGCACCCAATACCTTCGCGCCGCCCGCGAGGCAGGCGTTTGTGTTTCCTTTCTCATCGCGACCACGAAAGGAGATGTGATCCCATGCAATTGATGGCGAAACCGCAGCGATGGCCGTTCTTGTATACCTGGGTCGTGATCCTCGGCATCGTCTTCGCGTCGTATGCCGTCACGGCGTTGACGAATCCGGCGCCCGCAAGCGCCAATATGACCCATTGGTACATGGCGCGCTCCGCAGGGATGACGGCGTACCTGCTCCTGTCGCTCACCGCGTTCCTCGGCGCCACCACCACCAGCGGCGTGTGGGACAAGCTGAAGCTACGAAAGCTCGTGACGCAACTGCATCAGTTTTCGGCGATGCTCGTGCTGCCCTTTCTGTTCTTCCACCTGTGGGGCCTGTACGAGGACAAGACGATTCCCTTTTCCATCTCGTCGCTTTTCGTCCCGTTTGCGGACACCTACCGGCCCGCGGCTGTCGCGCTCGGCATCCTGAGCCTGTACACCTGGGTGCTGCTCGTGGTCACGTCCTATTTTCGCGAGCGACTCAACGCCGCGGTCTGGCGCCGCATTCACCTGCTCGCGTTCCCGATGTTCGCAGCCGTGACGCTCCACGGCCTGCTGGCCGGATCCGACACCCACACCGGGTGGGCGAAGCTCGTCTACGCTGTGCCGAGCGCCCTCGTCCTCGCTGCGTCCATCGCGCGGTGGCGAAAAGCGAAATCGAAGGCCTCGCGCCAGCCGTCCGCGGCGTGAGGTTCACCCGCCGATGCGCGCAACGCTGTCTCGCGAGACCAGTTCCACCGGAATGGTGATCACGCGGGGAGGCCGATTCGGATTCTGCATGAGGTCGAGCAGCTCGCGCGCCGCCTCTTCACCCATGGCGCGCGTGTTTTGCCGGATAGTCGTCAGCGCGGGCGTCACGAGTCGGGCAATCGCCACGTCGTCAAAGCCGACGAGCGAGATGTCCCGTCCCGGCTCGAGGCCCCGCTCGCGAAGCGCCTTCATGGCGCCGATGGCCATCATGTCTGAGGCGAAAAAGACGGCGGTGGGCCATTCGCGCGCCTCCAGGATCCGGTGCATCGCCTCTTCGCCCGATTCCTCCATGAAGTCCCCCTCGGCGACCCACTCGCTGCGAAAGGCGAGCCCCAGTTCCTGCAGCGCCATGTGGTAGCCGAGCGCCCTGTCCTGCCCCGGCTTCGTCCCGTAACGATCGCCGACAAAACCGATCTTGGTGTGCCCCATCGCGGCGAGGTGCATGACGGCGAGCTTGGCGCCGCCGATGTTGTCGGACGACAACCAGCTCGCCCGCGGGCCAAACAGGTCGAGATCGACCGAGACCACGGGGATGCGGCTGCGAACAAGGGAAGGAAGACCAGGCGACGTGCGCGGAATGCCGAGCAAGAACAGGCCGTCCACGCCGCGATGGCGGGCCCGAGCCTCGAAGCCCTGGGGCGCGTTGGGCGGTGTGGTTCGAGAGAAGAAAAGAAGGTCGTACCCGCTTTCGCCGACGACGTCCTGAAAGCTTGCGACGATATCGTGGAGGAACGGATGCCGAAACCCCATTCGGGCATCGTCTTGAAAGAACACGCCAATGGACATGGATCGGCGCGTGACGAGGCCGCGGGCCGCCGCGTTCGGCTGATATCCCAATTCGCGCGTGATGCGCTGCACCTTCTCGCGGGTCTTCTGACTCACGTCGGGATAGCCGTTCAACACCTTGGACACCGTGGTGGCGGACACGCCGGCCCGGCGCGCGATATCGTAGATTGTGGTCATGGGACAACACCTTTTCCCGCGGCTCAACCACCGCGACGTGATCGGCCTCGAATCGAAAGCGTTTTCGTCAGTGGACAGGAATTTTCGCGCAGAGATCTCACCGCTTATTGTACGTGCGCGCATCCACGGCCGCAAGAGGTGAGGGGCGGATCGAAAGCGGAGGACGAGTTTCGCCCTCCGCCGGCCGCTCGGGGGCGCGATGGTACGGCGCGAGGCGCTTTGCACCGCACCAACGGCGGGGCAGCTTTCGCGCCGGATTCGAAAATCCCAAACGATGATTTGAAAGCGTTGCCGCAAAGTGATATGAATCATAGCGTGAGGACAACCGCAAAGGAGTGTGGTCTCAAGTGCAGTACACGACGCTCGGCCGATCCGGCCTCAAGGTGAGCCGCCTCTGCCTCGGCACGATGAACTTCGGACCCGAGACGGAGGAGAAAGAGGCGTTCCGCATCATGGACGCCGCGCTTGATGCGGGGATCAACTTTTTCGACACGGCCAACGTGTACGGTGGCCCGGGCCATCGCGGCTGGACGGAGGAGATCATCGGCCGCTGGTTCGCGCAGGGCGGCGGTCGCCGCGAGCGCGTGGTGTTGGCCACGAAGGTGTACAACCCCATGGAGGACCCTCTCGACGGACCGAACGACGGCCGCGGCCTGTCCGCGTACAAGATCCGCCGTCACCTGGAAGGCTCGCTCAGGCGCCTGCAGACGGACCACATCGAGCTGTACCAGATGCACCACGTGGACCTCTCGGTCTCGTGGGACGAGCTGTGGGAAGCATTTGAGGTCGCCCGGTACCAAGGGAAGATCGACTACGTGGGCGCGTCCAACTTCGCGGGCTGGCACCTCGCGGTGGCGCAGGCGGCCGCGAAGGCGCGCAATTTCTTCGGCCTCGTTTCGGAGCAGCACAAATACCATCTGCTCTGCCGCGAGCCGGAGCTTGAGGTGCTGCCTTGCGCGCAGGCGCACGGCATCGGCGTCATCCCTTGGAGCCCGCTCGCCGGAGGCTTGCTCGGGCGCAACGCGCTCACGGGAGCCGGACAACGCACCGCGCGGGCCAAAGAAGAGATCGAGCGGCTGCGCCCGAAACTGGAGGCGTTCAAGAAGCTGTGCGACGAGATCGGCGAGCCGCAGGACGTGGTTGCCCTCGCGTGGCTGTTGCACAACCCGGCCGTGACGGCGCCCATCATCGGGCCGCGCACGCTGGACCAGCTGGAGGCCAACCTGCGGGCGCTGGAAGTGAAGCTGGACGACGAGGCGCTGAAGCGCTTGGACGAGATTTTCCCGGGACCTGGCGGTCCGGCGCCGGAAGCGTACGCGTGGTGACATGAAGGGCAAGAGCTTGGCGCTCTTGCCCTCTCTTCTTCTCCGTCCCATCTCCCGCGCCATGAGACGCGGGACCGCGACGACGACTCGCCGACTCTCCACGGGAGGTTTGTATGAAGCCCTATCGCATGATGACCTGGTGCACCGCGGCGCTCCTCGCCGCGTGGGCCTCGGGCTGCGGGAGCCATCCGGCGGTTGCACCCGCTGCGAAAAGAGAGACCGCTTCGCCCAACAGCTCGCCCGTGGTCGTCGCCGAGGTCCTCCTCAGCCCGCAAGGCTCGCTTCCCGTCACGGGATCGGCCACGATGCTCTTCAACCGCCAGACCGAGACGCTCACCGTCTCGGTCAACGCGGCGCACCTCGCGCCTGGTGAGCGGTACGAGCTGGTGCTGCTCGCGGGGCCAGGCGCGGAGGCCCCCCGGGCGCTCGGCGCCTTTCAAGCGGATGCCCGCGGCAACGCGTCCTCCGTCACGGTCGTGCCTCAGGTCACCAGCCTGCCTTCCTCGGGATGGAGGCTCGAGATGGCGTCCGGCCGCACGGTCGTGGCCGCTGGTCCCGTGCGCGTGGTGCCCACGGGCAGCCAACTGCCGAACAGCCTCCCGAGCCAGTAGCCGGATGGATGCGCCGTCCGCACGCGATGGACCTCAAAGGGCGCCCATCGCGGCGAGAAAGGCGCGCGCGATGACCAGGTGACCGTTCAGATACGGATGGACCCGATCCGGCGCCCACACCCACGTGTTCACCTGCTCGAGCAAGCGGTCAAACGCCGCCTGCACGTCGACAAACCGCACGCGCTCCCGCTCCGCGACCTCCCGCATGGCGTCGACGTACGCATCCACGGCTTTCCGCATCGGATCCGCCCGATTCGGCTCGAGGTAAAACGGGCTCAAGAGAACCATCTCGCGCACCCGCGGCTTCGTCGAGGCGACGATGTCGCGCAGCGTGTCCTGGTATTCGGCGATCCCGACGTGTCGCTCGGTCACGAACGGCATGTCGAATTGGCGCCACACGTCGTTGATGCCGATCATCAGGCTCACGTAGTCCGGTTGAAGCGCCATCACCTCGGTTTCCCATCGGCGCCGGACATCCCTCACCGTGTTGCCGCTTGTGCCCACGTTCACGACCCGGATGCGCCATTCGGGGTGAAGCGCTTGCAAATGGGCGTCGACGAGGGCCACGTAGCCGTTGCCGAGCCCTCCGCGCGGCGCCTCACCCACCGGCTGCGCCCGGCCGCAGTCGGTGATAGAATCCCCCACCATGACAAGCTTGCTCCCCAGTTCCATCACGCCTTCGCCTCCCTCTGCGCCGATTGTAGCACACGCCGGCGCGCCCGGATTGCGGCGTGGAGGGCGTTTGCGGCCATCAGGCCCATGAAGGGATACAAAAGCCCTCCTAAAGCCAGGTAAACCACCGCCGAGGCGCTCGCCGCCACCGCACCAAAGGCCGCCTGCTCCAACCAGCGAGACGGAGAAGTGGGCGGATCGCTCGCCATGAACCCCGCCGCGAAGAGGGTGGAGTTCAGGATGGGATTGTGAAACGCGTCGGCGCCAAGGGGGCTGTGCATCAGTCCTGCCGCCAAACAGATGGCGAAAAACGTCGCCATATATGCAAAAAACGACGCAAACCTGCGAGCGCGCCAAAGCACCGCGTACGCCAAGGCCACGAGCACCATGACGCAGGCCGGGGGGAGCGCGGCGAGATCGCCCCACCAGCTCTCGCTCGCGCCGAAAGCTGCTGCCAGGAAGAGGCCGACGGCGGCGGGATTGAACACGTGACGGCGCCGGAGGCGAATCAGGTGCTTCGACGCGACGGCGACGGCGGCCACCGCCGGAGCGAGCCACAACGGGCTGTTGGAGGCGAGCACCATGCCCACGATGGCGCCCGTGATGAGCGCCCCATCCGGGACTGCGAGGCGTTCGCCGCGCAGGCGAAACAGGGCGAGATCGCAGGAGCCCGCAGCGGCCATGGCCACCGCCATTTGAAGCAGCCCGCGCGGCGCACCGCCGCCGAGCGCAGCGGTGAGGCCGAGCACAACAAGCGCCAGCAAACAGACCGCCTTCGGCCTGCGCAAAAGCGCGCGCAGGCGCCGCCACCGCCCGCTCGCCATCCCGTCACGAGACCGCACCGGTTCCCCACCCCCTCGTTTCGACGCAAGCTCCGCCCTCGTACCACACCTTGGCCTCTGCGCCCGCCTCGTCGCACAGCCGCTCGATCTCGTCCGGTTCCACGAGCATGCATGCCGTGGCGAGGCCGTCCGCCATCATGGCGTACGGCGCGACGACGGTCGCGGCGAGGGCGCGGGCTCGTCCAGGGCGCGGATGCCACAGGTGGGCGTCGCCATTCGGGCCGCGGCGCGCGTAGAGCCCGGATGAACACACGCTGCCCGAGGCCAGACGAACGACCATCGGCACAAACCCCGGGATCTCGTGGCGAATCTCCACCTCCCAGAAACGGCGGGACGGCCCGAAACCGAACGCGGCGAGATCGCCCCCCGCGTTGACCATTGCGCCCGCGAGGTGGGCTGCCCGAAGCCGCGCAAGGGCGAGATCCACCGCGTAACCCTTTGCCACGGCGCCGAGATCGAGAAGCAAGGGGCGGCGCGTGCGCACGGCCATGCGCGCGACGTCGAGCTCTATGTCGCGAAACGTGGCGTCCGGGGAACCGCCGGGCAGGCGAAACCGCTCGCCCGTGCGATAGTCGCGGTCAAAGCCCATGGCGGCCAGGCGATGGCCGCAGGCCGGATCGAAGCGGCCGCCGGTCCACTCGGCGAGCCACAGCGCAACCTGAAGCGGATACGCGACGTGCGGCGACACGCGCACCCAAGCGCCCGGTTGCGCGGCGATGCGGGCGACGTCGCTGTCCGGGCGGAACCGCGTCGCCGCCGCCTCCACCTCGTAGAGGAGGCTCGCGGCCTCGTCGAGCAGTTGCACGAGCTCGCGCTCGCTCGCGCCGTCCCGCCAACCGGCCAATTCGACGCGCGTGTCCATGGCCACATACGCGCGGCGCAGGTACGTCATGCGCCTCCTCCCCCACCCGCCGAGGGTTTCGCCTGCTGAAGGGCCTGCTGCACGGCCATCGCGAACGCGAACGACGACAGTGTGGCGCCGGAGACAAAGCGGATGTCCGCCGACTGCGCCTTCAGCACCTCGTCCGGCAAAACCGGATCGATGTCGCTCTGGGGATAGTGCGTATCGCAGCGCGTGATGACGACTTTCGCAATCCGCCCGCCGGCGACGGTGACCTCCACGTCGATGGTGCCGATTTGGTCCGTGCCGGAGCCGCGGTAGACGCCGTCCCGGTACTTCGCGCTCGCGGCCCCGGCCTCCCATTCACCGCGGTGCGGCTGCGGAGGCGCGGGTGGAGAACCCGGCGACACTCGATGGGCGTAGGGTTCCGTGGCCACGTACCCTGCGCCGTACACCGCCGCAATGGCCGCCGTGCAGATGGCGACAAGCGGTGCGCGGCCCAACTTCCCCACGGACATGCCCTCCTTCGCAAAGCCTCTGTCCGCAGTATAGCCGTTCTGTCGAAAAGGCGAATGGAGCCAGCCCGGGCTGGCTCCAACGTTCACCCTTTGTTCACTCTTCCTCGCACGCGCCCCGGCTGTAGTCGAGCACGAGGTACGTGCGCCCGTCCACCGCAGACACCTCCTCATAGCCGTGCGTCAGGAGCGTGTACACGGCGTCGCGGGCGAGATCGCCCCGGTGGATATCCGGCGCCCCCACGCTCTTCACCACCCGCACGACGTGGTTGGTGCGCTTGTCGATGGTGAGAACCACGACGTTCTCCATGCCTCTCACCTCGCTTCCACGAAGCGGTGTGTCCGCGCGGACACCGTATCGTGTGCAACGCGAGGCACGCGCGGCATGGACAAAAGATCCACCAGGCGCAAAAAGGGGCCCCGGCCGCCGACGCGCGGCGGCAAGGACCCCCTGTGCTCACACGAAGGGCCGATCGCAGCTCGCGATCGGCCCTGTTCAGCGGCGATTCACGCGATCTCATCCGGGACGATGGTCGCTCGCAAGTCCCGCAGGTGCCCATCCGGCGTGTACAGAATGGCGTCGGCCGTCCCGGCCTGATACGCGTCCTGCACCTGCGCTTTCGTGAGGCTGAGCCCGTCCTGTGCTTCCTCGAGCCACAGGGTCTTGCCGCCTGTGGCGCGCCGGACATCGCGCTCTGCCATCCGCCATCCCCCCGTCCATCGAACGTAATCGCCACCTGTAGTGTGCCTCGGATGGCATCAGGCATGCGCGCGTTTCGCCTGGACCTTCGCCTGCTGCTCCATGAGCTTGGCGTGCGAAGGCAAGAACCACGCGATGACGACGATGGCGAGGCTCACGCCGAACATGGCGAGGAAAATGTCGTGCAGCGTGTGCGCGAGCATGCCGTCCACAAATCGCTTCACCTCGGCCGGGATGCCCGCCGCCTGTCCCCCGCCCGAAAGGTTGTTCAGGATCTGCGTCAAATCGCCGCGATTCACGCCCGAAGGCGCGTTTTCGCGCACGTAACTCGCCGTGATGCTGTTGAACAGGCTGCCGAAGACCGTCACGCCGATGGTCTGGCCGAGTGCCCGCGCAAACTGGTTCGATCCCGTCGCAGCGCCGCGCATCTGCCAGCTCACCACGGACTGGATCATGACGGTGGTGGGCGTGTTCAGATACCCCATGCCGAGCCCCATGACGATCATCACGCCGACGAAATACCAGTACGGCGTGCCGAGCTTGATGGCGAGGAGCCAAGCCGCGGCGAGGGCCACGAGAATCGTCCCGATCACGGTGGTCCGCTTAGCGCCGATGCGGTACATGTATCGCCCGGACAGGGTGGACGCGAGCGGCCACGCGAGCGACATGGGCATGAGCGTGAGGCCCGAGTTGGTGGCGCTGTGGCCGAGGATGGTCTGAATCCACATGGGCAGGTACACGTTGCCGCCGATGAGCACGAAGGCCGCCAAAAACACCAATACGTCCGACACCGCAATCACGGGATTGGACAAGAGCTTCAGCGGCAGCATGGGCTCCGCAACCTTCGCCTCAATCCACACGAACGCCGCCAAAAAGATTGCGCTCGCCGCAAATAGCCCGAGGATGACCCCGCTCGACCACGCATACGTGCTGCCGCCGTTCAGCAGTGCGTACAAAAGCGAGGACACCCCGATGGTGAACACCAGCGCGCCCCACACGTCCACGCGGTGCTGGCGGCGCTCAAACCGCTCGTGCAGGAAGAGAAGGACGAGGGCGAGCGAGATGGCGCCGACCGGTACATTGATGTAGAAGATCCAGCGCCAACTGACGTGATCGACAAACAGACCACCCACAAGGGGGCCGAGCAGTCCCGCGACGCCCCAGACCGAGCTGAACAGGCCCTGCATGCGGGCGCGCTCCTCGCCCTGAAAGATGTCGCCGATGATGGTGAAGGTCACGGGCATGACGGCGCCGGCCCCGAGCCCCTGAAAGGCGCGGAACCAGACGAGCTCAGGCATATTCTGCGACAGGCCGGACAACGCCGACCCGACGACGAAGAGCACGACGCCCAGGCAGAAGATGACCTTTCGCCCAAAGAGATCGGCCAGCTTGCCGTAGATAGGCGTTGTCACGCACGTCGTCAGCGTGTAGATGGCGAACACCCAACTATATAAGTTCAAGCCGTGCAACTGGCGGACGATGTGCGGCATCGCCGTGCTCACGACGGTGACGTCGATGGCGACCAAAAACACCGCGAGCATCATGGCGACAGAGACCATGCGCCGGTTGGCATGATGCATGCTCACGCCCTCCCCCAAGTCGATCAAAGCCGCCGCCCATTGTAGTCGAACCGGATCCGCGGAGCAAGGGAGGACGAGGTGAACCCACGGCCTACGGATCCACGTGAAACTGGAAGTTGTCGATGAGCCGCGCCTTGCCGAAGTAGGCGGCCACCGCCAGCATGATGTCGCCCTCGACGCGCTCGACGGACTCGAGATCCGGCATCGACACCACCTCGGCGTAGTCGAGCCGCGCGACGGGATCGGCCGCAATACGGTCGCGCATGCCCTGGCGGATGACGTCCGCGCGCCGCTCGCCGGCCAGGATGGCGTCCTTCGCCCAGCTCAACGTGCGATAAAGCACGAGGGCGTGCTCTCGCTCCTCGGGCGTCAGGTAGATATTTCGCGAGCTTTTGGCGAGGCCGTCCGGCTCGCGCACCGTGGGCACCCCGACGATGCGGACGGGGAAGTTGAGATCCGCGACCATGCGCTGAATGATGGCGAGCTGTTGGCCGTCCTTTTGGCCGAAACAGGCGACGTCCGGCTGCACGATGTGAAACAGCTTCGAGACCACCGTGGCCACGCCGGTGAAGTGGCCCGGGCGGGATTGACCGCACAAGCGATCCGACAGCGCCGGGAGCGACACCTCCGTGCGGATGGGGCGCGGATACATCTCCTCCACACTCGGCGCGAAGACGACATCCGCCATGCCCTGCCGGCGGAGCAGGTCGAGATCGCGGTCGAGATCGCGCGGGTAACTCGCAAAGTCTTCCCGCGGCCCGAATTGAAGCGGGTTGACGAAGATGCTGACGACGACGCAGTCCGCCTCCTGTCTGGCGCGTTCGACAAGCGCCAGATGGCCATCGTGCAGGTAGCCCATGGTGGGCACGAGGGCCACCTGACGCCCTTGACGCCGAGCCTCTTGGACCGACTGACGCACCTCGGCGATGGTGCGCACAAGCCGAGGACGCTCACTCACGCGGACCACCTCCGTAGCTGGCAACCATGGATTGAAAGAGCCGAAGCTCCGCGTCCTGCAGGTGAACCGTCTGCTCCTCGCCGGGGAACACGCCCTGCGAGACCTCCTCGATGTACTGGCGCGCGGCGTCGCGAATGACGGACGCGAGATCCGCGTAGCGCTTGTTGTGCTTCGGAATGTACCCCGACGTGTAGCCGATGAAGTCGTGGAAGACGAGCACCTGGCCGTCGCAGTGCGGCCCCGCGCCGATGCCGATGGTGGGGATGGTGAGCCGCCGGGTGATCTCAGCCGCCACCTCGGCCGGGACCGCCTCGAGCACGATGCTGAAGGCGCCGGCCTCCTCGAGCGCCACGGCGTCCTCCATCATCTCCAGGGCGCGATCGGCCGTCTTGCCCTGGACCGCAAATCCGCCAAAGGCGTGGACGGACTGCGGCGTGAGCCCGATGTGCCCCATGACCGGGATGCCGGCATCGACGAGGCGCCGCACCGTCTGCGCGATCTCGCGCCCGCCCTCGAGCTTGACGCCGTGCACGCCGCCCTCTTGCATCAGCCGGCCGGCGGAGCGCATCGCCTCCTCCGCGGACACCTGATACGTCAGAAACGGCAGATCCGCCACGACCATGGCGCCCCCCGCCCCGCGCGAGACGAGGCTCGCGTGGTAGACCATCTGATCCAGCGTCACCGGCACGGTGGTCGGCTGTCCCTGCACGACCATGCCCAGCGAATCGCCGACCAGAAGGACGTGAACGCCCGCCTCGGACAACAGCTTCGCGGTCGGATAATCGTACGCGGTCAACATGGCGATCTTCTCGCCCGCCCGCTTCATGTTGGCGAGCGTGCGCACGGTCACTGTGCGTGCCATCTACATTCCCCCTGTATCCGCAAACCATTGTGACAGGTGACCTGCCGCCTCCGGCCCGAGCGTCCCTTTCGCCACGGCGATGGGCACGGTGGCCGCCGCCAGGGCCAGATACACCCGGCGCGCGGCCGGATCCCGCTCGAGGGCGCGGAGGTGCTCGGCCACGGTGTCGACGTCGCCTCGCTCAATGGGCCCAGTGAGCGCGGCCGGAATGCCAAGCGACTCCAGGTTTTCAAGCGTCCTGCGCGCGAGCGGCAACAGGCTCTTCGCCCCTTCGGGCAGAGGCGCGAGGCGTGCCGCGGTCGCCATGAGGGCGATCACGGCGTTCGACGCGAGCACAGCCGCCGCGTGATAGGCCGGCTTGTCCGCCGCCGCGATGGCGAACGGGCGGGCGCCCCATCCCTCCGCGAGGGAAAAGGCCAGGCGCACGGCCTCTGGCTGCCCTTCGACGGCCACGGCCACGCCCTTCAGCCGCTCGGCGTCCGCCTCGTCGCCCGCAAACGTCTGCAGCGGATGCGCGCTCGCCGTCTTCGCGCCACGGATGGCCGCAGGTTCGAGCACGCCGCTTGCAAGGGCGCCCGACGCGTGCAACACCACCTGGCCGCGGCGGAAGACCCCCGCGTCCGCCAACTCGCGGCACACCGAGGCGATGGCGTGATCAGGCACCGTGATCCATATCACGTCCGCCCGCGCCGCCACCTCCTGCGGCACGTTCATGCCATACACGGGCGCTTCCGTCATCCGCAAAAAGGTCTGCGCCCTGTCGCTCTCCGGCCGGCGCGCGAGCGCATACACCACCTCGTGACCCGCGCGCATGGACGACAGCGCAAGGGCGACCGCCGTCCGGCCAGGCCCGACAAACGCCATGCGAACCGTTTCAGCCTCGCGTTCGGCGCCGGACATCGCACCGCCTTCCTTCCCTGTTGGAACATGCGTGTTTCGAGGTGATTGTACCAGTCCGGCATGAAAATGTGGAATTGAGCCAACCTTGTGGAGAGAGACATCTCTCCAGAGAGGTGCAAGCCCATGCAAGCGTTTTGGCAATGGATCCGCCGGGACGACCACCTTCCGCGCCACGCGAAGATGCTCGGCGCCGTCTCGTTTGCACTCGGCCTCGCCTGCGCGGTCATGCCGAAGACGGGCGTGCTCCGGCTCGAACCCGTCGCCGTGGTGTGCGGGACGTTGTGCCTGTGGGCCGGCTTGTCCGCCCTCGGGTACGGCGTCTTTGTCCTGCTCGCCATGGACCTCATCCTCAGCCCCGCGTTTTGGCACAGCCTGACCCACCTGGCCGCGCCGGGATCGCTCGCCGACAGCGCGGGCGCATATTTCGATCTCGTCGGCGTCACCGCCATGTCCGTGGCGCTCCTGCGGCAGGCGTTGGTGCGACGGCGCGAGCAGCGGGAGGCGACGCCAGAGGAAGACGCGAACGCCGAACCCCACTGAAGAGAGGCGAGGAGATCAAGCGGCCCGCGGCACCTCTTTCGTCGCGCGGCACGCCCCAGCCTCGCCGCACAATCCGTCACCATCTTCACCCATGGCGCGCGGGTGTACAATCGGAGAGGATGATGAAGGCCTAGGGATCGGCCTTCCCGAAAGGAGCCGGCTCATGACGTTGGAACATTCCCACGCGCGCCGCGCCGCCATCCCCTGTCCCTCGGCGGCCGTTCTGGCGATCGACGCGCTCTCCGTCACGGCGGTCGCGCTTCTGCTTCGCCTCCTCTGGCTCTCCGCCGTGCATCCCGTCCCCGCGTCAGACTTCGCCTGGTATCGCGATCACGCCTTCGCGCTCGCCGAAGGCCAAGGATACACCTATGACGGGAAACCCACCGCCTACTTTCCCATTGGATACCCTCTTTTTCTGGCGGGAATCTATCAACTGTTTGGGGGCGGTTTTTGGAGCGGCACCCTCGCCAACGCCGTGCTCAACAGCCTGACAGCGGGACTCGTGACCATGCTGGGCGCCGTGCTGTGGAGCCGCACGGCCGGGCTCGTCGCGGGATTTCTCTTCGCAGGCTACCTGTCGCAAATCGCCTGGTCGAGCGTCCTCTGCAGCGAGATGCTGTTCACGTTTCTCTTGACGCTGGCCGCGCTCATCGGCGCCACACGAGCAGGGCGGGACGTCCGGAAGAGCCGCGCGTTTGCCCTCGGATGCGTCGTCGGGTTGGCCTGCGTTGTGCGTCCTGTCCTGCTGCTCGCGCCCGCGCCGTGGTTCGCGTACCTCGTCGTCGCGCGCGTGGGGTGGCGCCGGGCGTGCGCGCTCGCTGCCGCCATGTTGTCCGGCGTCGTCCTCACCGTTGCCCCCATCACCGTGCGCAACGCCATCGACCTTCACGCGTTCGTGATGGTGTCGACGAACGGAGGCATCAATCTGTGGCAGGGCAACAACCCCCACGCGAATGGCGCCTATTTCTGGCCGCTCAACCCGCATCAAAACCCGTTTCTATCTTACGTGGCGAACGAAGTGACGGAAGATCACGCGGCCTCCCAGGCTGCGCGCGCGTACATCTTCAGCCATCCGCTGCACACGTTGGCGATGGGGTTTGTGAAGTGGTGGCACCTGTTTGCCGGGGTATCGAACGCCCTGTACTGGTCCATCGGCCAGAGCTCGCCACCCGTGCCCGTCTGGTTCGCGCGCGGCGCGCACGCCCTCGATCTCGCCACCTACCTGTGCATGCTCGCGCTGGCGTGCGCCGGAACGGCCTACGCCGTGTGGCACGCGCGCCGCACACGGGACGCGAGAGTGTTTTGGCCGCTTCTCGTTCTCGGGTATTACGTGGCGCTGTTTTTCATCTTTCCCGCCTGGGACCGGATGCGCGCGCCCATCGAGCCCTTGCTGGCGCTTTTGGCTGGGTATGGCGCCGTTCAGGTGGCGCGAGGCGTCCGGCGACTGCGACAGGCGCATCGCCTCGCTCGAGAACATCAATCCGTCGGTGCCGGCGAATCGGAGCGCGGGGCGTTGGCGTAGAGGAACGTTCTCAGGAGATGTGGAAGGACAAAGACAGAAGATCTCGCG
>NZ_BCRQ01000068.1 GCF_001552675.1 Alicyclobacillus sendaiensis NBRC 100866
AGTGGGAGTGCAAATGGTGATAGCGGGTTTAATCGTAGGAGAAAACGCTGGATTTGCATGCCCAAAGTGGCCGTTGTGTGAGCATCCGCTGCAAGAGAACATGTCTCTGGTATTCGAACTATCCCATCGAATTGCAGCTGTTCTTCTGGGAATCCTCGTTACTTGGTTATTCATTTGGATTCTAAAACACTATCGTGAAAACAAGCATATGATGTGGACGATTATTTTGGGGATTATCTCTTTGATTGTTCAAATTGATTGTACGTTTGTTTTTCCTGTTGTTGCTACAAATGTAGATTTCGTTAATAAAATGATCATTCTTTCCTTGTTTATTCATTTATCCAATATCGCTACAAAACAAGACCGGTTCACACGAGTCGCCGCTTTCCAGAATCGATACACGAACCCCGTGATGAAGAAACGAGCATGGTTTCTCTACATGACAAGGTTGTTCACTGTGACCGCTGGGGCGGTCTTTCGGCACTCCGGAGCGAGCCAAGCGTTGTTTGGAGAAGATAGCTACATCTTAAGTCACGGACAACACGTCCCGCCCTCTACCGGACTCAATGAAGCATTGCTCATCATACATGCTACAACGACTGCTATATTGCTCTTATCTTGTATTGTATTTGGTTCGTGATTACCGCACATTCAAATCAATTTCTGAGCAAGACTAGCCTATCGATCTTGGCCTTACTGGGAATCCAAATCTGCTTGGGCATCTTATCGCTCGTAAGTAAGCTCCAACTTGCCATTGTCACACTCCACTGGGGAGCAGCCGCCCTGTTTTATGGGTAGTTGCGCCTACGCCTTGTCTCGAAGATACATCGGTCATTCTCTTCCCGAGAGCTCACAACAAACTTAGAATATACGTTCCAGTAGATCCTCAGCAATGCATGAATTCCGAAAGTCCCCTTTTCACATGGCTACTTACGATAAAAGATTGCTACCACATCGAACACATCCCTGTGCGCCGCCGCCCACAACCCCCCTCAAAAAAGGCCATCCGCCGGACGCAAGCGTCCGATTGGATGGCCTTCGATTCAATCCAGCCCGCAGCATTTAGCGGCCGATGAGCTCCTTGGCGAGTTCGTAGACGTGATCGACGGTGAAGCCGTACTCGCGCACGACCACGTCGCCGGGCGCCGACGCGCCAAAGCGGTCGATGCCAAGCACCTTGCCGTCCAAGCCAACGAACTGGTACCAGCTCATGGGATGCGCCATCTCGACCGCCAGGCGCTTGCGCAGCGCGCTCGGCAGGACGGATTCGCGATACGACGCATCCTGCTCCAAGAAGACGTCGATGGACGGGAAGGAGAGAACGCGGACCTTCACACCCTCCTGCGCAAGCCGCTTGCCCGCCTCGAGCACCAGCTGGACCTCGGAGCCGGACGCCAACAGCGCCAGATCGGAGCCGTCCTCGTGCTGGAAGACGATGTAGCCGCCGCGATCGAAGTCGCCTTTGTGCGCCTTCACCTCCGCAAGCGCAGGCACCTTCTGGCGGGTGAGCGCGAGCGCCACCGGCTTATCGCGGTGCGTCAGCGCGTATTTCACCGCCAGCGCCGTCTCGGTGCCGTCCGCGGGGCGGAACACGCGCAGCCCTGGGATGGCGCGCAGCGACGGCAGTTGTTCGATGGGCTCGTGCGTCGGCCCGTCCTCACCCACGGCGATGGAATCGTGCGTGAGCACGAAGAGCGACGGCTGCTGCATGAGGGCCGCTAGCCGAACCGCCGGCCGCAGGTAATCGACGAACACGAGGAACGTGCCCGCGTAAGGGAACACGCCGCCGTGCAGGCAGATGCCGTTCATCATCGCGCCCATCGCGTGTTCGCGCACGCCGTAAAACACGTTCTTGCCCGCGTAGTCCGGCGCCTTGAAGTGATCTTCGTCCTTGATCATCGTGTTGTTCGACTTGGACAAGTCGGCCGATCCGCCGAGCAGCGTCGGGATGTGCGGCGCGATGGCATTCACGACCTTGCCGAACGCCTCGCGCGTGGCGATGGCCTCGTTGAACTCCGGCAAGACGTTGTCGAAGTCCACATCCACCTTGCCGGCGAACGCCTGCTCAAAGGTGCGGGCGAGATCGGGATGAGCCTTCGCATACGCCTGGAAGGCGTCGTTCCACGCCGCCTCTGCCTTCGCGCCCTTTTCCTTCACCTCGGCAAACAGCTTCCGGACCTCGTCTGGCACATAGAACTCCTCTTCGTAGTGCCAGCCATAAGCGGCCTTCGCGGCCTGCGCCTCCTCTTTGCCGAGCGGGCTGCCGTGTGCGCTGGCCGTGCCCTGCTTCTTCGGCGCGCCATACCCGATGATGGTCCGCACCTCAATGAGCGTCGGCGCATTCGTGAACGATCTCGCCTTCGCGATAGCCGCCTCGATCTCCTCGAGGTTGTTGCCGTCCTCGACGCGCAGCACGTTCCACCCGTACGCCTCGTACCGCTTCTTCACGTCCTCCGTGAAGGCCCAATCGGTCGGGCCGTCGAGGGAGATGCTGTTCGAGTCATACAGCACGATGAGGCGGTTCAGCTTCAGGTGTCCGGCGAGCGAACTCGCCTCCGCGCTGATCCCTTCCATCAAGTCCCCGTCGCCGCACAGGACGTATGTATAGTGATCGATCACGTCGTGCCCGTCGCGATTGAACTTCGCCGCCAAGAACCGCTCCGCCATCGCCATGCCTACCGCCATCGCGATGCCTTGGCCCAAAGGCCCTGTGGTGGCCTCGACGCCCGGCGTGTGACCGTACTCCGGGTGGCCCGGGGTCTTCGAGCCCCATTGGCGGAACTGTTTGAGATCCTCCAGCGTGACGTCGTAGCCGGACAGGTGAAGCAGCGAGTAGAGCAACATCGACCCGTGGCCCGCGGACAGCACAAACCGATCCCGGTTCACCCACTTGGGATTCGCGGGATTGTGCTTCATAAACCGCGTCCAAAGCACGTAGGCCATCGGCGCGGCGCCCATCGGCAGGCCTGGATGGCCAGAATTGGCTCGCTCGACGGCGTCAATCGACAGCGTGCGAATCGTGTTGACCGCCAGTTGATCGACCTCTGTGAAGGGCATCATGTCCCACTCCCACTCCATGTTTTCAGCCACGTCCCTATGATACCACAAATTCCGCTCTTGCCCGTGGGAAACGTGGCCTCGCGGCCAGCGGTTTCCCCAAGTCATCCGGACAAGTTTCTCATCGCCGAGGCCCGGCGGGATCCAATCCTCACGGCGCCCACAGGCATGCGAGAGCCGCAGCCACGGCGATCCCGGCCGCGATGAGATCCCCCGCGCGAAGCCGAAGCCTGCGCCAGTAGGTCCTCCCGTCCCATCGCTCCGCGGGCGGGCCGAAGAACCCCCGCGCCTCCATGGCGATGGCAAGCCGCTCACTCACCCGAATGGATTGCGCGAGAAGCGGTAGGGCGTAGCGGACCGGGCGCAGAACCCACCAGCCTTCGCGACCGCGCACGCGGCGCGCCATGCGAAACACGTCGAGATCGTGCTGGAATCGGCCGAGAAAGCCGGTACCGGCCATGGCCCCGTACGACAGCTTGGGCGGCAGGTGGAACGACTGCGACAGGCCGACCATGAAGTCGGTGCCGTCGGTGGTGGCGACGAGCACGTATGCGAGCACCACGGTGGCGAAGGTCCGCAGCACCACGAGCAGCCCCTGTTTGAAGCCGTACCCAGTCAGGTCGAACCAAAGCCAGTGCACCGCGTGCGTACCGGCGGGCGCCGCGGCGTTGGCCGCAAAGGCCCACAGGTAGACCGCGTAAATGACGAGAAGCGGCGACAGGCGCTTGGCGAGCTTCCACGGCGACAGCCAGCCAAGCGCGAAGGCCAGGATGCCGACGAGCGCCCAGATCCATCCTTCCGCCGCAAACGTGCGCGCGCAAAGCGCAATCGCCGCGACGCAGAGAAGCGCGACGGCCTTCACATCGGGGTGCCACCGCATGAGTGGCGATCTCGCCCGCCTCGCGGACGACGGCGCCTGCGCAGGCATGGCGGCGGGATCGCGCTCCATCTCGACGGCGGCCGCTTCGCGCCCGGGCGCACCCCAGGTGTCTTGCGCGGGGCTAGGCGCCACGGGCGCCGTCTCATCCAGGCGCGCCCGCCGCAAAAGCGGCCGATTTCGCAGCAGCGCTTCCGGCGGCCCGTCGTACAGGACGCCACCGTCCGCGAGCACCATCACCCGATCGGCGTGCGCGCGGACAAGGTCGAGATCGTGCGTGACGGCGATCACGGCCTTGCCCGCTTCGCACAGCGCATCGAGCCTGTCGAGAATCATGCGCTCCGATTCCTCGTCCTGGCCGTAGGTCGGCTCGTCGACGAGCCACACGTCCGCGCCTTGGCGCATCATCACGGCCATGGCGAGGCGGCGCTTCTGCCCCTGGCTGATGCCAAAGGGCGAATGGTGGCCGAGGCCGGCAAGCCCGTACGCCCGAAGCTCCCGCTCCACCTCGTCCGGCACCTCGTCCCCGAGCACGCGCCCGGCCATCTCGTCGGCCACGCGCTCGTAGAGAAACTGGTACTCCGGGTTTTGAAATGCATAGGCGATGCGGCCGTAGCGTTCCTTCGCGGACATCCGATGCATGGGCTCTCCGCGAAAACGCACCTCGCCCGCGGTGGGCCGGCGGAGTCCCGCAAGCACCTCGAGCAGCGACGACTTGCCGGCGCCATTCGCGCCCACGATGGCGAGCCATTCACCGGGCCGGACCGCCAGGTGGACGTCCCGCCACACGTCCTGATGGCCATAGCGAAGCGCAAGACCGTGCGCTTCGAGCACGGGGGCGTCCTGTGCGCGCACCGTCACCCCGCGCTGCCGATGACGCGGAGCCCTGCGCGGGGCGTCCTCCGGACGATGCACGGCCACGGCGCGCCCGCCTGGCGCAAGCTCCAACACCTCGTCCGCCACCTCGAGAAGCGGCTCGTACCGGTGCTCGATGACGAGTACCGTCTTCCCCGCCTCCTTCAGGCGGCGGATGACGTCATAGACGTGGCGGCGCGAATCCGGGTCCAGGTTCGCGGTGGGCTCGTCGAGGATGACGAGATCGGCATCCATGGCGAGCGCGGAGGCGACGGCGAGCTTCTGCTTCATGCCGCCCGAGAAGGCATGGTGGCGAGCGCCGAGCCCAACGCGGAGTCCCACGGCCGCCAATGCGCTCCGCATGCGAGAAGGCATCTCGTCGCGCGCAACCCGAAGATTCTCCAGGCCGAACGCCAACTCGTCGTCCACCCGATGCATGCAAAACTGGAGATCCGGGTCCTGAAACACGTAGCCAATCTTCCCTGGCGCTTTAAGCTCTTGCGCAAGGCGAACTTCACCCTCCACCCGCGCCTCGACGGAGCGCGGCACGATGCCCGCGATGGTCATGGCGAGTGTGCTTTTGCCGCAGCCGCTCGGCCCGATGACGAGCAGGCATTGTCCCCTTGCAAGCGTGAACGACACGTCCACCAGCGCGGGTTGCGCCGCCTCTTCGTACGTCACCGTGAGACCGCGCACCTCGACCGCCATCGCCCGTTCGACCCCTGCCGTGGCGCTTATCATGCCGAGGTCACCGACCGCTTGGCGATCTCGTAATTGCGCAGCGCGCCGGTGCGAGCGAGCGCATCCGCGAGCGCCTTCGGCAGGAGTCCCCCGAGCAGTGCGCCGCTCACGAGCGAGATGAGGACAAACGCGATCTGCGTGCCGAGATGCAGCTTGTCACCGCCGTACTGGAAGTACCATTGGAACATGAACGCCGCGGACGCCAGCACGCCGGACAAGGCGCAGGTGCCCGTGTTCCAGACGCGATAGGCGAAGATAAGGAAGGCGATTTCCGAACCGATGCCTTGAATGAGGCCCGAGATCATGTTGGAAAGTCCCCATTGCTCGCCGAGCAACAGCTCCACCGCGGCCGCCACCAGCTCTGCGATGAGCGCGGCGCCCGGCCGTCGAATGATGTATGGGACCATGACGCCCGCGATCATCCAGAGCCCCGTCATCACGCCCTGAAGCGCGTAGGCGGTGGCGGGAATGAGGGCGTAGAGCACGTCCCACACCCGGTAAATGCCCCCGCAGACAATGGCCAACACGACCATGAGGATGACTTCGCGCAGCTTCCATCTGGACATCGCATTCCGCTCCCCGTTCGTGGAACAGGCCCTGGGAGCGCCGCACGCCACAACGAAAACGCCCTTTTCACCACGAAGGGAAAAGGGCGCACATGGACGATGACGGGCACTTCCTCACGCTGGTATTACCCAGATCGAGTCCACAGGGTTGGCGGATACCCGCCTCTCAGCCTTCCGGCACCCCTAGGCCCTTCTCACGATGAAATTGTTCGACTTCAGTGTATCATCGCGGCGCAAAAGGCACAAGCCGCATGCCTCAGAACCGCTCTCGGATGAGCATGGCGGCGTTCAAGATGAAAAGCACGTTGGACATGATCCAGATGCCCAAGACGAAACCGCCCCAAAACCCGTCTCCCAGATGGAGATATCGATTGTCCGCGAGAAATAGCGAATTCACGGTCATCGTCAGGGCCAGGATGGCGAGCCGCTGCCGCTTGGACAGGCGTTTGCGACAGGGCGTGCGCAGGAATGCGAACCACGCGCGCATGTGGCTCTCCCCTTTTCTCCGTGCGCTCGTCGGAAGTTGCGCCGCGGCGTTCAGAATCTTATGATGAATGGTAACATCAGGTTCATGGAGCGTCAAGGGGCGGCAGGCCGTGTGTTTCAAGTTGTCGGTGTCCAAAATCGTCGGCACGCGCGGCGAACGAACGAGGAGAGCGAAAGCTCAGGAGATGTACACATATCAAGGGCCCAGCGTGGATTCAGATACCACGAGCGTATATTGGGCAGACCGCCACGCTTCCGCGATAGGCCCCGATATACTGTTCGGGAGCAGGAATCCCGAGATCTAAACGTTCGTGTCCAGAACCACCCTCATGATTGCTTCGAGTCCTTGATCGCTGCAAAAAGGACGACAGCCACTCCGCATAGGGTTGGCCCACCTTGGAGTGACTGTCAACTTCGCTCATCAGACGGCCCCAGCACGGCGCTGCCATCCTGGTCCGCCACAGCCCTACCTATGTCAGTGCAGCAGAGCAGGAAATTCTGTTTGCTCCCGGAAGGCAGTGCGACATGGGGATTCACGGCGGCCTGCTCCGACTGGTTAGGATTCTAACAACTGTTGGGTTGGTCCAAAGAACTCAAATCGGATCCGCTCGTCCGGAACGCCCATCTCTCGCAAGCTGCGGTAAACGGTGCGCATGAATGGTGTCGGTCCGCAGAAAGCGTACACCGCGCCTGCGGGAGACACCTGCTCAATCAGGTCGCGATTGACAAAACCCTCTTTTACAAGATGCGGATGTGTGCGGTCATCCGCGCTCGGGCGTTCGTACACGACGTAATAGGTGAATTCGGGCTGCTGCGCCAGTGCGCGAAGCCGCGCGTCGAAGGCGTGAACCGCTCCATTCAGTGCCGAATGCACGTAGACCATCTGACGTCGAGTGCCGCGGTACGCTTCCGCTTCTACCATGCTCATCAGAGGTGTCATGCCGACACCGCCGCTGAGAAAGACAACAGGTGTCTGATCATCCGGGTCTAAGCGGAAATCACCCGCAGGCGGCGTAGCGTAAAGAATGTCACCGATATGAACATGATCGTGTAAGTAATTAGATACGAGACCAGCGGGTTTCTCTCCGATCGCTGCCTCGCGCTTTACGCTAATGCGGTAATACGGTTTGCCAGGAGCATCCGACAAGCTGTAGTGACGACGCTGGACATAAGGATGACCCGGTATGCGCACGACTACCGTGAGATACTGGCCAGGCGCGTACTGCGCAATAGGACCTCCGTCTTGCGGTTCAAGATAAAACGACGTGATGACATCGCTCTCTTTCACTTTGTCTCGCACAACGAATGCGCGCTCGCCGCGCCAGCCACCCACCTGTTCTGCAGCCTGCTTATACAATTCGGCTTCGACAGTGATAAAGGCGTCTGCGATCTGGTCGTAGGCGCGCGCCCATGCGTCAAGGATCTCGGGCGTAGCTGCGGAGCCCAGCACGTCTTGCATGGCGGAGAGTAACGTTTCGCCGACAATCGGGTATTGCTCCGGCTGAACCCCGAGCGCTCGGTGTTTTTCGGCGATACGCATGACAGTAGAATGAATAGCGTTGAGATCATCCAAGTGCGCAGCTGCGGCATAAATCGCCTGCGCGAGTGCCGTTTGCTGCCGACCCTGATGTTGATTAGACTGATTGAATAAATTTAAAAAATCAGGATGAGACTCAAACAGAAGTTGATAAAATCTCCGGGTGATTTGCTCCCCTTTCTCTTCCAGCACGGGAAGTGTTGAGGCAATGATGTCCCGGTCTTTTCTACTCAGCATAGACCTGCCTCCCTCATGAGTGGATACATCTTGAGTTTAGACCCTTACCGAAGAAAAAAGATGCATATTCCATGCATCTTTTTGTCGAAAGTATGATCGGTATCTTACAAAACAGTGATTTACGCGGTCTTTTTGCTCTTTCGCCAGCTTCTCGTCGCAAGCTTCGCGCATCAGTGTGATCACTTCACCCCAAAACCGTTGAGCGCCCTCGAAATTTGTTCCTCGAGCACTGCTGCGGCGTTCGCGGGCCTGAAGTTGCGCCGCTTCATTCAGAATCTTATGGTGATTGATAGCATAAGGATCCTTGTGTCAAGGGGCGCACAGAAAAGGTTTGAGGTGAACAATCGTGGAAGGCATCGTGAAAGAATGGCGGGACGACGAAGGCTTCGGCTGGATTCGCGCGGAGGACGGCGAGGACGTCTGGGTGCACTTCAGCGCCATTCTGCCCCATCCCGACCGATTCCCCGGATACCGTTTTTTGCGCAACGGCCAATGCGTCGAGTTCGACCTCGTCACCAACCCTGATGCGGAGGAGCAGCGGCGAAGCGCGAGAAACGTCGTCGTGAAGGATGCTCTGTGCGCAGCACAGCCCCCATCACAGCGCGCTCCGGACACCCTCAGCCCGCCGCCTCGGCACTATCCTCAGCGATTCGCTGCCCGCGCACGGCCGTTGGGCGGCCAGGGGCCGGCCACACCGAAGTGATGGCGCCCCGAGGGCGCAGCCCGCGAACGCGCCAACCGGCGCTTCCCAACGCCCCGGCACCGTCGGCTCAACGCCTTGCACAGAGGGCACTCGCGAAGCCGCCGAGCGCCCTCGTGCAAGCGCGGCGCGAACCTCACCCCGATGGCATCGTCCGCCCTAGCCGCGAAGCGCCCGCCGCAAATTCGCCATCTCGATGGCCCCGATAGCCGCCTCGGCGCCTTTGTTGCCGGCCTTGGTGCCGGCCCGCTCGATGGCCTGCTCGATGGTGTCCGTGGTCAACACGCCAAACATCACCGGAACGCCCGTGTCGCGGCTGACCTGCGCAATCCCCCGCGCCGCCTCGCCGGCGACATAATCGAAGTGCGCGGTGGCGCCGCGAATGACGCAGCCCAGCGCCACCACCGCGTCATAGCGCCCGGACTCGGCCATCCAGCGGGCCACCAGCGGAATCTCATACGCGCCGGGCGCCCAGGCCATCTCCACGTGGTCCTCAGGCACGCCGTGGCGCCTAAGCGCGTCCAGAGCGCCCTCCACCAGCTTGCTCGTGATAAAGTCGTTGAACCGAGATGCCACGATGCCAATCCGCAAGTCCTGCCCGATGAAATTGCCCTCATACACGCGCACTTGCCATGCCCCTCTCTCCGTCACGCATTCCGCTCGTCTCACAGGTTTAGGAGGTGCCCCAGCTTGTCCCGCTTGGTGCGCAGATACGCCTCGTTGTACGGATTGCGGTCCACCTCGAGCGGCACGCGCTCCACGACTTCGAGCCCGTGCCCCGCGATGCCCTTGATCTTGCGCACGTTGTTGGTCAAAAGGCGCATCTTGCGGATGCCGAGATCGCGCAAGATCTGCGCCCCGATGCCGTAGTCGCGCAGATCGTCGGCGAAACCGAGCTTGTGATTGGCCTCCACCGTGTCGAGCCCCTGATCCTGGAGCGCGTACGCCCGAATCTTGTTCAACAGGCCGATGCCGCGCCCTTCCTGGCGCAGGTACAGCAGCACACCCTTGCCCTCCCTCGCAATCTGGCGCAGCGCGGCGTGAAGCTGAGGCCCGCAGTCGCAGCGCAGCGATCCGAACGCGTCGCCCGTGAGGCACTCCGAGTGCACGCGCACGAGCGTCGGCTCGCCGTCCGCGACATCGCCCATGACGAGCGCGATGTGCTCTTTCTGGTCGATCTCGCTCTCGTACACCACGGCCCGAAAGTGGCCATACGCCGTGGGCAACTCCGCCTCGGCGGCCCGGCGCACGAGCTTTTCCGTGCGCTTGCGGTACGCGATGAGGTCGGCGATGGTGATGAGCTTCAGGCCGAACCGCGCCGCCACCTGCTCGAGCTGCGGCAGGCGGGCCATCGTCCCGTCGTCGTTCAGAATCTCGCAGATGACCCCCACCTCAGGCTCCCCAGCAAGCCGGGCGAGATCGACCGCCGCTTCCGTGTGGCCCGCGCGGCGCAGCACGCCGCCCGGCTTGGCGACGAGCGGAAACACGTGGCCCGGCTTGCGGAAATCGTCCGGGCCCGTGTCCTCCGAGACAATGGCCGCGATGGTCTCCGCCCGCTCGAAGGCCGAGATGCCCGTGTGGGTCGTGGCGAGATCGACCGACACTGTGAAGGCGGTGCCGTAGTTGTCCGTGTTGCGCTCGTACATCGCCTCGAGCCCGAGCCGCCTGGCGCGGTCTTCGGTGATGGGCACGCACAACAGCCCACGGCCGTGCGTGATCATGAAGTTCACCACGTCCGGCGTGGCGCGGCTGCCAAGCGCGACGAAGTCCCCTTCGTTCTCCCGGTCCTCGTCGTCCACGACGATCACGACGCGCCCCTGGCGCAGATCTTCGAGCGCCTCTTCAATGGTGTTCATGCTCCTTCGCCTCCTCGTCAGCGCAAAAAGCCGTGCCGCGCCAAGAACGCGGCGTCGATGCCACCCGAAGCGCCGCCGTCTCTGCGGTACGCCAGGAGCCGTTCGACGTACTTGGCGATCACGTCGCACTCGATGTTCACGGTGTGCCCAATTTGGATCTCGCCAAACCGCGTCACCGCCTGCGTGTGCGGGATGATGGATACGGAGAACCGGTCCCGTTCCGCGCGCATGATGGTGAGGCTGACGCCGTCCACGGCCACGGATCCCTTGTCCACCAGGTAGCGCGCGAGCGACGGATCGACGCGGATGACGAGGACACGCGCGTCGCCGTCCGGGTACGCGTCCGCCACGTGACCGACCCCGTCGATGTGCCCGCTCACGATATGCCCGCCAAATCGGCCGTCGGCGCGCATGGCCCGCTCGACGTGCACGCGGCCGCCCGGCTGGAGTTCGCCGAGATTCGTGCGGCGCAGCGTCTCGGGCACCGCCGTCGCCGTGAACGAGCCGCCGCCCACGGTCTCCGCGGTGAGGCAGACGCCGTTCACCGCGACGCTGTCGCCGACGCGCAAGTCGTCCATGAGAAACGGCGCCTCCAGCGTGAACGTGGCCCCGCCGGTGTGGCGGGATACCGCCGCGAGGCGCGCGGTGCCTTCCACGAGTCCTGTGAACATGCTCACACCCCCTCACGATATTGAACGCGCCCTGTGAGGACGAGATCGCCACCCAGCCATTCGGTCCTCACACCGTGAAGAGAAACGGCCTCCGCCATCGACTGCGTGAGGGCGCCGGATAGTGCGGGCAACCCGCTCGCGAGGAGCTTCGGCGCCACGTAGACGCGCACCTCGTCGATGAGCCTATCCTGCAGAAGCGCCGCCGCAATCGTCGGCCCGCCCTCCAGCAGAAGGGCGTTGGCGCCCTCGGCCGCGATGGCCGCAAGCGCCGCGCCGAGATCCAGGTGACCGCCGCGCTCGGGTACGGGAACAACGCGAACGTCGCCTTGCGCGGCGAGCCGGCTCGCGGCAGGCGACGAGGCCATGCGCTCCGACGTGAGGACGAGCGTGCGCCCCGGAGCCGCCAAGAGGCGGGCGGTCGGCGGCGTGCGAAGGCGCGTGTCAAACACGGCCCGAAGCGGCTGGCGATCTCGCCTCACACCCGTGTCGAGGTGGCGCGCGGTGAGCTCCGGATTGTCCGCGAGCACGGTCCCGACGCCGACCCCGATGGCCGGGATGAGCTGCCGCAGCCGATGGACGTCGTCACGGGCCTCGACGCCCGTGACGTATTGGCTGTGCCCGTTCGACGCGGCCACGTGGCCGCTCAGCGTCATGGCCACCTTGTAGATGACGTAGGGGCGACCGGTCGTGACGCGGTGAAAGAAGTGGCGGTTGAGTTCCCGCGCCTCTTCTTCGAGCACGCCCACCGTGACGTCGATCCCGGCCGCCTGCAACCGCTTGACGCCAAGCCCCGCCGTGCGCGGATCCACGTCCAGCGTGGCCACCACCACGCGCCGCACGCCGGAAGCGAGGATGGCGTCCGTGCAGGGCGGCGTTCGCCCGTGGTGATTGCAGGGCTCCAAGGTGACGTAGAGGGTCGCGCCGAGCGCGGCATCGCCCGCCATGCGGAGCGCGTGGACCTCGGCGTGCGGCGTGCCCGCCTTGAGGTGTGCGCCCTGGCCGACGACATGGCCGTCGCGCACCACGAGGGCGCCGACCATCGGATTCGGAGAGGTCTGGCCCTCGCCGAGGCGCGCCACCTCGAGCGCCATGCGCATGTACCGCTCGTCTTCGGTCAACGGCCATCCCCCATTTCAGGCCCATGAAAAAAGCCCATGGCAACCAGGGGCGAATGGGCAAAAAAGTCTCGGCAAGCTGCGAAAGCGCACGACGTGCGCCGACGCGCCGCCATCCTTCTTTCATCCGGACTATACCGTCGGTACTGGAATCTCACCAGTTCGTGCCTTGCGGCTCGTGGACTGACCGAGTCATGCGCTCGGATCACCACCGATCGGGAATTGGCCTTGCGGCCTCACCCTGCCCCGAAGGATTGCGCGTGTGCGTGCGATTCAGTTGTTGTCTTCCATCATGGACGATTCGCGGCCGGATCGCAAGTCCTGGCGCCTCTCGAGGTAGGCGAGCGCGTACACGAGCGCGACGGCGACGAGGACCGCCGTGCGGACGAGATCGACCGGGGCCTGTTCGACGAGCGACAACGCGACGCCAAAGAGCGCAATGAGCGGCGGCAACGGCCAGAGCGGCATGCGAAACGGCGCCTGGGGCGAGGTGCGGCGCAGCCGGTGCACGACGGCCGACACGGCCACCAGGAGATAGATGGTCACGATGATCACGCCGGTGAAGGTAATGAGGTCGTTGAGCGACGTGAAGTAGCACAACAGCGCGTTGCCCACGCCGAGCAACACGAATCCCCACTTGGGCACGCCGCGGCGATTCATGCTGGCGAAGAATCGGTTGACGGACCCTGGCCAACGCGCGTCCCGCGCGGCGTCGAGATAGATGCGCGCGTAGGCCAGGTTGCCCGTGAGCCCGGTGTCGAACATGGCGATGATGACGCCCGCCAAGAGTACGGTCGCGCCGACCGGACCAGCGGCAGACTGCGCGATGGCCACGAGCGGTAAGTAAGACGCCGGAATGGCGGTGAAGAAGGCGTGCGGCACGGCGAGCGTCGCCGCCATCACGGCGAGGACCTCGACCACCACGCTGATGATGGCCGCCAATAGCACGGCGCGGGGCAGCACGCGCCTTGTCTCGACGGTCTCTTCGGCGAAATAGAGGGGCCAGTCGTAGCCGTTGAACGCAAAGAGCGCGGGCACCACCGCGGAGAGGAGCGCTTGCCAGGTCACGGTCTGCGGGGCGTGATCGACCTGGATGGGAAACGACAGGCGCCCGAGGTAGGCGAGCGGATGCTCTGCGTGCGCGAACGCAAGACCGGTGAACGCGAGGATGACGGCGAGCTCCAGCGCGAGCATCGCCGTCGCCACGGCGCTCGTCGCGCCGATGCGCTCGAGCGACAGCCAGGTGACGATGGCCATCATGGCGACCGCCGTCCAGTTGACCGGGAGCGCCGGGACGAGCGAATGCAGATAGGAGGCGGCGGAGACGAGGATGCTGGCGGTGATCACGACGCCGAGCACGAGGAACAGAAAAACGGCGATGAAGCCAAACGGCTCGCCGAGCACTCGCTCGACGATGCGGTACGCGCCGCCCGCACCGGGATAGGCAGAGCCGAGCTCCGCGTAGCAAAAGGCCATGGAAAGCGCGATGCAGGCGCCGATGAGAAAGGCCCAGAACACGCCCGTCCCCGCCTGAAACAGGGCTGTGTTGTACACGAGAAACACAGACGTGGTGGGCGAAATGGCGGCCACGGCGATGGCGAGCACCTGGCGCAGACCGAGCGACCGGCGAAATCCTCCACCTTCCGAGCCGTTCACGAGATCTCCTCCCCCGAAGCGGCGAGCGCTCGCCGCGCTTCACCAGATTTCGTAGTTCGAGTATACCGAATTCCCGGACCTCTTTGCGGGATTTTGCAGCAGACGAAAGGGAAGTGTATAACTCTTTGTGAGTCTCGTTCCAACCTGGATTCACGAGGG
>NZ_BCRQ01000069.1 GCF_001552675.1 Alicyclobacillus sendaiensis NBRC 100866
CCCGACGACCCTACGTTCACGCCAGCGCCCACCGCGCCGCTACCGCTCGCGCCGCCACCCGACGACCCCACGTTCACGCCAGCGCCCACCGCGCCGCTACCGCTCGCGCTGCCGCCGGACGAAAGCCCGTTGAGCGACAGCCCCAGCAAGCCGCTCGACGTTGCACTGCCTCCGGAGGACAGCGCATTCACGGCGATCCCGACCGGGCTTTGCGACGTGGCACTCCCGCCCGTCGACAGCGCGTTGACCGACACCCCCACGGGTCCCGTCGCTTGCGCCTGCCCACCCGAAGCCAGCAGGTTCAAGTTGATCGATACCGCCTTCGGCGTTCCCGCGCCGGTGTCGGAAGAAGATGCTCCCCCGGATGCAGCCGTGTTCGCTCCGCTCGGAGACCCTTCACCACTTCCACCTCCACTGGACGACGCCCCTGCCGAGGTCCCCGAAGAGGCCGAACTTTCGTGAGGCGAACCAAGGGATACGCCGAGGCTCAACAGCCCACCCGACCCAGGTGTCGAGCTGCCGGGAGCCTGCGGCAACAGGCTGAGACTCACGCCCACCCCCTGCGATCCGCCAAGATTCAACTGGACGCCCAACAGTCCCCCCTGCGACGTCGCGGGTGCCCCCGTCGAAGCGAAGGCCGAGTGACCGCCTACTGCGAACGCAGCCGCACCCATCGCCGTACCCAAAGCGACTGACCACGCCTTCTTCATACAAACCCTTCCCTTCTTTTGATATTCTCTCAATTCCCACAATCATGGAGGTAAGTTGCATTGTACGCCGCCTCGGGCTTCATCCCCATCCCTGACCTTCGGCATTTCACCCCCCCATCTTCAGGGGCCCGAAAGGAATGGCCAAAAGAAGAAAGCGGCTGCGTTCACAGCCGCTCGATGATGGTCCCGGTCGCCATGCCGAATCCGATACACATGAGCTGCAGCCCGTACCGCCCGCCGGTGTCTTCGAGCTCGTGCAAGAGCGTCGTCATGATGCGCGCGCCACTTGCGCCGAGCGGGTGACCCAGCGCGATGGCGCCGCCCCGCGGATTGACGCGCGACATATCCGGCTCAATCTCCCGCTTCCACGCCAAGACGACCGAGGCAAACGCCTCGTTGATCTCGATCACGTCGATGTCCTGGAGCCTGAGCCCCGCGCGGTCAAGCGCCTTGTGCGTCGCCGGAATGACCCCGGTCAGCATGATGACGGGATCGACGCCCACGACGACGCGAGACACCATGCGCGCCCGCGGCTTCAGTCCGAGCTTCGCGGCCTTCTCGCCCGACATCAGCAGCACTGCGGCCGCCCCATCCGAAATTTGGCTCGCGTTCCCGGCCGTCACCCGCCCATCCGGCCGAAACGACGGCTTCAATCCAGCCAGCTTTTCGAGCGACGTGTCCCGCCGGATTCCCTCGTCGCGCGTCACGGTCAACTTTTCGGGCCCCACGTTTTCGACTGGCACGCGCTCGCGGTCAAACAGGCCCGAGTCTTCCGCCCGCGCCGCCTTCTGATGGCTCTCGAGCGAGAACGCGTCCATCTCCTCGCGGCTCACCTTCCACTTCTCCGCGATCATCTCGGCCGAGAAGCCCTGCGGCACAATCTGAAACCGCTTGGTGAGCGCCGTAGAAAACTTGCCGAGATCCGTGCCCATGGGGACCCGGCTCATGCTCTCCACGCCACACGCGATGACCACGTCCATGTCCCCTGCCAGAATCGCCTGCGCCGCGTTGTGAATGGCCTGCTGGCTGGAGCCGCACATGCGGTTGAGCGAGAACGACGGCACCTCGACGGGGAGTCCGGCGGCGAGCACCGCCATGCGGCCAATGTTGCCCCCCTGCTCGCCGGTCATCGTCACACACCCGGTGACCACGTCCTCAATCTCCATGGGATCAAGCTCATTCCGATCCACCAGCGCCTTAAGCAGGGGCGCCAAGAGATCGACCGGATGAACGGAGGACAGGCTCCCGTTCTTGCGTCCGATGGGCGTGCGAATGGCGTCCACAATCACCACTTCGCGCTGCACGAGCGCACCTCCTTTGTACGTGTGACTCCATCCGTCACTTGGTCAGAACGTGAACAGGTCGATCCCGCCGCACACCGGCAAGCCGATGCCCGTGATGTAACGCGCCTTGTCGGAGCACAGGAAGACGATGGCGTTCGCCACGTCCTCGGGTTCACCGGGCTTGCGGAAGGCGGTGCGCTGGATCATCCGCTCGTTCATCTGCTTGTTGCCCATGCGGAACGCCTCGGTATTGATGATGCCCGGCACAATGGCGTTCACCGTGATGCCGTGCCGCGCCCCTTCGAGTGCCATGCTCTTGGTGAAGCTCAGGATGCCGCCTTTGGTCGTGGCGTAACTCGCCTGCCCGAAACCGCCCTGCAAACCCACGATGGACGACATGTTGATGATCCGGCCAAACCCCTGCTCCTTCATGTACGGCCACACGGCCTTCGTGCAGTTGTATGTGCCGGTAAGGTTCACACGCAGATCTCGCTCCCACAGGTCGTCGCGCTGATTCTCGATCTGCGAGACGTGATCGAGCGTACCCGCGTTGTTGATGAGGATGTCGATCCGGCCGAACTCCTCCTTCACGCGGGCGAAGACCTCGCGGACCTGATCCCGATCCGTCACGTCCATCTTGATGGCAAACGACCGCCGGCCCATCTGCCGGATTTCCTCGGCCGTCTTCTCGGCGTAGACCACCTTCGTGCTCTGCATGACCTGCGCGAGCGGGCCGTACTGCTTGGCCGACTGCGCGCTCGACTCGTCGCTTTCGATGAGAATGTCGGTAATGACGACGTCGGCGCCGGCCTCAGCGAGCGCGAGCGCGTCCGCCCTTCCGAGTCCGCGCGAGGCCCCCGTCACCACTGCCACTTTCCCCTTCAGCAGTTCATTCCAAGACGACATCTCTCATTCCCCCTGTGATTCAAGCTTTGGCTGCCGCGTCCTTCAAGAACTTCGCGGGCCGCTTCTGCAGGAACGCCGCGATGCCCTCGAGCGGTTCGCCTGTGCTGAACGTGCGCTCGAAGTTTTCGGCTTCCACGCGGAGCCCGCTCTCGAGCGGCACCGCCGCGTCGATGGCCTGCTTCGCCAAGCCCATGGCGAACACCGCGCGCTCGCTCAGGCTCTCGGCGAACGCGAGCACCTCCTCGCGAAGCCGCTCGGGTTCGACCGCCTTGGTGATGAGCCCGATGGCCTCCGCCTCCTCTTTCGACAGCCGCTTGGCGAAAAAGATGAGTTCGGTCGCCTTGGCGCGGCCCAGGAGAAGCGTCATGCGCTGCGTGCCTCCCGCGCCTGGGATGAGGCCGAGCGACACCTCCGTCAAGCCGATGGTCCCGCCGCTCATGATGCGAAAGTCGCACGCGAGCGCCAGCTCACAGCCCCCGCCGAGGGCGTGGCCGTGGATGGCCGCAATAACCGGGCGCGGAAACTTTGCGACGCGATCGAACACGTGCTGCATGCGGCTCGCGGCGTCGCGGATGGCGCCGCCCTGGCCGGCGTATTTGCTGGCGTTTTGCGTCATCATCTTGATGTCCGCACCCGCGACGAAGTTCTTCGGATGCGCCGAGGCAAGCACGAGCACCCGCGCCGCTTGATCCGCTTCAAGCTCTGTCAGGAGCGCGTCGAGATCGTCGACGAGCGCATCCGAGATGGCGTTGGCAGGCGGGTTGTCCATCTCGACCCACACCACGCCTTTCTCGAGGCGCGCGACGCGAAGCGTGGAATACGCCATGCCTGTTCCCTCCCGCTCTTCGCCTCAGAGGCGCAACCCGTAGGGCTCGTAGAGCCTGCGCGCCACGATGAGGTGCTGAATCTGATTGGTGCCCTCAAAGATGTCGAACACCTTGACGTCGCGGTACAGCTTCTCGACCAGGTGCCCGTCGAGGCCAATGGGACCCATGATCTCGAGGCAGTCCGCGCACACCTCGAGCGAGATACGGCCGGCGTGCGCCTTGCACATCGCCGCCTCCTTGGCGTTGGGCTGGCCGAGATCCGCCTTCCACGCCGCCTCCCACGTGAGCAGACGCGCCGCGTGGATCTTGGCGTCCATTTCACCGAGCTTCGCGAGGACGTCCGTCTGGAGCCTCCCCCCGCGCGGATACTCCTTTTTGACGAAGTCGAGCGTGTACTCGTACGCCGCGCGCGCGATGCCCACGGCCATCGCCGCCACAATCGGGCGCGTGCTGTCGAACGTCGACATGGCCACCCGAAATCCGGACGATCCGGCGCGATTCTCGTAATGCGCCTCGCCGCCGAGCAAGTTGTCGATGGGCACAAAGCAGTCCTCGAACACGAGTTCCGCCGTCTCCGAAGCGCGCAGGCCCATCTTGTGCGCGACGCGCGTGCACGTGAAGCCCGGCGTGCCCTTTTCGACCACAAAGGCGCGGTGGCCAGCCCGCCCGAGTGACGGATCGACCGTGGCAAACGCGACGACCCAGGACGCCCGTCCACCGTTGGTGATGTACACCTTGTGGCCGTTCAGCACATACCCCCCGTCCACCTTTTTGGCCGAGGTCCGGATGCCCGAGACGTCCGATCCGGCGCCGGGCTCCGTCAACGCGTACGCCCCCCAGCGCGGCTCGTCTTTCGTGAAGATGCCGAGGAACCGCTCCTTCTGCTCCGGCGTCCCCGTCGACTGCACAGGTGGCCCGCCAAGCCCGGGCCCTGGAAGGGACAGCGCGATGGCGGGATCGCCCCAAGCGAGCTCTTCGGCCGCGATGACGCCCAGGCGGTTCGACTGGCGCTCGCGCGGCTCCTTCCGTTCAGCCTCGCTCTTCTTCTTGCTGCTGTCGCCGCCGAAGTTGGACATGCTGAGCGTGATACCCATCCGATTGACCTTGCGCAGCCAGTCGTCCGGCACGCGCTCTTCTTTGTCCGCCAAGAGCGAAATGGGCCGCATCTCGTGCTCCGCAAACCAGTGCACCATGTCGCGAACCTGTTTTTGCTGCGGGCTGAGTTCGAAGTCAATCACACGAGCACACCTTCCTTCTCCTCGAGCCCAAGCGCGCGGGCCCCAGCGCGTTCGTACCAATCCAACTCTCGGCCGTAGAGCACCGCCTGCGCCTGAACGTCCCGCATCCACTTCTCCACCGGGTACTCCTGCAGGTAGCCCGCTCCCCCGAGCATCTGCACGCCTTGGTTGGTCACAAAGCGCCCGCTGCGAAGCGCATAGGCCAGTGCGCGCGCCGCGGCCTGAAGGGCGCCTGAGCCCTGCTGATCCACCGCGTGTGCCGCCTGCCACACCAAGTTCCTCGCGGCTTCGGTCTCAATGGCCATGTCGGCGACCGTGAAGGAGACGCCCTGGAACTTCGGAATCTCCTGCCCGAACGCCTTGCGCTGGCTCGTGTATTCGATGGTGTATTCCAGCGAAGCCCGCATCGCGCCGACGCACTTTGCCGCCTCCAGCACGGCCACGCGCGCCTGCGCCTCTCGAATCACGTGTTCCGCCTCATCTCCGCGCAGCAGCACGTCCTCCGGCCGCACCACCGTCCCCTCAAATCCGAGGCGCCCAATGTGCGCGGCGAGCAGCCCGAGCCGCACGTCGCCCGCATCTTCGGACCACTGGGCCGAGGTCCTGTCGAGCCAAGCGACAATCGCCTCACCGCCTGGCGCCAGGAAGCTCACGAGCAGCTGATCCGCCCCCAGGACGGAACGGCGCGGAAACGCCACGCCTTCGAGTCGGAATCCGCTTCGCTCGACGATCACGGCCACCTCGTTCGGCGAGAGGTGGATCCACGGCACGCGCTGGGCCGCGCCGTCGGCGAGCTCCAGGCGCTCGGGCTGCGGCAGGACGCGCATGACGGACGCGCTGTCGCAAAGACCGGGGAGCCCTTGCACAATGCCGAGATCGCCATGGGCGAGCGCCTCGAGCACCTGGACCTGCGAGATGAGCGGGAGCTCGGCGCCTGCGAGCGACTCCGGAATCTCGAGCGACAGAAGCCCCAGCTCGTGGGCGGCCGAGACGAGATCGTCCCCCGGCGTCCTCGCCTTCTCCGCCTCGCGAGCGCTTTCGCGCAGGCGCTCGCGGGCAAACTGTTGGGCGACTTCCACAAACGCCCGCTCTTCGTCGGACGGGAGAAACGAAAGCATACCTTTCCCTCCCAGGTTTCAAACAAACTGAATGGCCTTCGCCATCTCGCGCAACTTCTTTTTGTCCACTTTCCCAATCAGATTCTTCGGAAGATACGGGACGAACTGGACGACGCGAGGCGTCTTGTATTTCGCGAGATGCTCCTGACAGTAGGCGATGAGCTCCTCTTCCGTCACCTCGGCGCCCTTTTTCCGCACCACGTACGCCACGACTTCCTCGCCCATCCGCTCGGAAGGTGCCCCCACGACCGCCACCTCCGCGACTGCGGGGTGCTGGCTCAAAAGCTCCTCGAGATCGCTCGGATAGATGTTGAACCCGCCGCGGATGATGACGTCCTTCTTGCGATCGACGATATACACGTAGCCCTCCTCGTCGATGCGCGCCATGTCTCCCGTGAGGAGCCAACCGTTTCGAAACGCCTTTTGAGTCTCCTCAGGCAAGTTGTGATACCCTGGCGAGACATTCGGGCCGCGGACGGCCAGTTCGCCAATCTCGCCGGGCGGGAGCGGATTGCCCTGCTCGTCGAGGACGGCCACTTCCACGCCCGGAAGCGGAAGCCCCACGGAGCCGGGCTTCGCCGGCTTGTCGAACCGAGGCGCCGTGACGACGGGTGCTGCCTCGGACAGACCGTAGCCCTGGAACACAAGGCAGTGAAACTTTTCTTCAAACGCCTTGCGCACCGACTCGGGCAACGGCGCGGAGCCCGAGATGCAGACGGAGAGTGACGACAGGTCGTATCGGTTAGCGTCCGGATGGTGGAGCATGGCGTGAAACATCGCCGGGACCGCCGTGAAATGCGTCACCCGATACCGCTCGATGGCTTGAAACACGAGTACAGGGTCGAAATAGGGCAGAAGGACGTCGAGTTCGCCCAGGCAGAGCGCGGTGTTCATCATGGTGAAGCCGAAGGCGTGAGAGAGCGGCAGGATGCCGAGGCCCACGCGCTTTTCCACCTTGAGCACGTATTGCTCGGCGAGATCGGCCGCGGCGCGCGCGTTGGCGCACAGGTTGTGGTGCGTGAGGATCACGCCCTTCGGCTTGCCGGTGGTGCCGCTCGTGTACAGGATGACGGCTGGCTGATGATCCTCCACCTGGACGTCGGGGCGCTCCGCGGGATAGTGGGACAAAACGGTCTCGAATCCCTCCACACCCGCGTCGTCGACGGACCGAACGACCGGAGGGCGGTCAAGATCCTGAATCGCCTGGAGGATCTTCGGCTTCAAGATCTCGCACGTGATGATGAGCTTCGGCTCTGCGTCCTGTACGATGTAGCGCACCTCGGAAGCTTGCAAGAGCGGCATGACGGGCACGGCGACCGCTCCCGCCTTGGCGATGGCGTAGAAGGAGATGACGACTTCGGGCCGGTTCGGCATGGTGACGAGGACGGTATCCCCTGGGTTGACGCCGAGCGCGCGGATATGATGGGCCAGCTGGGAAGACAGCGTCGCGAGTTCGGCGTTCGTGTACACGCGGCCCTCGTACACAAGGGATTCATAGGTCCCGAACCGCCGCTGATTCTCCTCTAACAATTGAACGAGATTCATATCTCATCTCGCCCTTCCGAATATTTCTCTCGAAGCCGCAGCCAGGCTGGGCCGCCGGCTTCCCACGGCCCAGCTCGCCACCGGCGCTGTCAGTTGTTCGCCGCGGTATAGGCGCTGAGCACCGTCTCCAGCTGCATCGCGAGGCCGAGATCGCCCTCGACGCGGAGTTTGCCGCTCATGAACGCGGCCGTGCCGTTCAGATTGCCCTGGAGCATGTCTTTAAAGTCGTTCGAATCCATCTCGAGCGTGCAGTTCGGCACTTCCTGCTCACCTTCGACGGCATACGCCTTGTCGGGCTTCAGGATGAGCTGATACGTGCCGGGATCCTCGCCGGTGATGTTGAATTGATACACGGCTTCCAGGCCGCCCGTGCGGGAAGGATCCGCGGACAGCGCCTGGTTGATGAGATCGAAAATCTCCTTCGTGGATGGCGTGGTGGTCATCATGCGTCGCCTCCTCAATGATTCGGAAGATGCGGGAAGTAAGCCTGTGGCTTTGGCGTCCCGTCCGCCTGTTGATGCCATTGTATCCACCCGCAAGCGCTTTCCCATCCCGAGGAATCCGGGGAAGTGGGGGTTCCCCTCCCCAGAAGTCGGGGTCCGGCGGCCATCGCTCAGATCTCCGTGTAGACGGGCTCATCGTCGAGCGGGACCTTCGCTGGAAGCGTGGCGACGCCGGTTTTGACCGCCGCGCGCTGCACCGCCGCGCTCACGGCCGGGACGACGTTCGGATCGAACGGGCTTGGGATGATGGAATCCTCGGCGAGCTGATCCTCCGGCACGCAGGCGGCGATGGCTTCCGCGGCGGCCATCTTCATCTCCTCGTTGATGTCGCGCGCCCGCACGTCCAGCGCGCCGCGGAACATGCCTGGGAAGCACAGCACGTTGTTGATCTGGTTGGGATAGTCGGATCGCCCCGTCGCCATGATCCGCACGTGCCCAGCCGCAACTTCCGGCAGGATTTCGGGGATGGGATTAGCCATGGCAAAGACGATGGGATCGCGCGCCATCTGCTTGACGTGATCGACCGTGAGGATCCCGGGGCCGGACACGCCGATGAAGACGTCGGCGCCGCGAATGGCGTCTTCCAAAGTCCCGCGCCGATTCTCGAAGTTCGTGTTCTCCGCGTACCACATCTTCACGGGATTGTCGTAGTGACGACCGCGCTCGATGATGCCTACGCGGTCCACGCCGACGATATGCCCGACGCCCGCCGCGAGCAGGATCTTGGTGCACGCCACGCCCGCCGCACCGACGCCCGCCATCACCACGGAGATGTCCTCCATGCGCTTGCCGACGATCTTCAGCGCGTTCAGGAGCCCCGCCATCATGACCACCGCTGTGCCGTGCTGATCGTCGTGGAAGACCGGGATGTCCAGGCGGCGGCGAAGCCGCTCCTCAATCTCAAAGCAGCGGGGCGACGAGATGTCCTCGAGATTGATGCCGCCGAAGGACGGCGCGATGCGCTCCACAGTCTCGACGATCTCGTCGACGTCCTGCGTGGCCAGGCAGATGGGAAACGCGTCCACGTCGGCAAATCGCTTGAAGAGCATCGCCTTGCCCTCCATGACGGGCAGGGCGGCCTGTGGACCGATGTTCCCGAGCCCGAGCACGGCGGAGCCGTCGCTCACGACCGCGACGGTGTTGGTGCGCACCGTGAATTCGAAGGCTCGCTCCGGCCGGTCGCGAATCGCCTCGCATACGCGCGCCACCCCGGGCGTGTAGACCACGCTGAGATCCGCGCGATCCACGACCGGCACCTTCAGATGCGTCGCGATCTTCCCGCCGAGGTGCGCCAGGAACACCCGGTCCAGCGTCTCCATCACGTCCACACCCGGAACCTGTCGCAGGGCGGCCGACGCCGCGGAGACGTCCGCGCCCGGCTCCATGCTGACGGTGATATCGCGGATGCTGTACGCCTCGGCTGTCGCCCGCGTCTCGACCGCGACCACCTCACCACCAGCGCTCACGACGGCCCCATGCACCTCTCCCATGGAGGCGTTCTTGTGCAGGCGAATGCGAAACATCACCTGAACCTGATCTGCACGCGTCAATGTCATGCGCCACTCCCCCTGAGCTGTTAGCGGACCCGCCATGCGTTCGCGGTCTCCTCTGGAACACAAGTCCGAATCCGCCATCTGATATATAACAGTTTAAAGTCGATTGTACCGCATCTCCGCGACTTGAGACCCCCTCATTTCAGGGGTGTTCTCGACTGCACAGCCCCATGTATTCAGAATTCTCTTTTCATTCCAGGGATCTTCGAGAGGAGACGCCGAGGGAGACGCGCTCCCTCGTTCAGTGGATGATGCGCTCGCGCATGGCCTTGGCCACTGCCTCCGTGCGGTTTTTCGCGCCGAGCTTGCGCAAAATCGAGCTCACGTGTTCCGTCACCGTGTAATCGCTGATGTGGAGCGCCTTGCCAATTTCCTTCGTGTCGATCCCGTCCGCGATGAGCTGCAGGATCTCTCGCTCGCGCTTGGTCAGCGTCGTGAGCGGGGTGATGGGCGCGGCGCCCGCCTGGCGATACATCTGGGTGACAATCATGCGCCCAGCGCGAGCCAGCATGGCTTCCACCATACGAATGGTCGCGTTGTCTGGCGTAAAGAGCTTTCCGCCGTGATCGAGCAGCATAATCCCGAGCAGGCGGCGATTGTCAATGACCGGACACACGAGGAGCGAGGAGAGATGGAACTTGTTCACATAGGGTTGAGGCAGGATATTGCCAACATCCTTCAAAAAGACGGGCTTTGCAATCTGCACGAACTGCGCGAGCGAGGGAATGTCGCGATCCGTCTGGCGGATGCGCATGATCTCCTCGACGTTCACGTTGTACCCGTGCACGCCCTCGACGGTCTGCGTGATGGGATTGTAGAGGAAGAGAGCGCTGCGCTTGAAACCGCTCCGGCGGCACACGTGCTCGACGACAGCCGTCAGCAGCTCGTTCATGTCGCCCGCGCTGGCGAGGAGATCGTCGAATTCCAGGAGAACCTCGAGCATTTCCGCGCGACCGCTGCCGTGCCCGCCCCGGACGTACACCGAGAGCTGAAGCGCGTTTTGGATCCACTGGGCCGTCTGGCGGAAGCGGCGAACCGTGAGGGGATCTTGGCGCGCGGACGCCACGGCGTACAAATTGTCCACGACCGCAGCGACGAAGGGCGATCCCTCGGAAAGGGCGCGCCGCACCTGTTCCGTTCGCTCGGGATGAGGCGCTTCCGCCGTCCACATGCGCGTCTCGGGCACATATACGGCGGACTCCTCCACGTTGATCTGCGGTCGCGTGCGAACGAGCGCAAACCACTTCCAATCGCACTCCGCGCTGATGACGTTCAGCCAGTTGACGAGAGGCGCGTCGCACATGTACTGCGTCCGAGCGGCCAGCTTGGCCGGGAAGTACCCTTCCGACAGCGCCTCGCGGGCGAGATCGAAACACAGCCGGTGCGCGAACCGCACGAATTGCTCCATGTGCGCGGGCTCGACCAGGCGCCAGCCGATGGAGAGCAGGAGCTCCTCGAGGAAGCCCACCACGACGAGCACGTCGGACGCCATGACGCTCGGCTGGGCGCGCATGACCTCGGCCTGGAAGGCGCGAACCAAGACCTCCTCGTCGTTGATAGCGCTTTCTATATTTCTCAGAAGAAACTGAAAAAGGTGCGTGAGGGTGGGCTGCGTGACTTCGGGTATCTCCATCCTCGCCATGCGCAGGCTCCAATTCATGCGGCATTCGGCCTCCTGCGCTTGCAGCGTCTGGAACACAGCCTGCACCGCCTTCTTTGGCAGCGGTTCGCTGGACGGTGGCAGCGGCGACGGACGACTCATCGTGCATCCCCCTTTGGGTCGGCGAGCGCCACGACCTCTGCGCTTCAATCCGAATGTCGTTTTGGATCCTACGTCGCCCTGGGGCCAGTCAGTACACGAGACGCGCGAGTCAGGTGGGCGATCGCGTAACCTCCGAACGCTGGTGAAGTGTTAGCGTCATTATAGGGGAATTCACGCGAGGAAACAAGAATTTAGGATATGGGAGATGAAACAGCATAGGCCCGCGCCGCCGTTGCCCGCAGGTCTCTCGTCGCGCGGAACCGGCCGCGTCGTTTCGCGCACCGGGCAACGGCCTCACAAGCCACATCACACCACGTCGAGCCGCATTCCGGGGATCTCGGCGTACGACGTCGTCAGATAACCATCGATGACGAGTTCGACGCGGGCGAGTTCCAGCTTGGGTACGGAGCCTCCCGCCAAGAGAACGAGGACGTCGCGCTTGCTCTTGAAACTCCCGATGCTCGCCAGATTTCGAAGCACCGTCGCCTGAATCTTGGTCTCGCCGATGGTCACGCGCCCGTCCGAGCGGATGCGCAACGTGACGCCTTCGGCGCTCCGGCTGATCCGCATGCCTTCGATGACCGCACCGCGGAAGGCCAGCGTGTTCGCCAAGACGTTCATGCGCGCGTGCTCGGCCACGATGCGGTCCGCCGTCAGCACGAAGGGCGCCTGTGAGCTCATACGTTCACTCCTCCACTGGGGATTTCGCCCGGCAGGCGCCGCGTCAGTTCACGGTAAGGGACATTCCCGGCATTTGAATGGACTGCGACGTCATGGAGGTGTCAATCGTCAGGTTGACGTTCGTCAACACGAGCGTCGGGATGGGCTTTTGAAGCAACGCGTCGGCGAGCACCGTCGCCACGCTTGGCGACTGCACGTGGAAGAGCGATCCGATGTCGTCTTTCAACGTGCTGAAAAGCGAGGTCTTGATGACCGTCGCCCCCGCGGACGACGTCCCGTTCACCGCGATGGTGAACGTGTGCCCGCCCGCCGAGTAGGTGATGCTCATGCCCTGGATGGACGCCGAGGAGAACGACATCGATTCGCCCAAGATGCTGATGACCGCGTTTTGCGCGATGATCTCAGACGCTCGAAGCGTGAACGGCACCCGGCCCGGCAGAATGACGCCAGCGCGCGGAACAGGGGCAGGCAGGAGCGTCAACGCCGAAACCGCCGCCGCAAACGACAAGCCGAGCGCGCGCGTCAGGCGCCAAGGTCGAAGGGCCGGCCTGCGGGCCCAACGAAGCGTGCGGAACATGCCAACCCCTCCCCGTGAAGGCGAGGCGCAGCGGGCAGATTACGCCCGCTGCGCGCTCCCTCACTTGTCATTGCCCGCTGGACGACGAGCTGCTCGAGCTCGACACCGGCTGGATGGAGAGCGACATGCCCGGCAGGGTGATGCTCTGCGTGCTGAGATACGGCACCTGAAGCGTGGCGTTGCTCATCTGGAGCTGGCTCGCCTGCATTTGGCCGGTTGACGCGTCCATCGCGAGCCCGTTCGGGAAGCTCGTGTCACCGCCCAGGCTCGACGCGTACACAGTCATGCCCGTCGCCTGCGCCGGCGTGCTGCCGGAACCCGCGCTGATGCTGATCTGGAACGTGCCGAGCGGCGTGTCCACGGTCTTCGTGATTTTCATGTCCTGCAGCGTGCCGTCCATCTGGATCTGCGCAGCGCCCTCTTGTTGATTCGGCACCTGACCGGGCGCCAAGCTGAACGACGAACCTTGGATGCTCGAGGCCTGCACCGTAAACGGAACCGGGAGATTCACAGCAGCGGACACCACCCCGTTCATCAGCATGCCGGTCAGCGCGCCAATGCCGGTCACGCCGGCTGCCATCACACCCGCGAAAACCTTCCAATTCGTGCGCCCTTCCATGGGCATTGCCATCTCAGGATACATGTGAACCCCTCCCTTTGAAATCGCTTACCCAAGGGCTTGAACGCCCTTCGGTTTATGCAGAAGCGGACGGCGTGTTTGGAAGGTTCGGCGCCTTTAGCTTCCTGGACTTGTTCTGCGCTTTGGGTTTCGCCGGGCGCCACGCCACCGCCATTGCACCACCGACGAGACTCAGGATCATGCCGATGAAAAGCCCGCCAAACGACGAAGAGATGAGCGACACGAGCGCCAGCACCACCGTAATGGCGCCGGTCAACACGCCGTAGAACGGAAAGATCCACTCCAAGAGTCCCATGAGGAAGATCAGGATGCCGACCGCGGCGCCAATCGGCACGCTCGACTGCGTGAACGCCACCACGTGAATGAGACTCGCAGGTCCCGCCGCGACGGCCGCGCCGCCAAGCATCGTCAACAGCCCCGCCCAGAAGGGACGCGTGCGCCGCCATCGCTTGAACCCTTTGCTTGTCGGGCCGGCGGGCACGGCCTCCGTGGCCTCCACGTCGACGACAATCTCCTGCGGCCGCTTGCCAGCCGCTTCTTGCGGAGGCGAGACGGATACGGTCTCCGGATCCACTGCCATCA
>NZ_BCRQ01000070.1 GCF_001552675.1 Alicyclobacillus sendaiensis NBRC 100866
CAGGAGAATTCCGGTGTCGAAGAGAAAGAGTGACGTGGCCGAAGTTTCGTGGTCGAGATCGCCGAGATATGGGGTTGTCACATGAACTTTCTCCACCTGCTCTGGACCATCACAGTGCCCATCCTCCTCATCTGCGTCGCTGGCGCGCTCGTGGCGCGGTATCAGCAGGTCGAGACGAGATCGCTCTCCACCGTCGCGCTGTACCTGTTGGCTCCCGCGCTCATCCTGTCCGCGCTGCCCTCGGCCAACCTGCGCGGCGATCACGTCGTGCAAATCGTTGGGTTCACCGCCTTAATGACCGCGATTTGTTGGCTGATGGCATGGATGGCGGGTCGGCTGTTTCGCCTGGATCGCGCCACATCCCGGGCGCTTGTGCTGACGACCATCTTCAGCAACTCCAACAACTACGGGCTGCCCGTGCTGCTCTTGGCCTTCGGGATCCAGGGGTTCGCGCTCGGGACCATCTACGTCATCCTGCAAATTCTCCTCGTGAACACGCTCGGCGTGTCCATTGCTGCGAGCGGGCGCGGAGGCGGAAGCGGTCTGAAGGCGCTGTATCAATCGCCGCTGCTCTATGCTAGCGTGCTGGGCGTGGTGCTGTCGCTTGTTCACCATCCGCTTCCTGGAGGCTTGGCCACGGCGGCCAAACTGCTCGGCGACGCCTACGCGGCCGTCGTCTTGCTGATTCTCGGCGTGCAGCTCGGGCGAACGCGCTGGTCTGCCGCCGCGCGCAAAAGCGTGTGGATCGGCGTGATCCTGCGCGTCGTGATGGTGCCCGTGGCGGCGAAGCTGTTGCTGATGGCGCTCGGCATCCGGGGCCTACTCGCGGCCGTCTTGTTCGTGGAGGCGAGCATGCCGGCTGCGGTCAACACCGTCGCGCTCGCGAGCCGCTACGAGGTGGCGGAAGAGTGGACGTCGATGGTGGTTGCCGTGACGACGGCCCTCAGCTTTGTGTATCTGCCCTTCTTGATTGCCGTGAGCCGCTGAGGGCCCGATGGACGGTATGCGTCGACCGAATGAGCAGCATGCGTCCTCCTCTGCTCATTCCATCTCCTTGGAGAATCGGAGCAGATGTGAGAGTTGGATGACGGCCGTTTTCCGCGCAGCTCGCGCCAGGGCCATGGACACGAGGCCTACGAAACCAGCGCCGACACACGCAAGCGCGACGCAGACATACGCAGGAAGACGAAAGAGAAGCGCACCAGCGACAAGCGTGTACACGGCCGTGACGCCAGCGCAGACCAGGAACGTCCTTTGGAACCTCAGGTGATAAATGCGAGCCACTTCTCGAAAAGAGAAGCCGAAGTGGCGAAGGATGCCGAGATCGGTTCGAGAGCGCCGTAAATCACCGCGAAAGGCCAGCCATGCGCTGAGGCATGTGGCCATGAGCATCACCGCGATGAATCCGACGGCCAGACGAGCCCCATTGCGCCAGGTGGAGGAAAGTTGTTGAAACACCCCCAGTGCGTACGCGACGTTATCATGGTGTGCCGTGAGGATGCTGGCCACCTGGTCGACATCCGCCAAGTGAGGGACGTACACCGCAACGCACGCAATGGGCTCAATCCCCAGGTCTCGGCCTCGAGCAAGTGCGCGGATCAAGTCCGGAAAGGGCTGACCGAACGCACGCGCCAAGATGGTGCGGTAGGTGTCATAGGAGACAAAGAGCGGGCGACCGTTGAGGCTCTCTGCATCCCACGCGGAAGCAAGCGTCACGAGCGGAGCTTGCCGAGAAAGCCGCTCAACGCGTGAAAAGGCCATGGGAGTGCGACGATCACTTTCATATCCGCCTCGCGTTTGGCGAACGGCTGGAACGTACAGCATCAAGCGCGACGCCTTGGACGATGGCGTATAGGCGGTATCATTTCGCATCTGCGCGAGGCCGAGGAGCGCGGTGGCATCTCGATCCACCGACTCCACCCAATCTGTGTAGCCTTCCGAATCGGTGATGCCGAAATTGATCTGATAGACGTTCCATGCCCGGGCGCCCGCGTTGGGAAATGATTGATCGAGCGTTTGTTGAATGCGCTCGCGATCTTGCCAATCGACGTGACGCGGCAGTTCCTGCCCTTCCAAGGACACGGAGTTCACCAGGATCACGTGAAGAGCCGGGTTCATGGCAAATTGGCGCTTCGCATCCTGGGCGACGCGACACCCGAATAAGCCCAGCGTCGATAGCGCCAAGGCGGCAACGAACAGGGTGGCGACGGCGATGCGAAACTGAATCGGCGCTTTGGCTCGCATCATTCGGGCGGCGCTGCGCAAATGCTCGTCATTTCTCCCCATCGAGCAGACCTCCCCGCAATTGCCACCTCACAAGCCTGAATTGCTCCGGTACCGGTGCATGACTGCAGATAATCATGGTTTTGCCCGCACCTTCCCGCGCTAACGTGGCCCACACATGCTCCGAAGCCATCGCATCGAGGTTCGACGTCGGTTCGTCCAACAAAAGCACATCGCAAGGCGCCAACAACGCGAGGGCGAGTTGAATGCGCCGCCTCTCGCCCCCCGACAACATGCTGATTCGCGAGCGCGCGTAGGAGGCCATTCCGAGATCGGCCAACAGCCGTTGCGCGCGCTCGTACCATCCCTCGTCCAGGTGCCGAGCAGCTGCTTTCAGCTGCATATGCTGCCAAACTGTCAAGTTGGAAAAGAGAAGAAAGTCCTGAGGAGCGTACTCAAGTCGCAATGGCTTCTGCATCTGGATCGCCCCGGAGGTCGGATCGTCGTAGCCAGCCAGGATCTGCAGGAGCGTCGTCTTTCCTGAGCCGCTTACCCCCGTGATGACGTGCACGAGCCCCGTCTGGAAGGTGACCGAGATGCCGCTCAAGACTTCGCGTCCGCCGTATCGTTTGCGAAGCTCCTGAAGGATGATCATTCGCGCATCGCTCCGCCTGTGGCGCTTGCACCCCAAACCACGGTCTCGACATGCCCGCTGCAATCCAATTGAATGCCGTTTTCCACCCAACGAAACCCCTCGACGTTGACGGCTCCGCCCAAGCGCCGACCGTCCGCGACATTGTACACGTCGGCGCGCGTGGTCAACGTGTTCTCGTCTTCGTCAAATTGAATCAGGACCCCATTTTCTGTTATCCAATTGACGGCGCTCACGGGCCATGTGTGTCCGCCGAACATCAGGCGATGCCCGCGCACCGCGAGCAGTTCACCTTTGCACGAGAGCACCGGTCCCTCACCCCATCGCGTGGAAACCAGAGTCGGCCGAGCATTGAGACGCGTCCCGTCCACGCGATACAGCCATCTGCTTTGATCGGGGCGGATGACGGTGTAGTACAGGTCTGTTCCCACTAGAGCGCCCTGCTCAATAGCGCCGTCCACGTGTTGGAACGGAAGGAGCGCTTTCGAACCGAGATCCCATTGCACGACGTGGCGCCAGACTTCGGTGCCGTCGTCGCGATAATGCACCAAGAGAAAGAACATCATTCGGCCGTTCGTGGCAAGCGGAAATACGGCGTCGTGAGCCTGATCGGGAAGCGAATACAGGGTCTCGACCTTGCCGTCCACCAGACGCACGATGGAAAAGTGGTTCGTCAGGCTGTTGCCGATGGTGTAGACGTCGGAGGGCGTCGCGAAATTGTAAACGAACTCGTTGGGCACATTGGTCCAACTGACGGCAACCTTGCGATTCATGTCATATAGGACGAACCGCTGATTGACCGGGTCCTCGATCACGTACTCGTGATCGTTCAACGGCCTGGGAATGACGACGGCGTTCTGGAAGGCGTGCTGCGAACCGCAGGCTGTCATGGCGAACACGGTGGTCAGAACACCGAGCGAGACAAACATGCGGGTCTCCCAACTTCGAATGCAGTTCATGGATCACACTCCGGCGCTGATGGTGTAGATCTTCGGATCACCGGCAAGTTTCACGCTGGCGGTGTTGACCGTCACAATCGAACCTTGTCGGTAATCGACCGCTGGGCCGATAACCAGATTGCCTCGATAATCTGATTCCTTAGCGCCATTGTTGTTCGTCCAATACTTTGGCGCAGTTCTCACAGCTTGCCACGAAGAGGAATATGATGCACTTGCGGAATCACCAGAGAGACCCATCGAAATGGATGCGCCATTTCTCAAGTCTGCCTGACTATACCATTGCGTCCGAATCCACTCCACACTGCGGGGCCCGGCGTAGACCGCAGACACCTGCCAGTCCCAAGTCAGCGCATTGCCCGTTTGAGACACATATGACGAGCGCCAGACGTTTGCAGTAAGGGTCCCCTCGCCTCCCGGAAGGGCGAGGGCCTGAGACGCACTGATGTGTGGAAAATATACCCCCAATGGGCCCACGGTGCCATTGTCATCAGCAGCCACAGTTGGGCTCCCGGGAACAAGCCCTAAACCTGCCATGATGAGTCAAACCTGCCATCTGCCTGAGTTTCACCTTTTAGACCTCCCAAGTCTGCAGAGAATGAAGTCTGATAGATTCTTACGATAGTCTACGTGATCGACGGCAGGAAGTTCGCTAGCATTTTGCTAGCAATAGCATTTCCGGACATGGGATATTGAACAAGAATGTGTAGACTTGAGAAGAAGCACCTTGCGTGGATGGTCGGGAGCGTGAACCCATGCGCATCATCGTGTGCACGGACGAATGGTGTCTAGCGCATATGCTTGGTCTCATCCTGGAGGGATGTGATCTTCGGACGTGCAGGACAGCCGAACGAGCCGCAGCACTCGGCGCTGCCCATTCAGAAGATATCTTTATCGACGGAGCGCTCGCCTTGACCGATGACTTCTGGCGAATGCTCGAGTCGGCTCCGCGACACCAACTGCACTACGTGTTGGTCGGTTCAGAGCTGACAGCGCGGGATTGGGAGCGCGGTCGGGAACTCGGCGTCTCAGGTTTTTTGATGAATCCGCTCTGCGCGATTCGCACGTTCATCGGCGGCGATGCGCACACGTTTCTCCGGCGATTCCGCGTGCCGGACGGCTTGCCCTCGATTCCCTTTGCATCCGTCAACCTCGGGCTTGGCGTCCATTACAAGCAGAGCGAACGCTGCCTGCTGATCGACCATCGCCTCGTTCCACTCTCCGAAATGGAGGCAAAGTTACTGGACTTCCTGATCCACCGCGAGGGTGAGATCGTGAGCCGGGACGAGATCGCCCAGGCCCTCTGGCGGGGGCACATCAACCCGAAAGGCATTGCCAAGCTCGTATCCCGCCTCCGCAAGAAACTGGGGCCCGCTGCGGCATGCATCCAAGGGCTGCGCCCAGGAGGGTATGTCTACCATCGAACATCGGGACAGTAGAGTCGCCCGGTTTCCAGGTAGTTCCCGGACGATCCCACCGTTTTCGCCCGCGCCGCATCCGGTGGACAACCGCGGGCAGAGGAAGCACCGCGTTTGGACGGGGCTCGCCGTCTCATTTTCCGTATCCGATCTCCGCGAGCTGCAGGCACCGTTTCTGGCTGCGTACGCCGCAAGATGCGACCATCGCGCGGACGAGATCGGCGTCGGCCACGTGAAGTTCTGAGACTTGCGCCGCGCCTTGCGCGAAAGCCGCCCCAATCCCAAACCGCCGACGCGCTCACCACTCGAGGTTGTCCCAGTCGATCTCGTCGACAAAGCTCACCTGCCCCGGTTCACACCCGTGCTCGTCCGCAAATTCTCGAATCGAACGAACCACCTCCTGGTATTCCGGCCCCTTCGACGTCATGCGTTCGACAAGCGTTGGCAGAATCACGCCACGCCGCTCGGGGCGTTTCCGCACAAACTCCTCGTCGAGGTAGTCCAGGTATTGACTGAAGTACTGATGCGTCCAAGGGAACTGGGTGTTCATCGCCTTGCGCAGGCGCTTATAGCCTCTTTTGCTGGTGATTTCCTCCGCGCAGCGAAGCACAAGCGCCTGAAAGTACCGCCCATACACAATGTTGAGGTCCATTTGATCAGCTGGTTGTCGAGATGCAATGGATTCGCCGTGAGGTCCTTGATAGATGAACAGGAAGTCGTTCAGCGCGGCCGCGACAAACATGGCTTCGGGATAGAGGATCTTAAAGGCAAAGCGTATGTTTTCTCGAGGCCCGAGCCGGCCCCGGGATCGGATGATTTCGGGCAGCAACCCGTTGTCGTACGTTTGTACCTCATGATGCCCCTGCAACGCATGGCGGAGATCATAGCACACCGCGAGGATACGAAGCCGAGCCTCCTCCAGATAAGGCCACTTGTCTTCATCTCCTGCGAGTTTCGAAAGGGCGTCATACAACACATGGAAATCTTCGACATCTCCGCTGATCTCAATGCCCAGGCGGTTTGGCGTGTTGACTGCTCGCAGCACATCGATACCTCCGAAGAGCTGAATCGGGCTGGTCTCTGAGAGAAACGTCGCGTTCGAGCGCGACCGTTCCGTGGTATGATGGCAAGAGAGACAGATTGGCGTGATCGGAGACCTTCGTGGTGATAGAGTCATCGTAGCGTATCCAGCCGTATTTTGCAGAGTGATGCGCAGGTCCCCGAAGGAGGAACCTTGCCTCCTACCTCCCGAATATTCCGCTAGATGAAGAGATGAATTTTACAAAAATATAAGATCGAACCTCTTGATCCTCTTTTTGAATCGGGTTATCATCGCTCTATCGATTTCACCCCATGCTCGTCGTCGCCAAATCCCTCGTCCTCATGAAGGAGTGAATGCGCATGGAAGAACAGTCGCAGGCCATTCTGACGGCTCTCGAGGGGCTGCAGGTTCTTGTTACCGACTTTCAACGGGACGTTGCCGCGCGGCTCGATCGCGTCGAAGAGCGGCTCGATCGCGTCGAAGAGCGGCTCGATCGCGTCGAAGAGCGGCTTGACCGCGTCGAAACCCGCCTCTCCGCGGTGGAGCATCAGTTGGTGTCGCACGCCGAGATCTTGCGTCGGCACACCGAGACGCTGAACGAACACACGAACCTGCTCCGCGAGCATGGACGCTTGTTGGACGAACAATCCCTCACGCTGACGCGCCACGAACACCATCTCACCCAGCTCATCTCCATGGTGGCCGCCACCAACACGATGTACGCCGGACTTCGTTCGGACATCGTCGACGTCCGAGGCACACAAGCGCAGCATCATCGGATGTTGGAGACCTTGGCGGTGCGCGCATTGGAACACGACTCCGAACTTCTCCGCCTTCGCCGAGCCCGTCCCGTCTGAGTGAGGCACCGCGGCAGCGGAGCAGAGCGAGGAGGAACGTCTCTTGCTCGAGGAGGACGTGATCGTCGGTTTCGAAACGGAACATCCCTTGCCGGGTAGCCTGTCGCTTCCGGACGGAGAAGCGCGCAATTTGCCCGCCGCGCTTTTGGTCCACGGCTCCGGGCCGAATGACCGGGACGAACGCATCAGCAACAACGCGCCGTTTCGCGATCTCGCCGAGGGTTTCGCGGCGCGCGGCATCGCCGTGCTTCGTTACGACAAGCGAACCTATGTCTACCGCCACCAAATGCGACGGCTCCCCTACGTGACCGTCTGGGAAGAGGCCATCGAGGATGCCCTGCGTGCGGCGGCGCTCCTGCGCCAACACCCTCGCATCGCACCGAACCGAGTCTTTCTCATCGGTCACAGCTTGGGCGGTATGCTGGCGCCGCGGATCGACGCGGAGGGCGGGGATTTTGCAGGGCTCGTCATCATGGCGGAATCGCCCCGGAAGCTTGAGGAGATCCTCATCGATCAAAATCTTGCGTTTCTACGTCGCCTGCGCAATCGCTTCGTGAAGCGCATCGCCGAGCGCCAGATTGCGAAGTTGACGGCCGAATGTTCTCGCCTCCACGAACTCAGCGACGAAGAGGCCAAGGCGACGAAACTGTTGGGACACCGCATCTCGGCCTACTACTTGAAGGAGATGGGAAACAACCCGAGCGAGCGCTACCTGCGCGATTGGACGAAGCCCGTCCTCATCCTGCAGGGCGACAAGGACTTTCACGTGTCGGTGGACAGCGATTTCAACGGGTATCGCCGGCTGCTTGGCCAAAGGCCAAACGCCACATTCAAGCTCTACCCGAACCTCAATCACCTTTTCATGCCGTCAGTCCACGGCGATATCCGAAAAGCGAAAGAAGAGTATCGCGTGCCACAGCACGTCCATCCGCAGGTGTTCGAAGACATCGCCGATTGGATTCACTCGATTTGCGCAGAAGCGGACACCGGCCGTCGGCCATAAGGATCCGTCGCGCCGCACGGCGAAGTCCTGTCACCCTAAAATAATCTCCTGCAATTTCCGCCCCGCGAACCCGCATTCTTACGTTCACATTTATTCCCATTCAAAATAAAGTCCTGCACAAATCCCCGCTTTGCCGGGCCTTTTGGCTCGGCTTTTTTTGTCAAGACATTATTTTTGACTGAACAATGTCCTGCAATTTCCCCTCATCCCTTCCCCCCTCATCCCTATTCCCTTCACCCCTCTCACTCCCTGATATCCCGGGCTTTTCTCCTACCCTTCTCCCTGTCCTCCCCCTCGTTCCCTTCACCCTTTTCCCTTCCATTCCCCGCCATTTGCAAAAGTTTATTTCACCATCTGCAAGACTTTATTTGTGATTGCAAGAGTTTATTTGGGGGCTACACTACCCCCGCCTCAGAGCCACCACGCACTCCACGTGCGACGTCTGCGGGAACATGTCAAACGGCTGCATCTCCGCGACGTAGAATCCGCGCGCCGTGAGCAGCCGAAGATCGCGCTCCAAGGTGGCCGGATTGCAGGACACATACACCAGCCGCTCGACGTTCGCCTCAGCCGCAGCCTCGATGACGGCCCGATCCACGCCTTTGCGCGGCGGATCCAACACCAGCACGTCCGCTCGGTTTCCCGCATTCACAAAACGCGGCAGCCAGCGCTCGACGCGATCGACGGCAAATTCGGCGTATCCCACCCTGTTCAGCTTGGCGTTGGCGCGCGCATCCTGGATGGCGTCTTCCACTTCGTCGACGCCCACCGCCCTCGCCGCGCGGTTCGCCATGAGCAGCGTCATGGCGCCAATTCCGCAGTACGCGTCGATCACGACGTCCGTCTCCCGAACCTCGGCGGCGCGGACGACATACGCGTACATGCGCTCCGCCATGTCGGACTGTACCTGAAAAAAGGCCCGCGGGGACAGGCGGAGCCGGAGGCAGCCGACGCGCTCCTCCAAGTGGGTCGCGCCCTTGCACGCCTCGACGGCCGCGCCCCACACGGGCCCGTGGGCGCGCGGCTGAACCGTCACGGCCACCTGCGCAACCTGCGGGGCGTGGAAGCGGCCGACGGATCGCTTCAGCGACGGATCGTCCGCTGTCAGCGCGAACACCACCGCCATGTCGCCGGTCGCGCGCGACTGCCGCACGATGACGTGGTGAACGAGCTGCGCCGTCGGCCCAAGCGACGTGAGAAACCAGCGGGCGCGGCGGAGGACGTCGTCCATCGCCTCGGAAACGAGGAGGCATGTCTCCGTGACGGCCATCTCGTGGGAGCCGAGCGCGAAAAAGCCCATCTCCGCGCGCTGCGTTGCCTCATTCCAGCGCACGGGCATCTGGACCTGGTTCCGGTAGCGGTAAGGCGTGCGCGCGGTCTCGATAGGCCGCACGAGCGAGGCGTCAAGCCCAAGACGCTCCGCCATCCGCCGGATCCTGGCCTCCTTCCACGCCACCTGCGCCGCGTAGGCCATGTGCTGCACCTGGCAGCCGCCGCAACGCGCGAACACCGGACACTGCGGCCCGACGCGATCCGGCGCGTCGTTCGCCCGCGCCAACACGCGTGCGCGCGCGAACCGCTTCTCCACCCGCTCAACGCGCACGCGCGCCCGCTCGCCGGGCAGCAAAAACGGGATGAACACCGTCATCCCGCGGATCTGAGCGACCCCATCGCCGTCGTCGTTCTGGCGCAGAGCCTCGACCTCGTATTCCTCGCCCACCGCGACCGGCGGCGATTGGGAGTTCGCCATCGTCGCATCCCTCCATCAGAGGCTGTTGATTTTCTCGATCAGCATCTCGTTCACCAGGGTCGGATTGGCCTTGCCGCGCGTCGCCTTCATCACCTGACCCACGAGCGCCGCCAGCGCGCGCTCTTTCCCGCCCTTGTAGTCCGCCACCGACTTCGGATTGTTGGCCACGACCTCGTCGATGATGGGCTGAAGCTGGGCCGGATCGCTGATTTGCTCAAAGCCCTTCTCCTTGATGATCTCGGCCGCGCTCTTGCCGGTCTCCCACATCAGCTTGAACACTTCGCGCGCCTGCTTTGACGAGATCTTACCGCTCGCGATCTCACCGATGAGCCCCGCGAGGTGCTCGGGCCGAATGGGGCACTCCGCGAACGACTTGCCTTCGGCGTTCAGCGCGCCGGAGACGTCGCTCATCACCCAGTTCGAAGCCTGTTTCGCGTCGGCTCCAGCGGCCACGACAGCCTCGTAGTACGCGGCCATCTTCGGATCCGAGGTGAGCACGCCGGCGTCGTACGGAGGCAGGCCGAGCTCGTCGACGTAGCGGCGCCGCTTGGCCGACGGCAGCTCGGGCAGCGAGGCTCGGATTCGCTCGAGCCACGCGTCGTCGATGTCGAGATCGACCAAATCGGGCTCGGGGAAGTAGCGGTAGTCGTGCGCCTCCTCCTTCGTGCGCATCGACACCGTCGTCTGGGTCGCCTCGTCAAAGCGGCGCGTCTCCTGGACGACGGGCTCGCCGCTCTCGTATCGCTCGCGCTGCCGCTCGACCTCGTACTCCAGCGCGCGCTGCACAAAGCGGAACGAGTTCATGTTTTTCAACTCGACCTTGTTGCCGAACTCGCTCGCCCCGACGGGCCGCAAGGAGATATTGGCGTCGCAGCGAAGCGAACCTTCCTCCATCTTGCAGTCGGACACGTCGCAGTACTCCATGATGCTCTTGAGCGCCTCGAGGTACAACCGCGCCTCTTCCGGCGAGCGGATGTCCGGCTCCGACACAATCTCGATGAGCGGCACGCCGGTGCGGTTGTAGTCGACGAGCGTGTGCGATCCGTCCGGCGCGTGCATCGACTTGCCCGCATCCTCCTCCAAGTGCAGGCGCGTGATGCCAATGCGCTTCGTCTCGCCGTTCACCTCAATCTCGATGTACCCGTGTTCCCCGATGGGCTTGTCGTACTGCGAGATCTGGTACCCCTTCGGAAGGTCGGGGTAAAAGTAGTTTTTCCGATCGAACTTCGACTTCTGGTTGATCTTGCAATTCAGCGCGAGCGCGGCCTTGACCGCGAACTCCAGCGCCCGCTCGTTCAATACCGGCAGGGTGCCGGGATGGCCGAGGCAGATGGGGCACACGTTCGTGTTGGGCTCCGACTTGCTGTCGTTGCGGCAGCCGCAGAAGATCTTGGTGTCCGTCTTCAGCTCAACGTGCACCTCGAGGCCGATGATCGTCTCGTAGTTCATTCCGCCACCCCCAGCACCGGTTTCGGCCACGCGAAATCGCGCACCTGCTCGTACGCGTGCGCCACGCGGAGGAGCGTCGCCTCGTCGAACGGCCTGCCGATGAGCTGCAGTCCCACGGGCAGTCCATCCACAAATCCGCACGGCACACTCGCGCCCGGCAGTCCCGCGAGGTTGGCCGGGATGGTGTAGATGTCGTTCAGATACATCTGCAGCGGGTTGTCCAGCTTCTCACCGAGCTTAAACGCCGTGGTCGGCGCCGTCGGCATGGCGATCACGTCGCACGCCTCAAACGCGCGCTCGTAATCCTGGCGGATGAGCGTCCGCATCTGCTGCGCGCGCTTGTAGTACGCGTCGTAATAGCCGGACGACAGGGCGTAGGTGCCGATGATGATCCGGCGCTTGACCTCCATGCCAAAGCCCTCGCTTCGCGACCGCTCGTACATCTCAAGGAGGCTCGACGCTTCCGCGCGCCGCCCGTACCGCACGCCGTCGTAGCGCGCGAGGTTCGACGACGCCTCCGCCGGCGCGATGAGATAGTAGGTCGCCACCGCGTACTCCATGTGCGGCAGCTCAATCTCCACCACTTCCGCGCCCTCCGCCTCGAGCTGTTGAATGGCGCGATTGACCGCCGCCTTCACGCCCGGCTCAAGCCCCTCTTCCGGCAGGTGGCGCACGATGCCCACGCGCACGCCCTTCACGCCCCTGTCGATCCCGTCCGCGAAGTTCGGGACCGGCTCGCGGCTCGAGGTGGAATCGAGCGGATCATGCCCACAGATGGCGTTCAGCACGAGCGCCGCGTCCTCCGCCGTCCGCGTGAAGGGGCCAATCTGGTCCAGGGACGACGCGAAGGCGATGAGCCCGTAGCGGGAAACGCGCCCGTACGTGGGCTTGAGGCCGAAGCAACCCGTGAACGCCGCCGGCTGGCGAATGGAGCCACCCGTGTCAGATCCGAGCGCAAACGGCACCAATCCGGCCGCCACCGCCGCCGCCGAACCGCCGCTCGATCCGCCCGGCACGCGGTCCTCGCCGTACGGGTTGGCGGTCTTCTGGAACGCGGACGTCTCCGTGGACGATCCCATCGCAAACTCGTCCATGTTGGTCTTCCCCACCATCACGGCCGCGGCCTGCTGGAGCTTGTCGATCACGGTCGCGTTATAGGGCGGTATGTAATTCTCGAGGATGCGCGACGCGGCCGTGGTTCGCACGCCTCGCGTGACGATGTTGTCCTTGGCGGCATACGGAACGCCGCGAAGCGGCGCGTTCTGGTACATCTTAGCACGATCGATCCGATCCGCCGCGGCGAGCGCCTGCTCTTCATCGACGAGGAGAAACGCCTTCAGGCGGCCGTCCACCTCGCGAATCGCGCGCAGCGACTGCTCCACCCAGTCGCGCGCCGTGGTCTCCCCCGCCGCGATGGATTGGAGGATTCCCTTGACCGTCGGTGTGCTCATGCACCGCCCCCTCCTTCCAGAACGGCTGGTACGCGCACCATGCCCTGATCCGCCTCTGGCGCGTTGCGCAGGGCTTCCTCTCTCGACAGGCTTTCGCGTGGGACGTCCGGGCGCACCACGTTCACCTCATGGAACGGATGACTTGTGGGCTCCACGCCGTCCAACGAGACGCTCTGCAGGGTTGCGGCGTACTCGAGAATGTCGTTTAACTGGGGAACGAGTTGCGAGAGTTCCTGAGGATGAAGCCACAGCCGCGCGAGCTTCGCGACGTGACGCACCGTCTCGTCGGTGATCTTCAATGAGCATCCTCC
>NZ_BCRQ01000071.1 GCF_001552675.1 Alicyclobacillus sendaiensis NBRC 100866
CGGAAGTTGGTTCACCACCACGAAGTCATTGTTATCCGGATTGTCCCAATCAATGGGTGCGACATGCGCGTACTCGGTCTTTTGGCCGACCTCGTAGCCGAAATCGACACCCTTGACCAGCATCTCGTGAAACCGACGGTTCCTCTGCTGCCACGTTAAACCGTCCGGATTTGTGAACAAGGCCGCCATGGCCTCTGTTGGAAGGCCCGGATAGGTTCGGCGAAGGAAGTTTTGAAGACGATCGTGGAGAACGACCTCCCCCAGATTGGTTCGGTTGTATAGTTCATAAGCCGGGACATGTTCATATCCTAATTGTTTTAAACGTTCGATTGTCGTTTGTTCAAAATCAGACTCGTAAAGCCTGCCACCCACCTAAACCACCTCCTCAACCCTCTCCTCGGCTTCCTCCAACTCGATTTCACCCGAAAGAAGGCGAGGAAGAAGGAAGTCCCGAATCTCCGACAGAGTATCGATTTCTCTGAGCAGAACATCGATCTGATCAAATATGTCCTTTGATTGCTTGATATAGGTCTCTATTCCCTGGGCCCGAACGATTGGAATAGACTTGAAGTTGGTACGGTTCACTTCCATGAAGGTACTACCATTTGACAAGGACTTTATAGTGTCCATGTTTGTTTTAAGCCAACCATACAGTTGGTACAGCGAAAACTGTTCATTTGGAACCAACACAATAAATCCTTGATTTGTACAAGCCCACGTTCGATTGATCGTAACAACTCCAATTGTTGCGCGACTGGTCATCATGAGTGAATACGGTGGGAAAAGTTTTGCTGAACTATTTTCTAATCCTTGTCTTGAAATCTTCTTCCGAGAATTGGTAATGAATAACGATGCGTTGTCAGTCAAATCACTAGGTGTAAACCAATTTATATCCGCGTTTTCCCAGTACTCTGGCACGGTAGTCCTTGGCGTACCTCCCCCCAGTACCTCAACAGCGTTCCCTATGGTAGTAGCTTCCCACCCCTTCGGAATCATCCCCAATTCCGACTCCACAAACTCTCCGTCCTGGAACGGCCCGAAATCGACAAACCAGTGTTTGTAAAGCGCCATAGCCATTTGTTCAAGTGTGTCATTCATGCGACGGTTGAGTTCGATTTTGTCATCGAGAAGTCCAAGGACATGAGCGATTGCCTCTTGTGTTTCTATAGGCGGTAGAGTGATATACATACGCCTTTGTTCGGTCAAATTCACGTAATCGGCCATGTCTGTTTGGCTCTTGACGGCATTGACCTGACTCATGAACTCTCGACCGTGCATCCAATAATATAGAAACGCGGGTTAATAACGGAGCGATCAAGGCATCTCCAGTAGCACAGTTGAGGCGAATATACGAATCGTTCTGTATCCTCTTTCACAAAGGCAAATCGTCCAACCGTTCCCTTTGAGGTAAAGACAACGTCTCCGGGTCTACTTACTTTGTCTCCCACTCTATCAAGTTTGTCTATCGGATAAAAATCTGCGTTTTTGAAATCAAATCCATCCTTGATGTTTCCAGCACGGGCAAACGGAAGGCCAGAGTTACTGAGTTCGGCATTTTTGGCCCGATAACCATCACCGATACTAAGAACTCCCTTATTGATCAGATCGTCGATCCGATACGTTGTCCAATCAGACACCGTAACCCATCCCCTGAAGAGTCTTCAAAATTTCTTGTTGCAGTTGCGTGGACTGCTCAAATTGCACTCGGAGTTTTCTTGACAGTTCACACATTTCCTCTTCAAAGGTGTCCGTATTCTCCAAGTCATCAATCGGGGTTCCTACATACACCCCAGGCGTCAACTTATAATCATTTGCCACAACTTCTTCAACCGTGACTACTTTGCAGAAGCCCGGGATATCAGTATAAGTTCCGTCTCCGTTTCGATAGGCATGATAAACTTCGGCGATCTGATCGATTTCCTCTTGAGACAACACTCTCTGCTTACGGTTTACAAGAGTGCCTTTCTGTCTTGCGTCAATAAAGAGAATCTCGTTTTTCCTTGACCGAAACCCCTTTTGTCCATCTCGATTTTTGCTCAGAAAGAACAACGCACATGGAATACCGGTGGTTAAGAACAACTTATCAGGCATCTGTACAATGCAATCCACATATCCTTCGTCAATCAGTCGCTTACGCACTTCTTTTTCTTCAGTTGTATTCGTCGTCATGGCCCCGTTCGCCATAACAAACCCTGCCGTGCCGCCTTCTTTCAAGTGATACAGAAAATGCTGGATCCACATGTAGTTCGCGTTTGAATCAGTCACGGGACCAATCAGACGCGGATCATTTGGTTGAATCTTATCCGCTCCCCAAAGTTTCATGTTGAAAGGCGGATTTGAGATGACGTAGTCAAACTGCTGTCCTGGGAACAGGTCATTCAAAAGCGAATTACCCAGCCGGATGTCCGCATTGATTCCGTGAAGCAAGACATTCATTTTTCCAAGTCGAACGGTGGTCTCAATAACTTCCTGACCATAGAACGATAAAGCCTTCTTCTTGGTGGTGTACCGCTCTGACTGGATGAACATCCCGCCTGATCCGCAAGCCGGATCAAAGACGGTACCCTCAATCGGCTCCAGCATCGCTACCAGAAGACGAACGATGGAGGACGGCGTGTAAAACTCCCCGCCACGTTTCCCTTCCGAACTTGCGAAGTTACCGATGAAATACTCGTACACACGTCCGAGAACGTCGACGCTCTCGTGATTCTGCACACTAAACTGCTCACGCGAGAATATGGCGATGAGTTCCGCCAGGTTTTCAGCCGGCAGATTGGACTGCTGATAAATCCGCGGCAAGTATCCTTTGAGATCGTCGTTTTGTTCCTCGATCAGTTTCATGGCGTTATCGACAATCTCTTTGATGTTGGGCTGCTTCGCGTGGTCCGAAATATATTTCCATGAGGCCTCGGTAGGAATCAGGTAAACACCCTCCGACCGATACTGGTCAGGGTCATTGAGGATCATTTCACGCATCTCTGGGTCTTCTGTGTACCACTCGCTACTCGGGTCATTCACCATCCGCTCGAGTTCTGCCCGTCGTTTTTCGTATCGCAGAGATAAATACCGCAAGAAGATAAGCGGCAGAACGATGTGTTTATAGTCAGCCGGCGCAATACTGCCCCGCATCCGGTTTGCAGCCTCAAATAGATCCTTCTCAAAATTGATGTCGGCCTGTACTTGTCCCACGGTTCTTCCCTCTCTTAACTGCGTTTATCTGGTTGAACTGATTCCCTCCACTGCGATCCGGAGATCACGTTCGTTCGGTAGAAGATACCGCCGGCACGATTCTAGATCCTCGTGTCCTGCCAGTTGCGCAACTACAGTGATGGGTTGTCCGCTGTCGAGCAGGTTTTTGCAGAACGAATGCCGTAAACTGTGACATGTTCCGTCTTCGATTCCTATGTTATCAAAGATTTGGCTAACGAAATGCTGTATAGCCCGCACAGTCAATCGCTGTTTGCGTTCTGACACAAATAACGCATTGTCAGGCGCTTCCACTTTATTCCGCTCATCCATCCACTCGGCAAGGGCCTTCGTCAAATCGCGGTTCATCGGCACAAGTCGCATCTTTCCTCGCTTGCCCTGACGAACGGTAAGCGTTTTGCGCCTCAAATCGACATCGTCTACGTCCAAAGCCACCACTTCAGCCACTCGACACCCCGCCTGAAGCAAACATGGGACAATTGCGACGTTACGTTTACGTCTACGTGCGCTTTTCTCCTTTTCTAATTCGTGAAGGAAACGGGCCTGTTCTTTACGTGTCAGCCATCGTGGTGAGACATTCAACATCGAGGGGCGCCTCACACGTACCTTGCGAGTAGGGTCTGCCGGTACTAGGCCATTCTCCGTTAGAAACGCCCAGTAGGTCTTGAGTCCCGCCACATGGCGATTGACGGTAGACGCCGAGTATTTTTTAACTGTCTGGAGATATGTCCTCCACTCGTGGAGGTCCAGTGCGGTGATATCAGCCGCGTTGAATTGTCCATCTTCGCGCTGTTCCCACCATGAAACCAGGAGGCGCACTGACTGCTCGTAGGCTACGATCGTCTTCTCGTTCTTGCCCTCATGAACAAGCCATTGTCTGAATTCCCCAAGGTGTGTCACTGAATCCCACAACTTCTGACGTATTATACGAAATCAAAACCGCGCATGCCCGAACGTATTATACGACAAATCTCTGCTGAAGCGCAGGTTTGTATTTCATAGAATACGGATTCCACGACATATATCATGGCCACGCCCCACTCACTCGAACAAGCGGTCGGATTGGCCTCGTGTTGGACGGATTGGCCTTCTTGCATCTGCCTAACGGGATCTACCTACATACGCCCATGTCTCGACTGGCTGGTATGATACCACCCGGCGTCGCCCCGTCAACGCTTACTACGTTCGACCTGTCGGCCGCTCTTGACCTCGCTTCCACCGGTCGGATCACGGGAGCCAAGGGGACAACGACTCACCTCACGCGTTACAGGCGCACACACTTCACAGGTTGGAGTCCTGACTCGTGGTACCTTTCTAGAAAACACAGCCGGTACCAGATAGTGCAGGAAGAATGTAATCACCTGCGAATGTAAAAATATTTAAATTCTGTAACCACGTCGTATCTTCCGCAAACGTCCCGAACTCGTGGCGGCTCAAACACTCCTCGTCCAAGATGCGATGGTAAGACTCGATGAATGCGTTCATGATTGGTGTGCGGCTTATCAGAGGAACTATTTGGAATCTATTTCGCATGTAGGTATCTCCCCGGCACCGCTTGGGAAATCTGGTAACATGGTGATAGGCAAACATGTGCATACAACAAGGAGGAAAACCCGTGCGTGTGGATCGCGAGGAATTGCATCGGTTGATTGACCAGTTGCCGGACAGTGAAGTGGCACCGGCACTTCGCTACCTCCGGTATCTGCGCGATCTTGGTGAAGACCCTCTGCTGAAGAAGCTCATGTCAGCATCAGCCGACGATGAACCCGAGACGGAAGAGGAACAGGCCGGAGCTGAACAAGCCAGAAAGGAATTGCAGACGGGAAACGTGTTGACCACTGAAGAATTGGAACGGGAATTAGGCCTATGAAGTACCGGGTGCAATGGACACCTCATTTAGAATGTTAGAAAGTCGTTCGAACAGATACTCCAGGTACATCTGGGTGCTCTGCTCTTAAGCTACGCTAAAATCTGGACTAATCCCGGCCGGATCAATCCCTGACGTGCGATACTCCGTGTTCCCCCGTGCAGTGTATCGTCACCATCGCCACGAATTCGGATGGCCGGTCGCGTGACGATGGTGACGATAGTGACGATAGATCAATTCTTTGGTCTCATCCTATAGCCGGCTTAACCTGACCCGCGCCCCCCGCCTGTCGCGGAAATGTTGGTACTGAATACCAACTTCCCGCAAAGTAGGTGCCAGCCTGTTCAGCTCAGCGGACAACTTGTTTGGTTGCGCAGGCCAGGACCCTCCTCTCAGTACCTCCGGCGGAACATACCGGCGAAGCTCAATAAACAGGTCTGTTACCCTCCCCGTCCAAGACGGTTGCGCGTCCAAAAGACCACAAAGCGCCTCATAGATAACATTACCCTCAAGGCTGTCTTTGACAGCTCTCAGCCGGTTTCGCTCTAGGGCCTTCAAAAAGCTGCCGCGGGTCCAACCGAACGCCGGTTCGGCGGCAGTGACCCACAACGCAAAATCCGCCATACGAGGGAGACTAGACAACCGCGTGTTTGGGAGATTTCGGAGTGCGGCTGAAGCCGCCGACAGAATCGCGCCAAGTATATACGGTTGTTGGAGCCGGAACTCCTCCCATAGTGTTGCCTCATTCCTCCGCCGTGTCGGGTGAATGACCGGCAAACGGAGTACAATCGACCGATCGAGGAAATCCTGGCGAGTGGCAATGGCATCGATTCCATTGCAAACGATGGGTTGCCTGAACCTAAAAAGCACTTCGTCACGATCAGTGTACAATCGTCGTGTCGCGTAAGCCGCACCCGTGCTGATACGCGCAAGTGCATCCGACAAAGATGGCCGAATGCCGCTAAGATTGTCAAACGCCAGAACGTACGCATTGGTTGCTGCGATCACCAAATCGCGTTGACTTTCTGGTAGCGAACGAATGGACGCCTCATTTGGGTCAATCAACTCTCGAACCATCCGAGTCAGAGTACTCTTTCCGGTCCCTTGTTCACCTTGCAATACAAGTATAGGCTTCGCCCCGGTTGGATTGAGAGCTCCTACAAGCCAAGCAATTATCAGTATTCTCGCATCATTGCTCTCAACATTCAAAAACCTGTGCAAAATCTCAACCGTACCGCCTTCCAACGGTCGAGGCAGTGGCTTCATTCCAGGTGTACGAATGAATCGAATGTGTCCCGGACACCCCGTGATGCGCCACCCTTCCCTGGTAACCTCCACAGCAGCTCCAGTGTTATCGGCGAGATCCACATAAAGGCGGTCTCCGTCGCCCGCCACGCGCCGGTACAATGGTCGCTCAACGCTTGATACACACGCCACGGCGCTAAGCGTCTCCATGACCTGCGTTACTGCGCTTACCGGCGGTACACTGCCTTGCAGCCTGAGGTATGCGTCAATCAGATACTGCTTGAAACGCTCACTGTCAATCGGCAGAGTTTCCTCCTGCCCTCCCCGCCTGACGGTGCAGTATCCGACACCAGTACTGTCATGAAAGAGATCCCATCCAGAAGCTAAACTCAGTAGAATGTCCGCTTTAGTCTCTTTGTTCCCGGTTAAAATCCTCAAGACTTCTGCCGAGGGACGACGGATACTCACCGCCATCCCCTCCCAACACCGTCCAACAACCGTATATACACACGATTAAGGAACGAACCAGCACGCTTTCCGGTACATAGATGATGTGATAAACTGCCATTGACCGATGCATTGTGCCCAGCCATGGCTGGGCCTTCTTTGTGAAGCATATTAGTTAGCCTCCTTGCGCCAACCGCCCGGATATGCTTGTCCACCGTTGCGAATCCATTCTTCCAGCTGGAGGGGATCAACCCGCAATTGCCGACCTAGCCGTACGACAGGGAGGAGTCCTTCGCGTGCCAGCTCATACGCACGAGCGACCGTGACTCCGCAAATCTCGGCAACCTCCGCCATGGTGAGCAACCGGCGTACCATCTACGATCACCTCCGTCAGCGTCTGAGTACATTATCGCAACTCGCCATTTCTCGTGTCGTTCAGCTTTGCAATTCAACATAACTCCTTTTCTATATGCTTGACAGGGAGTGGTGCGTATGTTCGTTGCATTGTTTCGGCGTCACCCGCTGAACACTTACCATAACCGCTTCCTGTCATTCACCTCACCGGATGAAAGGTTCCCTTGCCTTTGCGATCGCGTCTGACAACCATCGCGGGTGCATAGGCAGCATATCCGACGGTAGCTCATCGGGACTGAAATACCGAACGTCAAGTGTTTCCGGTGACGCGTTAGACAATTGACCGCCCACGACCTTCATTTCAAAACAAAGTGTCACGAAATGAACGGATCGTCCAGTTGGGTAAGTGAACACCTGTGACTCTGGTTCCGAGTAAACACCAATCAACCGCACGACTCTCGTCTCAAGCCCAGTTTCTTCCCTGACCTCCCGTACAGCCGCATTCACGACCGTTTCACCCGGCTCCACACGTCCAGACGGAATCCCCCACAGCCCGACGTCCGCTCGCTTTTGCAGGAGAACATGCCCACGCGAGTCAAAGATGATCATGGCAACACCAGGGCGAATTTCATCGATCCGATACATGCCTCCAACCTCCCGCATGAAAATGGCCCGAAGGGGCGATCAGCGCATGACAGTGCGCTGAACCTTCCCCCTCGGGCCTTTTGTGCCAATAGGTGCATCCGGCGACACAAGCCGGACATGTAGCCCTCGGTCGCAGACCTTCGCGCCCCCGGCACGAAGCGGAACCCTAGCTACCCTATCCCGGTTCAGTTGAAAGTGCACATATGCTTTGGTTCCATCTTACAACGAGGTTTGTCACTATGAGAAGTGGGTCGCTTGCCTTGGTGTTCGTGTTTGATGACGGCACTCAATGCCGTACATTTCTTTGGTCTGTCGCTCGAACGGGTCCCCGGAGCGCCCTCGTACGTGATCTCTACGTGTCCGCCCAATCACCGTACCCATTACCGACGAAATGCCACCACATTCCTGAGGAATCGTGTACTTCATGCGTACACAACGCATACACCTATAGTTTGCCATCCATCTATCACCCAGCCCTCGTCTATCCGAAGCCAAAACAACACCTCATTTTTCACTGGGTTTCCACGCATCGCGTACACGCTGCAACGATAATCGCCCGCAACCGTATACACAATGACGCACCATTGTGACATATCAACGCAACGACCCCAAATAGATGTCCGTCACTTCTTCACGATGATGCCCCAACAGTTCACTCACGCGGGCCTTGGCCTCCTTGTCCGACAACCCGGCCTCGCGAAACTCCAAATATCGGTCCCGCGCGTATCCATGACGCAGACCGTGTGCGGTGACCGTGCTCCCAGACGGGCGGTGATGGCGTATGTAATCCTGAACCTCGCGGATCGCTTCATGGGTTTTCACGTCGGGGGCAACGAACAGCTTTTCGCCGGGTCGTGCATGCCGGAGAGCCCGCCCCAGCACCTCGCGCGCTTCTCCCCGAAGCGGGACATGCCGAATCAATCCTCCCTTGCCCTTGACCTCCAACACGTTCGTCACCAACGCCTGACGCGCGTGCGCAACATCAATGCGATGAGCCTCGTGGATTCGCAATCCCAGGTCCCGCGCCAGAATGAGCACGCTCCGAATGCGATCCGGTGCTTCGTCGATGATCCGCAACTCTTCTGCTTTCCACGTCCGGTCATGCCCGCGGAAACTCCGGCGACCGATGTTCATTCGGAGGTTGAATGTCCGTGCGTCCTCCAGCGGGCGCTTCAAGCCGACCTGATCCGCAATCCATCGGATCGCCGAAAGCTCGGTTTTGATGTGCGCAGGTGTTCGCCCGTTCGCCTGCATGTACCGCACGTATGCCTCCAAGTGTTTGTCCTGCAAATTTCGCAGATTTTTCAGTTGAAACTGTGCACCAAGAAACTTCGCCAATCGTTGCCCGGCTTCCCTGTACCGCTCGCGCGTGCGAATGCTTCCTTGGCGAGTATGCCGGAACACCGCCCGTACCTGGTCCATCAGTGTCTTTTCCGTGCTCCCCATGATCAGGTTCCTCCAAAACGACCGTCACCATCGTCACAATCGTCACCACCCGCGCATTTGTGGTCTAGTACCGTGACGGTCGATGACGATTGTGACGATAGATGCCTTGCCGTCGATTGCCCTCCGGACGCGAAAATCCCCCGCTCCCGGCGAATCGTTTCCGCCGAATTTCCGTCCGATCCGCTCGCCAACCGCTTGATTTCACGCCACTTTTCGGCTCCCGTCCGCCTCTGTCTCTGCCCGCCTCCGGCGCAGAGACAGAGGCGGACGCCCCAGCCCTCGCCATCTCTCGTGCCTGTGGTTAGCATGCATGCCACATTCCCGCTACGCGGGTGTTTATCACGACGCCATTTGCCAATGCCGTCGTGATAAACCGTGGCCGCCCACGTACCCTGACGGGTGCTTGCCTTCGGCAAGCGGTGGGCGTCGTGCACCGGGCTATGCCCTGGCGCCCATCACCGGCGACATCTGTCACCGAACCGCCTACTCTCTCCATCACCTCCCTTCAAATGTGTTCCGTACGCCATGCCGTACGGCTCAAGTGCACACCCATTCCGGCCGTGTACGATTGGCCTCCACGACCGAAGATGCGGATGGTGCACCACGCCGGACACGCCATGCACCCATTGGCCAGAGTGCCTGCCGGCGTGCCTGCCGGCGTGTCTGCGCGTGGTCGGACCACCGGAATCGTGACCTTCCGGCGGACCTGCGCCCCCTTCAGACCGAGTCGTGAGATTCCGTTTCTCGGCCCCGTGAACGGGGGCGCCGGCGCTTCCCCATGGCTTCCCCGAAAAGAAGCCATGCAAAAAGCGCACGACGGGTTGTGGTTGGATGTCCACAATCCCATCATGCGCTCATACATGGTGCCCGGCCACCGAACAGACTTTACATTCTTTACATTCCACTCTGCGTGCCGTTAAGGGGTAGCCCCACGGTGCGACTCTGCTGTGGCCTTGAGGTACATGTTGCGATTGATGTGTACCGCGATCGCGCTCGTCTCCGGCACACCCGGTATCGCATACAGCTCAAAATGCCCGTACCGCCCGATTTCCGCTCCTACGCGAGATACGTTCTCGGATGTGAGAACATACGTTCTGTTCCCCCACGCCACGGCATGGGGAATCATGATGTTGTCCGTTCCCATGCCGTTCGCCGGCAGGTTTCCCGCTGGACCAGGCGAGGGGTTCCCCGGCAAAAGCGTTGCATCTGCATTTGCAAAGGTACCGGCCCCGTTCTGGCCAGGACGGTTCGAGCTCCCCAAACCTTGCGTCGGTGATTCAGCATGCATCATGTTGTCCGTCTGCTTCCCGGACGGGCCAGGCAGGTGCCCAGGCACACTGTTCCACATGTAAACACCCGTCGCAATCATCAACACCGCCACCGCACCGATACTCCCGCCCAGCCACACCGGTTTTCTCGTGCCCGCACGGTTTGCCGGACTTGACGGAACCTCCGCCCGCATGATGGCATCACGCACGCGATCGCGAACGTGAGCGGGCATCTGCACTTCTCCCAAAGGTCTTAACCTCTCCTGTATGTGCTTTAGGTCCATCCGGATCACCTTCCTACCCGCGGGTTGGGACGTCGTTCATCCGCTTCCACGAAGTCCTTCCGAAGTTTTTTGATGGCCCGATGCAGGGTCACACGGACCCTGACCTCCGGCCAGCCGAGGAGTTCTGCGATTTCCCGCACCGGACGGTCCTGAATCACACGCAAGATGACGACCTCCCTGTACGAAACAGGAAGACTCTGCAAAGTGCTTTCCAGCTCGATTCGATCCAACGAACGGTCGTCGAACGGTTGATCCGCCACGTGATCGAGCAGGACCTCTGCTTGGTTCCCCGCGCGTCTTTTCTTGCGGATCATATCCCGCACGTAATGCCTGGCGATGGCCCACAGCCAGCTCCGGGGGCTGCTCCTGTGTTCGAACCGGGGCCACGCTTGCAACGCGCGCAAAAAGATCTCCTGCACCGCATCCTCCGCCAAGCCCCGGTCACCGAGTGTGTACAGCGCGTACTGGTAAACCTCGTTTCCGTAATGCTCCAACAGTTCCTGAATGGCACGCTTCGCCTCATGCTGAATGTCGGCCAACGGCATCCCTCACTTTGCACATAGATCGTCGTATCCGGCCGGCCATGTGTTACACCGACACATGAAAATGGATTCCTTGAGGTTGGTCATGCGCCATTGGCCCATCCACAGGACGAAACATAGTCAGTCGTCGTGTAACATGCCGATCACCACTGACGACTATGTTGACGAATGAACCGATGGAAGAGGTGTCGCCACGATGTCAAGAACGGTTCTTACGGCTTTACTCGTTGCACTGGGATTGAGTATCGGGGCTGGAGAGGTGTTGATCGGCGAGTTCCACCTGAAAGACGCCATCGCAACCCGTGAAAGTCCACCCCAAGTCACGGCAGAAGCCATGACGTCCGAAAAGACGATAATCGGAGCATACGCACAACCGTCACAAGCCAAGTCGAAACCGGATTCGCCATCCATCGAAGGATTGCCCACCATCCAAGAGGTTCAGCGCGCGCTTCTCATTCCACCCGCACCAACCTCAGGTGTTGTCGTCACGGTACTGCGCACGTACCTGGTTCCCGACAACGTGGTCGAGAAACTCCTGAACGACCTGAACCACAACGAAGGAGTGCAAAGTTCACAGGGAACGGGACGAACGTACGCCGGCCCTCCGGGTCTTGAATTGCAACTGTCAAACGGGAAGAATGTCGTGATTGCGCCCGATGAAACCTCTCGCCACACGGTGGTGATCATGGATCTGAATCACCCAGGAAAAACCCTACGTCTTGTAAGTCCTGAGGTATACAACTGGCTGTCCGGCGGATGGCGAAACGACATCCCACAAGTTGGCCATGGGATGTCATAGCGTGGTGTCCCGCCTCAACGGCGAAAGGGGTAACATGCTAAGATAACGGCACACACCGGCACTTCGCTTGAACGGTGCGTGCCAGGCCGTTGGAAAAACTCATAAAACACGGTGGAATCCTTGCACCCGTTTTACAGAAAGATTCTTCAATGCATGTAGAAACGCTCGTCACCCTTTGGCGACATATTTGAGCCGGTCCCGCTTTTGGGTCCGTCGGCAGATTCCTTGGATGAAAAGTCGGTTTAACTTCGGCTCCAAACGGCATAGAATGTGGTCACGGAGGTGGTCACTATGAAAATGGTCAGCATCCGCGAATTCCGTGATCATGCCACAGATTACTTCCGGTCGAAAGAACCGCTTCTCGTCATGCGCGGTTCAAAACCGGCGGGTGTGTTTCTTCCCTGGGACGAAGCATTGCTTCCCTCAGATGATTTTAAACGAGTCTTGTACGACCGTCTGACCAAAGAACTGCAAAAGGAGATGGCCGATAAGGGTATTTCAGAAGAGGAGGTCTTGGCCGACTTTGAAGCCCATCGAAAAGATCGTCATTGACGCCAATGTCCTCCTCTCCGTCGTGATTGGTGGAAG
>NZ_BCRQ01000072.1 GCF_001552675.1 Alicyclobacillus sendaiensis NBRC 100866
CCGAGAAGCGTGCTCTTGCCGGAGCCCGACGGCCCGACGAGCGCCACAATCTCCCCCATCCCGACGGTGAGCGACACCCGCCTCACCGCCACCTGCTGGCCGTGCGCCACGGTGACGCCCGCCACGGTGAGGCGACGTGCATTCGAATCCTTCATCCAAGCTTCACCTCCTCGAGCGGGGCGCGTGGCACGGCCATGCGCAGCGGTGACAGTCCCTGGCTTCGCCGCCTCCGCGGTTCGCGAAGCGCCAAGAGGCCCAGGGCGAAGCTGGTCGCCGTCATCCACACGGCCAGGACCGCGACCGTCCGAATATCTCCGCCTTCGCTCGCGGAGAGCACGTTCACGGCAATGGTCTGGGTGTTCGGGCCGTAGAGCAAGCTCGCGAGCGTCACCTCGTACAGCCCGGACATCAGCGCCTGCAGCGCCACCTGGCGCACCGCGGGCCGGATCGCCGGCCAAATCGCCGCGCCGTACGCCGCAAAAGGCCCTCCACCGAACGATCTCGCCGCACGCCACGCCTCAACCGGCGCATTTCGGCGGGCCGCCACCACGGCGTCGGCGAGGCCGTAGAACTTGGCCACGTACGCGAGGCCTAGAATCCACCACGTGCCGTAGAGCGCGTGGCCAAAGGCCACCAGGATGGCGACCGCCACCGCCGTGCCAGGGGCCGCGTACGGGAGCCAGGCCGCGAGGTGAGCGGCTCTCGCGACGCGGGACACGGGCACCACTTCCGCGGCGACAAGCGCCAGCAGGCCGATCACGGCCGCGGCCACCGCCGCCAGCACGACGGTGTGCACGAGCATAGGCCACGCGCTGACGAGCGGCGAGAACATCCCTTCCACGTCCCAGTTCGCCGGCGTCGGCGGCAGCCCGTATGCGCGCGTGAGCGCGGTGAGCAGAACCGTGCTGAGCGGAAAAGCGCTCGTCGCCGCCACATACAGGCCGTACAGCGCGAGCGACGCGATGCGAGCGCCCTTGGGAAACAGGGGCAAGGCGCCGGCGCCGGGCGCGGATGTGCCAAGGCCGGCATGGAGCCCCGCGACGGCGCGGCTGGCGATCACGGCGAGTGCGCCCACGGCCATGAGCTCAAGCGCCTGCCACGCGGCTTGTGCGAAGCCCTGCGTGCCGCCCGTCGACAGGTTGGCAAAGATGGAGGTGGCCGCGGTGCGAAAACCGCTCGGCTCGCCGAGTTCATACGGGATGCCGAAGTCGCCGAGGGCAAACGCGAAAGAGAGGGACCACGCGGCGACGAGTGGCCGCAGCGCGACAGGCCGGAACGCATCCCAGAACGCCCGCAGCCAACCGGCGCCGGACGACCTCGCGGCCCACATCGGCTCAACGTCCATGGCCGCGAGCGCGGTGAGTCCGCTCAAATAGCCGATGGGGGCGGCGTGAATAACAAGTGTCGCCGTGACGCCCCACGGCCCGTACAGCCAGCCCGCGTGGACGTGCGCCAACTGGTCCAGAAGGCCAGCCCGGGCGTAGGCGTCGCCGAGCGCGAACGCGCCGATGAAAGGCGGCGTAAAGAGCGGCAGGAGGCTCACCGCGTGAAGGGCCGCGCGGCCCCGGCGCGCGCAGCCTGTGAGCCCCACGGCCCACGCCATCCCGACGAAGCTCGCGGCGGCGCTCGATACGGCGCTCGTCCAGAGCGAATTCCAAAGCGGGCCGAGGGTCGAGGCGAGGCCTCGGGCCGGCGGAAGGGAGGCGGCGAGATGGAACACGGGGTAGCCGCAGAGCAGTGCGGCGGCCGCGGCGAGCACCAGTGTTCCCCCCACGGTCATCCACGAGATGCGCGAGGTCATCGGAAGATCTGGGCGAATTGGTGCAGGATGTGCGCCCTATCGCGCTCCAGCTTCGCCCAAGGGACCTGCATCAGCGCCGCGCCCTTCGGCACCGTCGGGGATGCGCCGATCACGGGCGAGAGGCCCACGGACGCCACCACCTTCTGGCCAGATGGGCTCAGGAGCCAGTTGGCAAACGCCTTGGCCACCGGCGTCTCATGGCCCTTGACAAACGCCAGCGGCCCCGGCACCACAATGGCCCCATCCTGCGGCCACACCACGCCGATGGGCGATCCCTGTTTGACGAGCGTGAACGCGGCGCTGTCGTTCGTCATGCCCACGTCCACCTTGCCGCTCGCGACGTCGTCCGCCACGGTCTTCACCGACGACTGCACCGCCGCGCCGTTCTGCTTCAGCGTCTCAAAGTACTTCCAGCCATAGCGGCTTTCCATCATGCCGACAAACGCCATCGTCGTGCCGGAATAGGACGGATCGCCAATCTCCACCTCGCCCTTGTACGCGGCGCTGGTGAGGTCCCGCCACGTGCCAGGCACCGGCAGCGACATCCCCTTGTGGTAGACGATCACGTCGTGAAACACGTACGCGCCAACCCAGTCCGCGCCCTGATCCGAGATCGGCAGGTGGCTCGCGGCAGACGGCTTCTCCGGCGAGAGGATGCCTTGGGCGGCGAGCGCGTCTGCCGCGGTCGGATCGGCCAGAAGCACCACATCCGCCCCGATGGCGTGCGCCTTGGCCTCCGATTCGAGCCGCGTCACGAGCGTGCCCGTGCCCGTGGTCACCACCTGCACGCGCGCGGCCGGATCGTACGCCTCAAAGGCCTGCGCGAGCGCCTGTGCGTTCTGCTGCGTGAGCGCGGCGTACACCGTCACGGTGCCCGCGGGCTTCGCCTGCGCCTCGGCACTCGCCGCGGCCATGGCGGTGGGGGCCTTCGCGTGTGCTGCGGCGTGCCAGGTGGCGACGCCTGCCGCGACCATCGCGGCTGCTGCAACGACACTCCATCCTGTCCTGCGCATGTGTCACCCTCCATTCATCTCCTTGCCCCGATGGTACGGGGCGTGTGTGGAGATTCGATGAAGGGAAGCCCACGCCACGGTAAAGGATTGGGAGACTTTGTGTTACGATTTCGTCACGCTTTGCGCATGTAGACGCGGACGGCGAGCGGCGCGAAGATGGCCATGACGAGGGCGGCGCCGCCCAAGGACACCAGGATGTCCGGTGTGAAGCGCCCCTCGTTCGCGAGGCTGCGCACGGCCGCAATCAGGTGGGAGAGGGGATTGACGTTCACAAACCCCTGCAGCCACCTGGGCATGGTGTTCACCGGGACGAACGCGTTGGACAAAAACGTGAGCGGGAACAGGATGAGCATGGAGATGCCCTGCACGCTCGTGGCGGTGCGCGGCACGACGCCCAAGAACGCGAAGATCCAGCTGAGCGCAAAGGCGCAGGCGATGACCAGAAGCCCCGCGAGCGCCATGCACAGGAAGCCTCCCTCGGGCCGGTACCCCAGGGCATAGCCCATGGCAAAGACGAGCACCGTGGCGATGAGATACCGCACCATGTCGGCCAGGAGCGCGCCTGCGAGCGGTGCGATGCGCGCGATGGGGAGCGACCGGAAGCGGTCAAAGACGCCCTTGTCCATATCCTCGCGAAGCTGGACGCCGGTGACGACGGACGCGGTGATGACCGTCTGCACGAGGATGCTAGGGATGATGAGCGGCAGGTAGTGCTTTGGGTTGCCCGAGATGGCGCCGCCGAAGTGTAGGTGAACATGAGCGTGAAGATAGATGACGGGTTACAGCGTCACATCGATCAGCTGTTCAGGGGTGCGGCGCACCTTCAGGAGGCCGCGGTAGGCCATGGTGAGCGATTGGCGGAGCGCGCCTCCCGTCAAGCGGCGCGCCGGCGCAGATGCCCATGCGTTGGTCGCCATCACGCATCCACTCCTTCCGAACGAGTTTCGGCCGCGTGGCCGGTGAGCGCGAGGAACACCTCGTCGAGCGTCGGCTTTTGCACGCCGAGTTCCGCGATGTCAATCCCCGCGGCCTTGAGCGCCACGAGCACGTCGGGCACCCGGCTTGCCGGCCCTGACGGACAGGCTCACGCCGTCGACGGCGCGGTTGGCGCCGAACCCTTTGACGAGATTGACGGCTTCAATGGCGAGGTCGACCCGTTTGGCCGCGGCGGCCGCCTCGAGATGTGCGGTGGTGAGAGACATGTGCATCCTCCTCCTTCCGCGCCCCATGCTAGCGGGGGAACATGAATGGAGGATGAACGCCGAGAGCGAAATGGGCCCGCGTGCGCGGAAAGCGGCTGGGTGAGGGCGGGATGGGCGCACTGGGCGCGTGCGGCCCAAAGCCAGGGCGGGGATGGGCGCGCGGCGCGGGGCAAGGCGATGAAAGGCTCGCCCGCGCGTGAGCAAGCGCAGGCGAGCCTTGGCATCTTCCGCAGCAGAGGGGTGCGGCGAACGCTCGCGGGCGCCCGCCCTCGCTCTTAGCGACCTGGGGCGTCGAGTGCACCGACCACTGGGTGCGGGACGTACGGCTCCTCCAGGTAGCGCATCTCGTCTTCCGTGAGCTTTACGTCGAGCGCGGCCACCGCGTCCTCGAGGTGATGCATCTTCGTCGCGCCGACAATGGGCGCGGTGACCGCCGGCTTGTGCAAAAGCCACGCCAGCGCAATCTGCGCGCGAGGGACCCCGTGGCGCTCCGCGAGTTCGCCGACGCGATCGATGATGATCCGGTCGACGTCCGCAGTGCGGTCGTACTTGGCGCGCTGCACCTCGTCCGTCTCCGAGCGGCGCGTGGTCTCGGCGGGATGGCGCGCGAGGCGTCCGGCCGCGAGCGGGCTGTACGGGATGACGCCGATGCCCTCCTCGCGGCAGAGCGGCATCATCTCGCGCTCCTCCTCGCGGTAGATGAGGTTGTAGTGGTTCTGCATCGAGACGAAGCGCGTCCAGCCGCGCCGCTCAGCCACCGCCAGCGCCTTCATGAACTGCCACGCGTACATCGCCGAGGCGCCGATGTAGCGGACCTTGCCGGCCTTGACGAGATCGTGCAGGGCCTCGAGCGTCTCCTCGATGGGCGTGTGGTAATCCCAGCGGTGGATCTGATACAAATCCACGTAATCCGTGCCGAGCCGCTTCAGGCTCTGGTCGATGGCCTCCATGATGGCCTTGCGCGACAGGCCGCCGCCGTTCGGCCCTTCCCGCAAGGGGAAAAATACCTTGGTGGCGATCACGACCTGATCCCGCGGCACCGCGTCCTTCAGGATTTTGCCGACGATCTCCTCGCTCGTGCCGAGGGAGTAGACGTTTGCGGTGTCGAAGAAGTTGATGCCGAGATCGAGCGCGCGGTGGATGATGGGGCGGGCGTCGGCTTCATCCAGCACCCAGGCGTGGTGCCAGGTGCCGGGCTTGCCGAATCCCATGCAGCCGAGGCAGATGCGAGAGACTTCCAGGCCGGTTCGGCCGAGTTTCATGTATTCCATCGCGGGACCTCCTTTTTACCGTGGGCGTGAGCCTATCTGGCTGCCGAGGGCATGGCCTTAGACGTCCAGGTGGCGCGAGGCCATCCATTTGACGATCTCGGGGTCGGTGTGGGAGAAAAACAAGCTCTTGCCCGTGTCAAGCGATCGGATTTGCTCCATCTCATCCGCAGAAAGTTCGAAGTCAAACACGTTGAAGTTTTCCTCGATGCGCTCAGGGCGAACGGACTTCGGGATGACGACAACACCCCGTTGAATCAGCCAGCGCAGGACGACCTGGGCGACGGTTTTTCCGTGCCGCTTGCCGATGCTGGCGAGCACGGGATGCTCGAACAGGCCGTTTCGTCCTTCCGCAAACGGTCCCCACGATTCAATTTGCACGCCGTACGCCTGCATGACCTTGTGAGCTTCGATCTGCTGGCAGAACGGATGCGTCTCCACCTGGTTCACCGCGGGCGTGATCTCGTTGTGCAAGATGAGATCGACGAGGCGATCTGGCGCAAAGTTGCTCACGCCGATGGCGCGGATTTTGCCGGCCTTGTACAATTCTTGCATCGCGCGCCACGATCCGTACACGTCGCCGAACGGCTGATGGATGAGGTACAGATCGACGTAGTCGAGCTGCAGCCGTTCGAGCGAGCGCTGAAAGGCCTGTAACGTCGCGTCGTAGCCTGCGTGTTCGACCCACAGCTTGGTCGTGACGAAAATCTCCTCGCGCGGGATTCCGCTCTTTCGAATGGCTTCGCCAACGGCCCGCTCGTTTTGGTAGGATGCGGCTGTGTCAATCAGGCGGTATCCCGTGCGCAGCGCGTGGAGCACGGCGCGTTCACACAGGTCGAGATCGGAGATCTGGTACGTACCAAAACCCAGGATGGGCATGTGTACGCCGTTGTTCAAGGTCACAAATTCCATGAGCGCACCTCCTTCGGCAGGAACTGTACACATTGTCCCACAGCGATATCTCACGCCGCGACGCAAATCTTTGCGCGTATTTGCACGATTCTCGCACGGGCGTGTAGAAGCCCGGGGCTCGATGTCGAAACAGTTTCACGACAAGCGAGGTGATGATCCATGCAGGATGGGACAAGCTCTGATATCCCTGCGAGCGAGGCTTCTGTTCGCATCGCACGGCTGCGGAGGTGGATGGCCGAGCAATTGCACGAGGACGGCACTTACGCCACATCCGTCCCCGGGCTCACCCTGTACCGCTGGTCCCACACGTCTTCTCCGCACTACGGTGTGTACACGCCTTCGCTTTGCGTCGTCGTCCAGGGCGAGAAGCAAGTGTGGCTCGGCCGCCGAGTGCTCGTCTACAACCTGGCCACTTACCTCATCTCCTCCATCCACGTCCCCGCCCAATCGCGCGTGAGCCGTGCCACGCCCGCCGAGCCCTACCTCGCGCTTCGTATCGAGTTCCAGCCGCAGGAGTTGTTCGATGTTCTCGAAGCCGGTGGGGCCCGTCCGGACAGCTCCGAGCCACAGCCGGGGCTCTTCGTGGCGCGCAGCGATGGGCCGCTCGTCGACGCTATCGCGCGCTACGTCAGCCTCGTGGACAGCCCCGAGGACGAGCCGTTTCTCGGGCCGATATGGCGTCGAGAGATCTTCTACCGCGTGCTCCGCGGCGCAGGCGGCGCGCGCTGGGCGCGGATGCTGATGGCAGCCGGGCACGCGGATCCCGTTCACCGCGCGGTCCGCTACCTCGCCGAGCACTTTCGCGATCCCGTCCGCATCGAGGATCTCGCCGCCATGGTGAACATGAGCCCATCGACGCTCCATCGCCACTTCAAGGCGCTCACCGAGATGTCGCCCATCCAGTATCAGAAGCGGCTGCGCCTGCTCGAGGCCCGCAGGATCCTCGTGGCGGGAGGCCTGTCCGTGACCGAAGCCGCGCTCTCGGTCGGGTATGAGAGCGTCTCCCAGTTCACGCGCGACTACGCCCGCCTGTTCGGCCTGCCGCCGAGCAAAGACGCGGACCGCTCGCGACTCGCGCCGTGACGCATAGGCGCTCCGTGGAGCACAGGCGCGCCGTTCGGCGGGCCCGATGTTCACAGGGCGTTCATCTTCATCGGGTATCTTGGCGCGTGAGGTGATGATGATGGCGACCATTCTCGTGGCCGACGATGACCCTCACATTCGGGAACTTGTGCGCTCGACGCTCGAGCGCGAAGGTCACCGCGTGGTGGAGGCGCGGGATGGGCAGGAAGCGGCGGACGCGCTGTCGCGTGAGCCGGTGCAGCTTGCCGTGATCGACGTGATGATGCCCGAGGTGGACGGCTTCGAGCTGACGCGCTGGTTGCGCGAGGAGCGGGACGTCCCGATTCTGTTGCTCACGGCGCTCGGCGAAATCAGCCACAAGGTGCGCGGCCTCCGGCTTGGCGCGGACGACTACCTCGTCAAGCCGTTTGCGCCGGAGGAGCTCGTGGCGCGCATCGAGGCGCTGCTTCGCCGCTATCGGATTCGGGCCGACGGCGTGCTCGGTCTCGCCGGCCTGCGACTTCTCTCGGACACGTACGAGGTCGAGGCGAACGGCGAGCACGTGGCTCTTCAACCCGAGAGTTCCAACTTCTGTTCAGGCTGGCCGCGTCGGTGGGCCGGACCCTCTCGCGCGACAAACTCATCGAAGAGGTCAAAGCGGATCCGTCGCGCGGCAAGCCGGGCAATGGGCTCGGCCTTGCCATCGCCAAGCGCATTGTGGAGATGCACCGCGGGAGCATCACCGTGGAGAGCAAGCCTGGGATGGGGTCGACATTCACGGTGCGCATCCCGTATACTTGAGGTGGAAGATGAGGGCGGACATTCCATTTCCGTCTCTTCCATAGGACGCGCGTTGGAGGGGATGAGATGAGCCTCACGCTCATGATTCTCCTGCTCCTGCTTTACGCTGCGATAGAGTTTGGCGTGGGACTCCTCTTTGCCTGGGCGTTTGCGCGCCTGTTTCGCGTGAGCTTATCGGCAAAGGCGCGGCTTGGGATGGCGAGTGCCTGGGCGGTTCTCGGTGTCATTCCGCCGGTGCTTGGCATCCACGGAGGATGGTGAATCCTTTCAACGAATGCGAGAAGGGAGCATCGCATGGTCGGCGCGTTTTGGCACGGACTCATCTTGGCGTTTGCGCTCATCCTGCCCATTGGCATGCAGAACGGATTTCTCTTGAGCCAAGGCGCGCTGCACCGGCGATGGCTCGCGGCCCTGCCAGCCGTCATCACGGCGGCCCTCTGTGACACGTTCCTCGTGGCGCTCGCGGTCTTTGGGGTGTCGGGCGCTGTGTTTCACATCCTTTGGCTGCGCGTCGCGCTCGGCATCGTGGGCGTGGCCTTCCTGTTGTACATGGGCTTTCAGACGTGGCGCGAGAATCCTGACCATGACGCTGTCACATCCGAGGTCTGGTCGCCGCGCCGGCAAATGAGCTTCGCGATGTCCGTCTCCCTTCTGAATCCGCACGCGCTCATGGACACACTCGCCGTGATCGGCGGGAGCGCGGCGGTGTACAGCACGTGGGGTCAGCGGGCCGCGTTTGCGGCGGCGTGCGCACTCGTCTCCTGGGTGTGGTTTTTCTTCCTCATGACACTCGGCCACGTCGCGGGCCGCGTCGCGGCGGGGGTGGGGTTGAAGCGAGTCATCAACCGCGTCTCGGCGCTCATGATGTGGGCGAGCGCTCTCCTTCTGATTCACGTCCTCCTCACGTTTCGCTGAAGCGCCGCACGGCGCGTCACTTCATGTTGCAAGGCTGCACATCGCGTCGGGCGGATGCACCACGGCGTCCACAGGCAGGCGCCAGAAGGCGAAGCAGCCCGAGCGCGCGTTCGCGCGTCGGACTGCTCCACCTGATCCTTTGTGGGCGAGGCGAGCGCCCAAGGCCTCAATTCACCACGAAGTTGACCACACCGCCATTCGTGAAGTAGCAGTTGCCCGTCCAGTTGCTCGTGTTAAACGCCTGGAAGTTGAGCGGATACGTGCCCGCGCTCACGGACGACGACACCTTCCAGGTGGCGGTCACGGTCTCGGTCTGACCGGGAAGAAGCGTGGTGCTTGGCCAGTACTTCTGGAAGATGGCGCCGTTTTGCCCGTCCACCTCCACGTCGATCAGGCCGTTCTGAAGCGCGTCGGTCGAAGAGACATTCGCGAACGTGGTCTGAATGGTCACCGTGTCACCCGGTGCAATCGAGATGTTCGTCCCCGAGGGGTAGCGGCCGCTGGAATCCGGCGCGGGCACCGTGTAGGTGGTGCCGTTTACCGTGATGACGGTGTTCTTCGTGACGATGTCGCCGTAGGTCGCTGCGGGCGGCTGATTCACGACGAGCGACGCGCCGGTCGTGTCGGCGTCGTAGGTGGCGCCGGTGACGGGATCGAAGGCGAACGCCTCGACCGTGTAGGTCCCGTTGGCACCCGGCGCCGTGAAGGTCCAGGATTCGCTCGCCGCTTGACCTGGCGCGATATCCACGCCGGTTACTTCGTGGCTCGCGACGAGATCGCCCGTCGAATCGTACAGTTCGAGCTCCACGGTCGCGCCGTGGACGGGCCTATCGGCGGTGAAGGTCACCGTCGCCGTGTCGGATCCGCCGGCCGTCACGGTGGGTGCGGAGAGCGCGATGTGATCCGTCACGGCGGCTTGGGCGTGTGGCGCGGGCAGGATGGGGTGCAGCACGAGGTCCACGCCGCTGTACGGCATGAGCTTGACGGAGTGGGCGGTCGGCAGCACAGGCATCGGGGACAGGCCGCTTGACCCTTCGCCGTACACGAGCGCCTTCGTGATGGCGTAGGGCCCCACGCCGAGCACATTCAGATTCGCGCTGTAGATGGTCGAGGGGCTGCGGTTCACGAGCATCAGGGAGATGTCACCGTTTGGCTCCCGCACGGCGTGGACGTCGATGTCGCTCTGGGACGAGGCGGAGCCGATGAGCGTGTCGCCTGGGTGCGCAAAGTTCGAGACCAACTCGAAGCCGTAGTACGGCGGCAACGGCGTGTATTCCGGCGGCTCCTGGACACCCTTGGGCGTGGTTTGGCCGGACGACAGGAGCCCGTAGTCGCCAAACAGGTTCTGGCCGTAGAGGCTTGGGCTGGTGTAGTTGTCCTCGGCCCCGTTCAAGAGATCCCACCAATCCACGTTCGCGGCGCCCGCCTGGACGAAGCCGGCGAGATCGTCGGCCAAAAACAGCGCCTCGGGCAGGTTGGTGGATTGTTGACCGGGGTTGTACGACACGCTGTTGGTCTCGGTGACAAAGATTTGAATGTTCTTGGCGTTCGATCCGGCATACGCGTTGATCTCGTGCTTGAGCTCGGCCACCATCGCGGGAATTTGATCCGTGTCGCTGAGGAGCCCGGCGTCTGTCTCCTGGCCGGGTGTCTCGGGGTACCAGTGGACATCGACGAAGTCGATGTATGGGCCGAGCGCCTTGAGCACGACGGTGTTCCAGTCGTCGTTGCCGTTCACGGTCGCGCCCCACGGCCAGTTGTACGGCATGGTGAGCACCGCGCCGATCTTGATGTTGGGATCCACGGCGCGCATGGCCTGGATGAACTGCAGGGCGTTTTGCGCATAGGCCTGTGGGCTCAGGCCGGGATTGCCCTTCTGCGGCTGGTTGGGCATGGCGTGATCGTCCGCTTCCCAGCCGTTGCCGTTGTAGTAGCCGTTGCCATACACCTCATTGCCAATTTCCCAGTAGAGCACGTTGTCGTGATGCGTGACGTCGGCGTACTTGACCCAGTCGGCGGCGAGCTGGGGCGTGCCGGTGCCGTAGTTCACCGTGATGATGGGCGTGGAGCCCACGGCGTTCACGAACTGCATGAAGTTGTCAAAGGTGTCGTTGGGGTTGACGTAGCCGCCGTCGTTGCGCGTGTTGGTTTCCCAGTTGTACACGTCCGAGATGGAGCCGCCGGGCCAGCGGATGAGGGCCGGATGGAGCGCCTGGACCTCGGAGATGACGGTCTGCGTGTTCAGGCCGCTGTCCCAGATGGCGGCGTTCAGGCCGAAGGCGGTGCTGGGCACGGCGCCGAGCCGGGCGGCCGCGTTCACGGTGACGGTGGCGCTCGAGGTGGGCGCGCCGAAGCCGAGGGCGCTGGTGCAGATGCGCGTCGCGAGCCCGGATTGGGCGGCGCCCGATGGATCGACCTGCGCCTCAAAGCTCGACCAGATGCGGGCGAGATCGCTCGGCGCAAGGCCGTTCTGGCGCAGGTAAGCGCCGACGGTGGGCGAGAGCCCTGCGGCTTGCGCGAGCGCGTTGCCCACAGTGGCGCTCGAGGCCTGGCCCGCTAAGACGGCTTTGGACGCCTGGCCGACTTGCGCCAAGAAGGCTTGGTAGAAGAGAGCGATGGCGGACGAGGACAGAAGCGGCGACGCGGATTGCAACGAAGAAAGCAGGGATGCGACGTCGCTGCCGCGATTGGCCACGGCGACATAGGTGACGAGCTGGAACAGGTCGGCGACGGCCTGGGCGGCCTGCGACTGGGCGCTTGTCGGCGACGAGGCGCCTGGGTAGAGCCACGCGAGCCACTGGGACGGCGACAGATTGGACGCGGCCTGGGCGGCGGATTGGACGGCGGCGAGCTCGGACACCGTGAGCGCGTCGTGAATCACCTGGATCTCCGTGGCGATGGGCGTCGACACGACGTCCGCGGCGCGCACGCGGCCTGCGGATCCAGCGAGGCTGTGGGACGGCGCATGCGCGGCGGCCCAGGCGGGAGATGTGCCGGTGCCGAGTGTGATGAGCGCAGCGAGGGCGGCAGACCAACTCTTCTTCAAATCCATCCCTCCACGCAGAAAGCGGTTTCATAAATTTCAAAACGATTTAGTAAAAT
>NZ_BCRQ01000073.1 GCF_001552675.1 Alicyclobacillus sendaiensis NBRC 100866
CCTCCCGCGGCGTGCGATGTTCGAAGGCGGCTTGTCCGCGTCACTCGCGGAGGTGAAAACATGTCCGCGGAGACCGTGACCTATGCGTTTCCCGCGAGCCTCAATTTTATCCTGTATATCTGGCGGCTCCGCGCGCATTCCCGGATCCTTGGATCGCACGGCGCACGCGATGTCCATTCGGACGGGCCGGAGCAATTTGCGCGCGTTTGGCGACAGGAGTTAGAGCAAATGGACCGGCTGGGCGCAGCCGCGGTCGATGGCCGCTGTCTAGCGGGACTGGAAGACCCGCTTCGCCTTCTCTTCCCCGACTCGCCGATGGGGCATGACGCCTTTGCACGCGCGTGGGCATTGTTCGCGGAGTGGTGGCAACCGGCGCGCGTGGCGTACGAGGAGGCCATCCAGCCGCATCTCGGCCGACTGACCGCGCATGACCGCTTGGACGAGGCGCATCGCCAGGTGCTTCTCACGTACGCGCCGCCCCCGAGTGAGTGGGCGTCGCAATACCGTTCGGTCTTCGTCCTCCCGTTTGAGCGCATCATCGCAGCGCATGCGTGAGGCCCGCCGAAGCTTGGCGGGCCATGCCCTGTGTGTCGTTATGAGCCAGCACTCCTGCGCTGGCGCATGTTTTCGTATAGCTTCAAAATGGCCTTTTGCTCAATGCGCGAAACGTAGCTGCGCGAAATGCCGAGTTCCTTCGCGATTTCCCGCTGCGTCAACTCTTCCCCGTCCGGCAGCCCAAACCGCTTGCATAGCACCTCCCGCTCGCGCGGCGCGAGCAGTGGCAGACATTCGAACATCTTCTGCTTCTCCCACGACATGTCCACAGCGTCGATCACGTCGTCCGGATCGGAACCCAACAGGTCTGCGAGCGTCATCTCGTTGCCGTCCTTGTCGGTACCGACGGGATCGGACAAAAACGCGTCGCGCCGGTGCTTCTTGTTGCTTCGCAGGTACATGAGGATCTCGTTCTCGATGCAGCGCGCGGCGTAGGTCACGAGCTTCGTGCCTTTTTCGGGCCGATAGCTCTCGACGGCCTTGATGAGCCCAATGGTGCCAATGGAGATGAGATCGTCCATTTCCTCTCCGGACGACTCGTACTTCTTGGCGAGATGCGCGACGAGGCGCAGATTGTGTTCGATGAGGCGATTGCGGGCGTCCTGGTCGCCCGCGAGGTAGTCGCGGATGGTGCGCTCCTCCTCCTCGGGGGAGAGCGGATGAGGAAAAGCGCCCTGCTTGACATACGAGACAAACAGCGAGACGTCCTTCAAGACGAGCGCGAGCAGGGTGAGCAAGCCGGGCACTGCGTCCACCTCCAGCCTGGATGCGTTGCATCTAAAGCTTTATGCGGAGGGGACAGGAAAACTGTCTCGCTGCGGGCATCGAACCGCATTCGCGCAGCATTGCGAGCATGTCGCGCTTCACCGAGCACCGCCTGTTGCAGGAGGCTCATCGCCCGCTTCGCCGGGATCGCGAAGGGGGATGCGCACCATGGCGCGCATCGCATCCGCCTCACTTCCACATTGTGGGCGTTCATCCCACACGGTCAACCACCGAAACACCTCGAGCAGCCGTTCGGGATCTGGGCCTCCTCGTGGATAGACGAGGTGGAGTTGGAGCTCGCCGCGAAGACCTCGGATCTCCGTTCGATCCGGCCTCGGCTCTATCGCCAGAGCCGACTGACACGCGAAGCGCACCGCGGCCCTTGCCCGGGCGCAGTCCGGCGCGGAAAGCGCGGGAACATCCCGCACGTCACACGGAACGCCTAGCAGGATGGTTTCGGCCTCGTTGCGCAGTGCGTCCGCGAGCGAGCCGGCCCCGGCCTCTCCCCCGCGCGCCATGCTCTGCTCGAGCGCCTCCACCGCCTGTCGCCAACCGAGCGCCGCGAACTGCTTCCACGCCTTCTCCTTCTCGCGCGATTCGGCGAGCAGGCGCGAGGCGCGCACGCCAAAATACAGCATCACAATGGCGAACCCAGCGATGGCCGCTTCCATCGGCGTCAGCCGCGTGGTCAACACCAACGACAGCCCGAGAATGACGTACAAGATGGTGTTCGCCACGTCGTGCGGGCGCAGGACGGCCGCGACATATCCAAGCACAGGCCACAACAGATCCGTCGCGTGGTTCGGCGGCGTGTCGCCGGCGAACAGGAGCCCGAGGCACGCCAGCATCGCGGCGATGCTCACGTACGGCGCGAGGCGATGCCCGGCCCGCCCGCTGAGCACGAGCACCACCGCAGCCTCCGCGAGGACCATGGCCTCGTAGTAGAGGCGAATGAACAAGGGACCGTGCGCAAGCGGAAGGTAGACCACCAAGATGGCCAGCGCCGCAACAGTTCGCGGCACCCAATGCGTCCAGTCCGCCCACGTCCGGCGGATGTCTGCCCGGACCTGCCGATACATGCCCAGAAGTTTCTTCCTCTTCATGCGCCTATCATAGCAAACGCGACAGAGGTCGGCCACTGACCTACGCCGGGCGAGGAGGGCGGAGCGCCAACTCCCACACCGCGACTCACTTGTGGCTCGACTGTTCCGACCGCTTCTTCCGATTCTCCTCGCTCAGCATCTCGTTGTGCAGCTGCTGGCTGTACGTCTCGGCGAAGTAGTGTTCACCGGTGCCATTTTCCTTGGCCACGTAGTACAGGTACTTCGTGTGCGCCGGGTGAAGCACCGCCTCAATGCTCGCGAGACTCGGGCTGCAAATTGGACCCGGCGGCAGCCCGCCGTACAGATACGTGTTGTACGGATTTCGCGCATCCAGGATGTCCGCGTCCGTCACGACCGCGAGGTGCCTCCCGATGGCGTAATCCACCGTGGCGTCAATTTGCAGCCGCATGTGGAGCTTCAGTCGGTTGTCGATCACGCTCGCGATAATCGGCCGCTCAAATGCCACCTGCGCCTCGTTTTCCACCAACGACGCTTCCGTGATGGCCTCGTTCAGCGTAAGCTTGTCCGCCCGCATGGCCGCTTCGTTCGCGGGCGTGAGCACGCGCGCAGCAAAGTCGTCTAGCATTTCATTCACGACGTCCACCGGATTTTCGTTTCGGTAGAACTGATACGTGTCCGGAAACAGGTATCCCTCGAGCCGATAGCGGACATCGCGCCGCCCCGCAAGCTGCTTCAAAAACGCCTGATGGTAGTCGTCCGCTTGCACCGCTTTGAGAAACGCGGCTTCGCTGCACACCCCATCCTGTGCGAGCCGCGCCGCGATATCCACAATGTCATAGCCCGGCGGGATGGTGACGTTGACGACGTTCGGGACCGTTTCGCCCGCCGTCATCTGCCGGTAGATCTGGGGCGCCGACTCATCCCTGGACAGCGCGTACGTGCCGGCCAGTATCGGCCCGCCCCCGCGCAGGCGCCCGTACAGCTCAAACGCGGTGGCGCTGCGGATGAGCCTCATCGCCTTCAGTCGCCGGGCGACCGTGGCGACCGTGTCGCCGGTCTTCACCACAAACCGCTCGACGGGCGCCTTCGCCGCCACGGGCCTAAGCGCCGCGCGAAACCACCCGGCGAAAACGAGCGCGACCACGACCACAAGCGCCAAGGCGACGACGAGGACCATGCGCGCGCGCCGCCTTGCGCCTGATGGCTGGTTCGACATACGTTCACCTTCCAACGTTCAACCTTGGGATTCCGCGCCCTCGCCGTCTGCCCGCTGGCGCGATCTCAGGTAGTCCTCGAGCAGCACCTGCGCCGCGGCCGCGTCCACCGTCGCGCGGCGCTCCCTGCGCCGCACGTTCTGTTCAATGAGAAAGCGCTCCGCGCTCACGGTGGTCAGCCGCTCGTCGTACAAATCCACCGGCAGGTCAGTGCGGGCCGCCAGCATGCGCGCGAACTTCTCCGCGCGCGACGTCATCTCGGACGGCTGGCCCGACATGTGAAGCGGCCGCCCTACGACAATCCGCCCCACGCCCTCTCGCCGGGCCAACGCCGCGACTTCCTCCGCCGCCTGTCGATCCGACTGGCGCTCGATCACGCCGTACGGTTGCGCAATGAGCCCCATGGGGTCCGACATGGCGACGCCAATCCGCCGCTCGCCAAAATCAATCGCCATCGTCCGCATCGCCATACAGTGCGGCGTACGCCCGCACGAGCTCCTCGATGAGATCATCCCGCTCGATGCGCCGGATGGTGTTGCGCGCGTCCAGGTGACTCGTGATGTAGGCCGGATCGCCCGAAATCAAATACCCAGCAATCTGGTACACGGGATTGTACCCCTTTTCCTTCAGGGCGCGGTACGCGATCTGAAACGCGCGCCGCACCTCGGGGTTGCCTGACTTCGACGCAAACCGCATCGTGCTGTCAAACTCTTGTCCCAATGCCCGCACCTCACTCGGGCGTCTGCAGACGCCAAAAGTCGCTTCGTTCATCCTTTTCGAGTCAGTGCGCGCGATTTCCTGCGACCTGCAGAAGGATCTCCCCGACTTTCTGGATGGCCTCCGGCAGCTTCGCCGCGTCACGCCCGCCGGCCTGGGCCAGATCCGGGCGCCCGCCACCGCCACCGCCGGTCACCGCGGCCACCTGCTTGACGATCTGGCCCGCATGGAGGCCACGCGACTGCCAGTCCTTTGACACGTACGCGACAAACTGAACCTTGCCGCGATGCGCAGATCCCAGCACCACCACGACGGACTCGACTCGGGCTCTGATCTCGTCCACCAGTTGGCGCAGTCCGTCCATGTCGAGATCCGACAGCGCGGCGCGAATGACGGGGACACCCGCCACCGTCTCGATGCCGGCCACGAGCTCGTCCACGCGCGCGTGCGCAAGCCGCGCCTTGGCGGACTCGAGCTCACGCTCCAGCTCGCGCAGCTCCTGCATCACGCGCTCGGCGCGCTCCACCACCGTGCTCACGTTCGTCTTCAGCGCGTCCGCCACCCGGCGCAGCCGCTCCTCTCGCTCGCGGGCCACGCGGTACGCGTGGCGGCCGGTGACCGCCTCGATGCGGCGCGTGCCGCTCGCGATGCCCGTCTCGGACGTGATGAGGAATTGCCCAATGACGCTCGTGCGCTGCACGTGGCAGCCGCCGCACAGCTCGATGCTTTCGCCCGCCTGGACGACGCGCACTCGCTGGCCGTACTTTTCGCCAAACAGCGCCATGGCGCCCATCGCCTTCGCCTCGTCCAGGTCCATCTCGCGGATATGGACGGCGTGATCGCGCCAGATCTCGTCGTTCACGCGCCGCTCCACTTCGGCCAACTCCTCGTCCGTGAGGGGCCCGAAGTGGGAGAAGTCAAACCGCAGCCGCTCCGGCTCGACGAGCGATCCCGCCTGCGCCACATGCGTGCCCAGCACGTCGCGCAGCGCCTTGTGCAACAAGTGCGTCGCCGTGTGGTTCTTCACGATGTCGCGGCGGAAGTCCTCGTCCACGTGCGCGCGCACGCTGTCGCCCTGCATGAGCGAGCCGTCGACGACGCGCACCCGCATCACGTGCTGGCCGTGCGGCGCCTTCTGGACGTCGAGCACCTCCGCCTTGCCGTTTGCGCCGACAATCTCACCGCGATCGCCAATCTGCCCGCCGCTCTCCGCGTAAAACGGCGTCACGTCGAGGATGACCTGGCCTTCGTCTCCGATGGCGAGGCCGTCCACGCGATGGCCTTGCTGGAACAGGCCGACGATGGTCGCATCCACCGCGAGCTCGTCGTAGCCGACGAACCGCGACGGCTCCGTGAACGTCTCCAGATCACCGCGCTGGCTCTGCATGCCCTCGGCCACCTGCCGCGCCTCACGCGCCCGCGCGCGCTGCTCGTCCAGCTCGCGCTCAAAGCCTGCTCGGTCCACTTCGATGCCGTGCTCTCGGGCGATCTCGACGGTGAGATCGATGGGGAAGCCGTAGGTGTCGTACAGGCGGAACGCCGCCTCCCCGGAGAGCACGGACTCGCCGCGGGCCTTGACCTCCTCGATGGTCCGGTTCAAGAGCTCCTCGCCGGCGGCGAGCGTCTGCAGGAACCGCTCCTCCTCGGTGCGGACCACGCGCTCGATGAGCGGGCGCTTCTCGCGCACCTCGGGATAGTCGTCGCCCATGATGCGGTCCACCACGGCCACGAGCTCGTACAAAAACGGCCGCTCCACGCCAAGCTTGCGACCGCTCCGCACCGCGCGCCGGAGCAGGCGGCGGATCACGTAGCCGCGGCCCTCGTTGGACGGGAGCACGCCGTCGCCAATGGCGAAGGTGACGGTGCGGACGTGATCGGCGATGATCTTCAGGTGGACATCGTCCTCAGCCGAACGACCGTACGGGTGGCCCGAAAGTTCTGCGGCCCGCTCGATGATGGGCCGGAACAGATCCGTCTCGAAGTTGTTCGGCACGTCCTGCAGGATGCTCGCCAGGCGCTCCAGGCCCGAGCCCGTGTCGATGTTCTTTTTCGGCAGCGGCGAGTACGATCCGTCCGCGTTCTTGTTGAACTGCGTGAACACGAGGTTCCAAATCTCGAGGAATCGATCGCAGTCGCACCCCGGCTTGCAGTCCGGCGAACCGCAGCCGTAGGCTTCGCCGCGATCGTAGAAGATCTCCGAGCACGGCCCGCACGGCCCCTCGCCGATCTCCCAGAAGTTATCCTCCTTGCCGCGGTAGATGCGGGACGCAGGCAGCCCAACTCGGTGATGCCACACCTCGAACGCCTCGTCATCCTCCTCGTGAATGGTGACGGAGATGCGATCCGGATCCAGCTCGAGCACCTGCGTCAAAAATTCCCACGCCCAGGTGATGGCCTCGAGCTTGAAGTAGTCGCCGAACGAGAAATTGCCGAGCATTTCAAAGAACGTCTGGTGCCGCGCGGTGTGGCCCACTTCCTCGATGTCGTTGGTGCGAATGCACTTCTGCGCGTCCACGATGCGCGGCACCTCGGGGATCTCCCGGCCGTCGAAATACGGCTTCAGGGGCGCCATGCCCGCGTTGATCCAGAGCAGTGTCGGGTCGTCCTTGGGCACGAGCGGAAAACTCGGCAAGACCAGGTGACCGCGCTCCGCGAAAAACTGCTTGAACGCGCGGCGAATTTCTTGACCCGTGAGCGATTTCATGCCTAACCTCCTCCTCCGAGGCATCGCACGTCGGCTGTGTCCTCCTGCACGAAAAACCCCCGCCCCACATCAGGGACGGGAGTTTCCCGCGGTACCACCCTGCTTACAGGCACACGCGCGCCTGTCGCTCTGGCGCTGTAACGGGCACACCCGGCGTGCTTTGCCACACGCGCTTGGAAGGGGCTTCGAACCGGTGCCTTGAGGCGGCTCGCAGCCGAAGGCCGCCCTCTCTGAACAAGGCGCGCCGATTCTACTTGTCTTCCGCATCGCTTTGTCGTCGATTCCCGATTGTATCGGGCCGGATGAGCTCTGTCAATGCGCGGGCCCGGAGCGCGCTTCGCGCCACTGCGTCCACACCACCTTGCACACCGCGAGCGCGGGTACGGCGAGGATGAGGCCAAGGATGCCGCCCGCCTCCCCGCCCACAATCAAAGCCGCCACGATGGCCATCGGGTGCAGGTGAAGCGTGCGCCCCATGATCTGCGGAGACAGGATGTTGCCCTCGATCTGCTGCACCGCGATGTTGACGATCACGACCTTGACGAGCATGGGCCACCCCGCCGTCGTGAGCGCGATGATCACCGCCGGCGCAATGCCGATGATGGGCCCGAGATACGGAATGATGTCGGCAAAGCCGAGGAACGCGCCCAAGAGAAGTGCGTACGGCAGGCGGATGATGAGATATCCAATGAATGACAGCAAGCCGACCGCCAACATGATGAGGAACTGGCCGCGCACATAACCGCCGAGCGTGTCGTCGATGGCTCGGAGAATGAGGCGCACGCGGTGCTTGTAGCGCGCAGGGGCCATGCGCACGATCCCTCGCCCGATGGCCTTCGCGTCCTTGAGCATATAAAAGACCACAAACGGCACGACGAATGCCATGAAGATGGCGTTGAGCGTGCTCGTCACAACGGAGAACAGCCCTGTCGGAGCGACTTCAACTCGGTGTTCCAGTTGGTTGAGTGCGTTCTCGATGCCTGTCCGCACCGCGTTGGGCAGGTACGTCTTTCGGCTGTTCACCATGTCGATCCACCGGCTCAACTCGGCTGTGATCGCGGGCAGGCTGCTCGACAGTTGGGCAATCTGCCGGGAGATCACCGGAATCAGGTTCAACACCACGACTGCCAGGATGGCGGCGATCACGGCGTACACGATGAGGATGGCCGCGGACCGAGGGACGCGCCGCCGATGCAACACGTCGACCGCGGGCTGCAGGATGTACGTGATAATGAGGGACGCCAAAAAGGTGTAGAAGAGGCTCGACAACACGCCCCAGATGTCCATGAACAGGCTGCGCAACAGGCCCGCGAGATAGATGCAGGTCAGCGTCAACGCGATGGACATCATGGTGCGTGCGTACCGTCCCATCGGCACGGCGATCTCCTCCCTTTGCGGCAGCCGGACAAGGGTCTCCCGCAGAGTATATGCAGAATTCCGTTCCATTATTTTCATTTTCTGCGCGCAACCGGCCGCCTCGCGGGCAAAAGAAAAGAGCGGCCACGCCGCTCTACTCGAAAACCGCCCCGTTCTCTCGAATGTCTAAAGGGATCATCGAAGGTTAATCTCTCTCAGGCTCCCGTGCCAAATTCCACGTCCGCGTGATTCGCCTGATCCACGACGATGAGGGATCCGTCCTCCGCCACCTCGTAAACGCGCACCTCATCGCCGGACACGTTGAACTCGGCGAAGCAATTCCAACAATAGTATTGGTTGGCACCAATTTTACCGACGTCTCGGCTTGTGCAACTCGGACACCGCATGACGTTGGTCCTCCCTTCTCGCCCTTGGAAGGCGCACTGCGGCACGCCCCATCTCTCTGGATGAAATTTCGAAACCTGCCAACAGTCTATCCATAGATGATAAAGCCAAAACCAAATTTCAGATTTCGAAATATCCACCCACCGAGATTCCGTGACCCATGCTACGCTTATCCAGGGCGCATTGCAATGCAGAAACAGGAAAAGAACCTCCGCTGAGCGGGTCAAATGTCACGAATTTGTGAAACGTGATCGCATCGACTCGACGATCTTCGACATGATAGCCGCTGCGATTTCAATCTCTTCCATGGTGTTTTGCCAGGCGAAACTCAGGCGGATGGATTCGCGCGCTTCCGCTTCGCGCCCCATCGCGCGCAGCACGTGGCTCGGCTCGAGACTTCCCGCGCTGCACGCCGCGCCCGCGCTCGCCGCAATTCCCTCGAGGTCGAGGCGCATGAGCAAGCGATCGTTGCGGAGACCGCGGAATCCCACATTTAAAATGGAAGGCGCGCTATCCAAGGGGCTGTTTCGGTAGGCCCCTTGCACAGACCGAAGCCTCTCCCACATGGCGTCCCGAAGCGACGCCAACCGCGCCACGTGATCCTCGAAATGCGCCGCGAGCTCCGCCATCGCTGCGTGAAAGCCCACGATGCCCGCCACCGGCTCGGTCCCGGCTCGCAGCCTGTGTTCCTGCTGTCCCCCGGCAGCGAGGGACACAAAGGGCGTGCCGGATCGAACGTAGATGAGGCCCACGCCCTTCGGCCCGTGCACCTTGTGCGCCGAGAACGAGGCGAGGTGGACACCCATTTCTGCGAGCGAGAGGCGCATCACGGGCAGCGCCTGCACCATGTCGCTATGCACGACGATACCCGGATCTCGTTCTCGGACGCGGCGCGCGATCTCGGCCACCGGCTCGATGGTTCCCACTTCGTTGTTCACGAGCATCACGCTCACGAGCGCCGTGTCCGGGCGGAGCGCCCGCACCACGTCGTCCGGATCGACGCGCCCGTCCGAATCCACCGGGACTACCGTCACGTCCGCCCCGAGAAGGCGCAGCCTGTCCACGGCCTCAAGCACCGCGTGGTGTTCCACCGCGGTGGTGACGATGTGATTTCGACCATCCCGCTGCGCCAGATACGCGCCATACAGGGCCAAATTGTTGGACTCCGTGCCGCCGCTCGTAAAGGCGAGATCGCGCGGAGAGACGCCGAGCCAGTCGGCGAAGAAGCGGCGCGCTTCCTCGACGGCCTGCCGCGCCTCGCGCCCCGGCCGGTGCAGGCTCGACGGGTTGCCGAAGGCGTCGTCGAGATAACGCGCCATGGCCGCGCGGACCGCGGGGAGCAGAGGCGTGGTGGCGGCGTTGTCCAGGTAGATCATGGCGCTCCCTCCCCCGCGGAATCAGATGTAGTACATGTAGCCCTGCGACGACCCCTGGCGCAGTTCGACGAGGTCCTGAAGCGTCATGGAAGACAACACGTCGTGGATGGCCTCCCGCAACCGGTCCCACAGCACCTGCAGGCCGTCGTCCATCTCCTCATCCACGATGGTGATAGGCCCCTCGAGCGCGAGAAGCACGTCTTCGATCACGATCTCGCGCGGATGCCTGGCGAGGACGTATCCCCCGTAGGCGCCCCGGATGCTCCGGACAAACCCGCCGTTGCGAAGCGGCGCAATGAGCTGCTCGAGGTAGTGCTCGGAGAGGTTGTTCCGCTCGGCGATGGACTTGAGGGAAATGGGCTGGTCACTCTGCTGTTCCGCGAGATCGACCAGGAGCATCAGGCCGTACCGGCCCTTCGTCGAGATCTTCACCATCATCGTCTCCTTCCCGGTAGTACACGCGCGGCTTGACGCCGATGGGCCAGTAGTTCTGCTCGACGTAATGGCCCGGGTAATCGTGCGGATACAGGTAGCCTTCCCCATGCCCGAGGGTCTTCGCCCCTTGGTACCCCGTGCTCCGCAGGTGGAGCGGCACCTCGAGCGGCAAGCCGGACCTGACGTCCTCCATCGCGCGGTTGATGGCCACGTACGCGCTGTTGGATTTCGGCGCTTTGGCGAGATAGGCGGTCACTTCCGCCAGCACAATCCGCGCCTCCGGCATGCCGATGGCCATGGCCGCCTGCCAGCCGCTCACGGCGACGGAGAGCGCGTTCGGATCCGCCATCCCGACGTCCTCCGCCGCGAGGATCATCAGCCGGCGCGCGATGAACGCCGGATCTTCGCCGCCCTCGAGCATCTTCGCGAGCCACAGCATCGCCGCATTGACATCCGATCCGCGCACCGACTTGATGAACGCCGAGATGGTGTCGTAGTGATCGTCCCCTGCGCGATCGTAGCGAGGGCCCCCGCTCGCCTCGAGGGCCGCCTCCACCTCGCGCATGCCGATCTCCGTGGCGCCGTCCTGCCCCACGCGCGCCGCGAACGCGGCGAGTTCGAGCAAATTCAAGGCGCGTCTGGCGTCGCCCCGCGCCTGCAAGGTCAGCACGCGTTTGGCGTCTGGTTGAAGCCGCACCCGCATGCGCCCAAGCCCGCGCTCCTCGTCCGCGATGGCCATGTCCACCAGGCGCCCGATGTCGTCCGGGGAAAGCGGCTCCAGGCGAAACACGTGCGATCGCGACAAAAGCGCCGCGTTCACGTCAAAGTAAGGATTCTCCGTGGTAGCGCCGACGAGCGAGATGAGCCCCGCCTCGACGTGCGGCAACAGCGCATCCTGTTGGCTCTTGTTGAAGCGGTGAATCTCGTCCAGAAACACCACGGTGCGCCGCCCGTACAGATCCCGCTCCTCGCGCGCCGTCTCGACCGCCTTTCGCACATCGGCGATCCCGGACGTCACCGCGTTCAGCGGGATGAAACGGGCTTTCGTCTGGCGCGCGATGACTTCGGCGATGGTCGTCTTGCCCGTGCCGGGCGGCCCGTACAAAATGACGGACATCAGCCGATCCCGTTCGATCATCCGGCGCAGGATGCCGTCGCGGCCGACCAGGCGCTCGTGCCCCACCATCTCGTCGAGCGATCTCGGCCTCATCCGGTAGGCCAGCGGAGCCTCGCGCTCCGCGTCACGTTCGGAAGCCAGCGAAAACAGATCCATCCGCATTCGCCTCTCAGGCTGCACAATTCCTAGTCGTCCACTCAACTTTTAACGATTATACACGGTTTGCGGGTGGAGGAAAAGGAGGGGAGGACCGTGTGG
>NZ_BCRQ01000074.1 GCF_001552675.1 Alicyclobacillus sendaiensis NBRC 100866
GCGACCCTTATGAAGAAGAAAACGATTGCAAACTGATGTTGAAAGAGCTATCTTCTTCGTGAGCGCGCTGACCTGCGGAAAAAGCGGGTGCGTTCGCACCCGCTCACTCGTTGACCGGCTCAACGGGCATGACCGCTTCAACCGCGATATTCGGCATCTCCCGAAGACGGGTCGTCACTTCGTGTGCGAGCTTGCCCGGGATCTCGTGGGACACGATGACAATCTCCGCCTGCCCGCCCGCGACACGCTTCTGCAAGACCGTCTCCATGCTCACCCGCAGTTCTCCAAACAGGTGTGCCACTTGCGCAAAAACCCCCGGCTGATCGGCGGCCATGAGCCGGAAGTAGAACTTGTAGAGATCGTCCTCAAAGTCGACCACCGGCTTGCGGCTTCCGGCCAGCGCGTAGGGCCAACTTGTCACCACGCCGAGCTTCAGATTGCGCACGAGCGCGATGATATCGCCGACTACCGCGCTCGCCGTGGGCATTCGGCCCGCGCCGCGGCCGAAAAACATGAGGTCCCCCGCCGCGTCTCCGCGGACGAAGAGCGCGTTAAACGCGTCCGAGACGTGGGCCAGCGGATGGCTTTTGGGAATGAGCGTCGGCCGCACGGACAGCGACAGCCGCCCGTTGCGATCTCGACCATCCGCCAGCAGCTTGATCACGTATCCGGCCTCGTCCGCATACCGCACGTCACTGGCCGTCACGTGTCGAATCCCCTCGACGCGCACATCCGACAAATGCACCTCGGTGTGGAACGCGATGGAAGCCAGGATGACAAGCTTTCGCGCGGCGTCGAGACCGTCGACGTCACTCGACGGATCCGCCTCCGCGTAGCCCAGTTCTTGTGCCAGGGACAGGGCTTCGTCAAAGTCCAGCCCCTCTTCGGTCATCTTGGACAAGATGAAATTCGTGGTCCCGTTGATGATCCCTTTGAGATCCGTCACCTCGTTGGCCGTGAGGTTCTCCTGCAGCGGCCCTAAGAGCGGTATCGCGCCGCCGACCGACGCCTCAAACAGGATGCTGACGCCGTTCGCCGCGGCCGTCTGAAGAATCTCCGGACCGTGAAGGGCAATGAGGTCCTTGTTGGCGGTGACCACATGCTTTTTGCGCGCCAGAGCCTCGAGGATGTAGGTGCGCGCTGGCTCGATGCCACCAATGGTCTCCACGACGATTTGAATGTTCGGATCACCCAAGATGTCTTCGGCGGACGTCGTGAGTTGCTCGTGTTCAAAGTGCACGCCGCGATCCTTATGAACATCTCGCACGAGGATCTTCTGAATGACAGGACGTAGACCGGTCATGTTCGCGACGCGATCCGCCCTTCTGCGCACCAGCGATACCACGCCTGCGCCTACGGTGCCACATCCCAAGAGGCCGATGGGTATCTGCATCTGCCACGCATCCTCCCTGACTCTGTCGCCGGTGCCCCCAGAGGAGCCTCGCCTGACGTTTCTGGACATTTTGCTCCTTTATACCGTCTCTCTCGACGACGTGTCAAGCAGGCATATGTTCCAAAATGTCGGAAAGCGCAGGAAGAGCATCGATGGCCCCCTGCCGCGTAGCCGTGAGAGCACCGGCGACGTTGGCGAAGCGAAGCGCAGAAAGCCAGAACGCGTCGTCCCGGAGGCGGTTCTGGACGGCATCGGGGGTCGCATCGTTCGTCAACTGATACAAGAGAGCGCCAAAGAACGCGTCGCCCGCGGCGGTCGTGTCCACCGCCTGGACGGGAATCGAGGGGATGTGGCGGCATTCGCCCCGTATGACGGTGATGGAGCCATCTGGGCCAAGGGTACCGAGGAACCGAGTGTCAGGAAACGCAGCGGCCAGCTCGAGCAGAGCCTCGTCCGGGCTCTGTCGTCCGGTGAGCAGGTGCAATTCTTCCTCCGAGCACTTCACCACATCCGCGCGGCCAATGACGCGGAGCGATTGCTCCACAGCTTCCCGAGGGTCGTTCCACAGCGCAGGGCGGTAGTTCACATCGAAGGTCGTCACGCGCCCGTAGTCACGGGCGAGATCGAGCGCACGGTGAGCGGCGGAGCGCGCTGGCTCGTGAGAGAGCGCGAGCGATCCCAGGTGCACAACCTTCGCCTGTTCGAACCAATCCTCTCGCAGATGTTCAGGCCGAAGTTGGGTGTCTGCACCTGGATGCCGATCGAACGAAAACGAGCGCTCGCCGTCGGGTGCGAGGTGGACAAACGCCAGCGTGGTGCGGGCGCCGACGCGCACCAGGCCGCTGTCGTCGATGCCAACCGCCCCGAGCGCGCGGCGCACAAAGTCGCCGAATGCGTCCTCTCCGATGCCCGCCACCATCCTGCCCCGGCCACCGAACTTGGTCACGGCGGCGAGCACGTTCGCGGGCGCGCCGCCTGCCGACCCGAACATCTGCGGCACCCCTGCCGACATCACCACGCTGAAATCGATCAACACTTCGCCAATGGCCAACACGTCGTACATCACGGGCCCTCCATCGTGTTTACGGATACCGCCAAATTAGCCTTTGACCGCCCCTTGCGTCAAGCCGGACACAACCCAGCGGCGGAAGATCACCACGAGAATGACGATGGGGACAATCGACACCACCGAGCCCGCGAAAATGGTTCCATATGGAACCGTGTATTGCCCGTTGAACAGCGCGATGCCAACCGGGATCGTGCGCATGGTGTTGTTCGGATTGAATACGAGTGCCATGAAAAACTCCGTCCAGCAGGCGACGAACGTGAACACGGCTGCCGTAAAGAGCCCTGGCGTAGTAAGCGGCAGGAAGATGCGCCAATACGACATGAACACCGAGGCGCCGTCGATTTTGGCCGCTTCGAACAAGGCACCTGGCACCTGCAAAAAGTAATTGCGCAGAATCCAGATGGCAAATGGCAAATTGAACGCCGTATACGGGATGATGAGCGCCTGATACGAGTCGAGCCATCCTACGTCGCGAAGCAACATGTACAGCGGCGTGATCACGACAAGAGGTGGAAACACCGAGATGATGAGCAAGAAGATGAGCATCGGCTGCTTGAACTTGATGGGAAGCCGCGCAATGGCAAACCCCGCCATGGATCCGAAGAGAAGCACGAAGAACGTCGACGCGATGGAGACAATCACGCTGTTCAAGATGTACCGCCCAAAGTGAAACTGGCCGAAAGCCTCTTCATAATGAGACCACGTCCAATGATGAGGGAAGTACGCTGGCGGGTAAGCGCTGATGTCGGAATTGGGCTCGAACGACGTGACGAACATCCAATAGAATGGGAGCAAGATCACGACGAGAAAGAAAATGAGCACGACATAGCCGATCACGCGCTGATACAGTGGCTTTTTCATTGCGCTTCCTCCCCGACCATCCCGCGGAAGGCAGATAGAAAGACGAGACAGGCCCCCAAGATGAGGATGACGGTGCTCACAGCCACCGCGGCTCCCAAACCAAAGTGCAGGTTCTGAAACAGCGTCTCCTCACCGAGCATGGCGAGCGACGTGGTTGTGGAACCGGGCCCACCCTGCGTGAGCACGAACGGCAGGTCGAAGATCCCAAACGCCTGTAGAATGCGAAACAGTCCTGCGATAGCGATGCTTCCTCGCAGCTGCGGGAATGTAACGTTCCAAAAAGTCTGCCAACCGTTCGCGCCGTCGATGCGCGCCGCCTCATAATAGTCCCTCGGAATCATCTGCAGTCCGCTCAAGAGAATGATGACGACGAACGGCGTGGTCTTCCAAATGTCCGCTGCCATGAGGGCGATCACGGCCGTGACCGGCTCGCCGGTCCAGTTGATGGGACTGTGGATGACCCCCAGACCTTGGAGAATGGCGTTGAGCACGCCGTATACGCCATTGTAGATGTAGCCCCACATTTCAGCGGAAATGACCGTGATGAGAGACCACGGGATGAGCATCACCACTACCGACACGCTCTTCAACTTCTCCACGTTCTGAATCGCAAGGGCGATGAGCAGCCCCAAAAAGAGCTCGATGGCAACTGTCACAATCGAATAGTAGACGGTGAACCAGACGCTGTGCCAAAACAACGGGGCAGAGTACACGTCGACATAGTTTTGGATGCCGTTGAAGGTGAACTGAAATCCGTTCTCGGTGAGTTGAATGTTGTTGAAGCTCATCCACACGGAATAGACGATCGGGAAAATGGTCACGGCCAGGATGACCACACCGGCTGGCGCCAGCATGCCGACGCCGGCGCGAGCGTCATGGCGCACGACGCTCACCCGCTTGCCACCGGTTTGCAACCACGGACGCCCTTCCATCACCTTTGACATGCGCAAACGCCTCCCTTCCCTTCGCTTGTGCGCAATCCCTGCCGAATCGATGAAATGGGCGGGCGGCGTACGCCCGCCTTGGCGTCATCAGAGCCCACCCGAACCGCTGCCGCTCAGGGCCTTCTGGATTTGCTGATTCGCGTCCTTCAAAGCCTGCGCGACAGGTACACTGCCGGCCAGCGCCGCGTTGACATTGTCGTAGATGGCCTTGGAGACCGCCGGGTAGTTGGGGGTCTGCGAAGGCCGCGAGACGAACTTCACCTTGGGCAACAGAGCAAACACCGGGCTGTACTTGGCGAGCGACGGGCTGTCCGCCACAGCCTTGATGGTGGGCATCTCCGAGTTGGCCGCAAGGATTTCCTGAGCCTGCGGGCTCGTCATCCAGTCGATGAACTGAAGGGCGGCCGCCAGGTTCTTCGTGTGCGGGTTCAGATACAGGTCCCAGCCACCGACCGTGCTGTAACCGCTCGAGCCATGCCCCGCAAAGGTCGGAAGGGGTGCGACACCGACCTTGCCAACCACCTTCGAGCTCTGAGGATCTTGGGAATCCGCCCATGCGTAGGACCAGTTGCGCAGGAACACCGCATTGCCCTGCGTGAACACATTTTCGGATTGCGGCTCCTGGAACGTGTCCACCGCTTGGGGCGTGACGCCGGACGTGATGAGCCCGCGCATGAACGAGAGCGCCTGCTTCGCAGCCGGTGTGTCGAGCGTTGCCTTGCCGTTCGTCAAAACGCTGCCACCAGCGTCCGCCAGGTACTCGTTAAAATCACACGTGAGCCCCTCGTAGTCGGCACCCTGCCACGCGAACCCATACTTCGCCCCGCCGTGCTTGACGATGTAAGAAGCCTCCTGTTGCAGCTGCTGCCACGTCTTGGGCACGGGCAGGTGATATTTGGCCAACAGATCCTTGCGGTAATACAGGAACGCTGTATCGGCAAAGAGCGGCGCAGCATACACTTTGCCGTCATACGTGGCGCCTGCCACCAACCCGTTTGAAAAGCGCGTCCAGAAGGAGGCGGGCAGATAATCCGAGAGCGGAGCGGCCAACTGACTGTGAGCAAACTGAGCGGGCCAGATCACGTCGCCCATGTACACATCCGGCGTCGGAGAACCTCCGCTGATGGACGCCGTCAGATCGGCGCGGTTCGTGTCCGTATTCGACGGCTGGACTTGCAACTTGACTTTGATCTTCGGGAATTTCTTCTCGAACGCCGACACCAGCTCGCTGGCGGTGGAACCCGTGGTGAACGATTCGGCCCAGACAATCGTGCCCGACGCGTTCTTGTAGTTCACAAGGTGGGTCGGCTTCGCAATCTGGACCCCGGCCACGTTCACCATATCGGCCGACGACGGCGAAGTAGATGCGCTGCCGTTTGCACCGCTGCCGGTGTTGCTCGTCTGTCCGCATCCCACCACGAGCGCCGCGGCCGCAGAGCTTGCGAGCGCAACGCTTGTCCAACGTTTGACTTTGTTCTTCATATGCACATACCCCCAGAGATCTTGAAATTTCAGTTCATGGAACGAACGGATTCGCGCTCCACCAGGCGATGCGGCAACAGATAGTCCCCAATCTCGGATGGTGAAGGAGGCTGCGACGCCGCCCGCACTAACCATTTGACAGCTTCCGCACCGATTTCGTGGAACGGTTGTGCGACGGTCGTGAGTCTCGGTGTGACCATGCGGGCGATGGGCAGATCGTCAAACCCCATCACCGAGATGTCGTCTGGCACGCGATAGCCGTGATCGTTCAAACAGCGTATTGCGCCGAGCGCCATTTCATCCGCCGCGGTACAGACCGCTGTGAAGGGCACTTCTCGGATCCGATCCAGCAAGCGCTGCATGGCCTGATAGCCATCGTCGAAACGATACTGTCCGAACTCGACGCGCGCTTCAGAGTACTCGATTCCGAAATGGCGAAGCCCCTCCCGATATCCTTCTAACCGCAATTCGCCCGTCCGGTCGTCCCGTAGCTTGCCAGCGATCATCGCAATCTGCCGATGTCCTCGGGATACCAGATACGCCACGACGTCGAACATGGCGCGCACTTCGTCGATGCGAAAGGCGGTGAGCGGCGTCTTCGCAGCGCTCTGCGTCAACGTGAGAACCACGGGAATGTTGAGCCGCTGCAGAATCGGATCGTAATCCTCCGTCACCACTTTGCTGGTGAAGATGATGCCGGAGACCTGATACCCGCTTAAGATGGAGAACCCCTCAAACGCCCGTTCGCGCGAGTGTTCGGAGTCGTACAACAAGACCTTCATGCCGTACTGTTGACTGGCGCGGTCGATACCCTTGTAGAGTTCGTTGAAGAAGAAATCTGTGATGCCGGGCACGATGAGGCCGAGCGTGTCACTTCTCCGCGCAGACAACCCTCGAGCGATGGCACTCGGCTGATACGACATCTCCTCCATCGCCTTGCGAACGCGCTCGAGGGTCTCGGGATCGACGAGATCCGGGCGGTTCAAGGCGCGGGACACGGTCGCAGCAGACACCCCCGCCGCCTTGGCGACGTCGCGGATGGTCGCTCGCAAGCTGCGTCACCTCCTTGTGCAACAGTTTCATAAAACGGTTACACAAACTCGAACACCGCGATCATACGAGAACGCGAGCTTCATGTCAACGCTTTCATCGTTCAGATGAGTCATTTTCATTCGCCACGGCTTTGATGTGTTCGTCTGCCGAGTGTGATGCGGCCCTCGTCGCCAGCATGTGAACGCGTGCGCACGCCGAAGATGGAAAACATACTTTCATCTGAATCTCCTTTGCGCTATCTTGAAATTATCCTTTCAAGGTAGGCGATCCACATGAAATTCCCGAATGCCGTGCGGCCCCTGCGCGAGATGGCTGGGCTTACCCGTTCCGAACTCGCCCGCCGCGCGGGAATCACGCCGCAAGCATTGGGCCTCATTGAACAGGGAAGAGTGAGTCCTTCGACGCACGTCGCCTTACGCCTGGCCAAAGCGCTCAGCACCACGGTGGAGTCGCTCTTTGATCCGGAGCAAAGGGCGGTCAATCCCCCTGGAGCGGGCCGCTTGCGCACAGAGCGCGTGGTGGTCGCGGAAGTCGCGGGCGTGCGCGTGGCGAGATCGCTCGAGGACTCGGCTCAACCTGTTCCTTCCGACGGTCTGCGCGACGAGAGTGGTTGTACCGACTGGATGACCTCGTTTGACGGATCGATGGCACGCGTCTTTCTGTCGGGGTGTGATCCAGCGCTCTCGTTGCTGGCCGCCTGGGTGAATCGCCAGGGCCGCGCGTGTGAAGCGGTCCACTTTCTCGCGACCAACGCTGGCGCCATGACAGAGCTCGAATCGGGTCGAACACACATCGCAAGCGTCCACGCGACGAGCGACGACGTCCGTGCGCTCATCCGCGGACGCGATGCTGTGGTCCTGTCGCTGGCGCGATGGCGGATGGGCTGGGTGGTGCCTCGCGACAATCCTCATCGTTGGATGATCGAGACGGGATTTCGCGAGGCGCGTCCGCGCATCGTCAACCGCCCGCGCGGAGCGGGCGCTCGCGCGCTGGTGGACGAGGCGCTCCGGAGGGAAGGCGTTCGTGCGGACGAGATCGCCGGCTACGACCTGGAGGTCAAGACGCATCAAGCCGTGGTGCAGGCCGTCGCGTTTGGCGGCGCGGACGTCGGAGTCGCGCACGAGGCCGCGACGACGCCCGAAGTGGCCTTCGTGCCCATTCGCGAAGAGACCACCTGGCTCGTGATGAAGCGCGCCAGCCTCCACCATCCCGGGGTGCAGCAGGTGCTCGATCTGCTGCAATCGGATCGATTCCGCCGAGATCTCGCGGCGTTTGGGCCGTACGACGTCTCCGTGACCGGCGCCGAGATGCATGTGAAATCAAGGCGCAAGACCTAGGGGGATGAGCATGAAGATCTTGAAGCGTTCCATGTGGGGCGGCGCCATCGCTGGCCTGATGATCGCCGTCTCAGGCTGTGGCACGTCGACCGCCGCTCAGCATGCGGCAAACGGAGCCGCCTCCAGAGCGCCATCAAAGCCGGTACCGCTGTCCGTATTTTACGCAGGCTCCATGACGCACGTGATGGAACAGGTCATTCGCCCGCGCGTGGATCAGGCGCTGCACGTCGATGTTCAAGGCGAAGGGGCGGGATCGGCTGAACTTGCCCACATGGTCACGTCCAAATTGGCCAACCCCGACGTGTTCATCAGCGCCTCTCCGGCTGTGGACGTGAACGACCTGATGGGCGCGTCGAACGGCAACGCAGCGCGCTGGTATGCCACGCTGGCGACGGACCAGCTGGTGATTGCCTATTCGCCGAAGAGCAAAGAGGCCGGCGAGTTCAAACTGGCGGCGGAAGGCAAGGTTCCTTGGTACAAGGTGCTGGAGATGCCGGGCGTCCGCTTTGGCCGCACCGACCCGAAACTGGATCCGAAGGGCGTCAACACGATTCTCATGATGAAGCTGGCAGAAGCCTACTACCATCAGCCGAATCTGGAGAAGACCATTCTTGGGAGCGACGAAAACCCTGCTCAGGTATTCCCAGAAGAAGACCTCATCGCGCAGCTGACGAGCGGCCAGATGGACGCCGTGATCGCCTACAAACACGAGGCGATGGAGTGGCATGTGCCGTACATCACGCTGCCGAGCGCCATCAACTTGGGCGATCCGGCGCTCGCCGCGGAGTACGCGAAGGTGTCGTGGACGCCGAGCGGCGGCGGAAAGACAGTGAAAGGCGCGCCGATTCTCTTCACCATCACCGTGCTCACCCATGCACCGCATCCCGAGCAGGCGGCGGCATTCGTGCGTTACATGACCGTGGGGCAAGGCCATCAGATCCTGGTGCAGGATGGCTTCACCCCGACGCCCATCCGGTTCTACGGCGATCTGCAGAGCGTGCCGGCCAGTCTGAAATCCCTAGCGGAGCATTCGTGATCCGATGATTCGAAGTGTGAGAACGTCTGCGCTGTACGCTGCGGGCGCCGTGTCCGTGGCGTACGCGCTCTGGCCTATCGTCCGCCTCGCCGCCGACGCGCCTCCCGGCGCCATCGCCGAGGCGTGGCGCCAACCGGAGTTGCTGCAGGCTGCGGCCACGTCCCTGGCGAGCGCAGCCATCGCCACGGCGTTGTCCGTGGTCCTTGGCGTGCCCGCGGCGTTCCTGTTGGTCATGTCACGCTTCCCGGGCAAGTGGTTGCTTGAAACCCTGTTACTTCTGCCGCTCGTGCTCCCACCCATCGTCGGCGGCGTCGCCCTCATGGATGTGTTCGGCCCCTACACGGCCATTGGCAGCTTTGCAGCGGCGCACCACCTGCCACTCACGCTTTCCATGGCTGGCATCGTGCTGTCCCAGTGGTACGTCACGAGCCCGTTTCTCGTGCTCACCTCGCGCGCAGGCTTCGCAGAGGTTCCGAAGGAACTGTACGAGGCGTTTCGCCTCGAGGGCGCCGACGGCTGGACAGTGTTTTGGAGGCTCTATGTGCCCCTCGCAACAGGCTCCATCCTGACCGGCGCCGCGCTGACCTTCGCCCGCGCCCTTGGCGAATTTGGCGCCACCATGCTCATGGCCTACCACCCGTACAGCCTGCCGGTCTACATCTGGGTGCAATTCACCGCCGGCGGCGTGACGAGCATGGTGCCCATCGCCTCTGGCATCGTGTTGGCGCTCGCCATGGGCGTGGCGGTCGTCCGACTCGTGGGATCCAGGGTCGTCCGCAGACGCTGACGACACATCCGCGAATGACCCCTAGAAACGGGAAGGCCGCCCCGCCGAGCTCCGCGCTCGGGGGACGGCCCGTGAAAGATGGCGGTCAAAGCTTCTTCATGCGCAAATACCAGGTCTTGTACTCGAGCCCTTTCGCCGCCGCCTCTTCTTCGGTCTCGATAGCATCGAGCGTCGCTGGGGCAGGCACCACGACGGGATCGCCAGGCTGCCAGTCGGCCGGGCAGGAGACGCCATTTCGGTCGGCGGTCTGCAGCGCGTCGATGACCCGCAGGATCTCCGAAATGTTGCGGCCGACGTTCATCGGATAGTAGATCATCGCGCGGAGAATGCCCTTGTCGTCGATGAAGAACACCGTCCGCACCGTCGAGGTGTTGCTGGCAGCCGGATGAATCATTCCGTAGAGATTCGCGACCTTCATGTCCAAGTCCGCGATGACCGGGAACGGGATTTTCACGCCGAACGCCTTCTCCAAGTCGTGCACCCAGGCCAAGTGCGACTGCACGCTGTCGATGGACAGCCCGATCAACTGGACGTTCCGCTTCTCAAACTCCTCATAGCGGCGAGCGAACGCGCCGAACTCCGTCGAGCAAACGGGCGTGAAGTCCGCCGGGTGCGAGAACAGGACCACCCATTTCCCGCGCAGGTCGCTCAGCTTCATCTTCCCATGCGTGGTGTTGGCCTCGAAATCCGGAGCAGGCTCATTGAGGCGGGGCAGCGTGTTGACTTCCGTCATCCTCATCTCTCCCATTCTCCAACTTCGATTATCGGATTACTAAGTATAATGTACCACGGCGCAAGGGCTGCCACAAGCGGTCTTGCGTGAGCCGTTCTCACCACTTCATTTCCACGCCATCGCGCCGAATCCTGCCAATCCTACGTTGCGCGAAAAGCCGCCGCGCTGACCGCGATGTCCGCAAGCGTGTACTGATTTAAGGTCTCCAAAAAGGCGTCCACCGCTTCACCGAGCGCGCGCCGCAGCTTGCAGCCCGGCAACAGCACGCAGTGGCCATTCGTGAAGCACCCCGCCACGGCGAAGTCGTCTTCCATCGCGCGGACCACGTCTCCGATTCGAATGTCGTGCGGAGACATCGCGAGGCGCATGCCGCCTCCGCGGCCGCGCACCGTTTCCAGATATCCAACCTGCCCCAGGCGATGGACCGCTTTCGTCAGGTGATTGCGCGAGATCCCATACACCCGCGCGATCTCGTCCACCTGCACCAGTTTTCCCTCCGGTTGATTGGCCGTGTAGATCAACACGCGCAGCGCATAATCCGTGAATACCGTCAGGTTCACAGCCTCACCTCCTGCATACGCCCGCGCCCGAGCTTGTCCAGACGTCATGTCACTCGTCCGGGTCCGTCTTCTAACGGATCCATACGGACCAACAGCTTCGACGGATCTCCCGAGGCCAACGCCTCCGTCGCATCGACGGTCATCCGGTACACGTTGCCCTGATAGCGGAACACCGTCTCCTCCCAGGGCTCGTCGCGAAACACGTAGGACGTCGCGAGATACAGAGGCCCATCGCGGCGGACGCGATCGCCGAGTTCTGCGATGAGGCCCGCCGGATCGTCCAACGCCCGCTGTGCGAGTCTCCTTCGGTCTTCCGCGGGCAACCGGTCCTTCCAATAGCCGAGCAGGTGATAGGCCGTGTTGCGAAGCGCGGGAAGGGTCACACGTTCCTGCTCCACACACTTGAGGCGATACAGCCAAGTGCGGAGCGCCTGCTCATCGCCCCGCGCTTGGCGCAGTGACGCCGACAACTCGCGCACGTGCGCGTAATTTCGCGCCATGACGGCGTATTTGGCATCCCGCCACAGCGCCTCACACCCCTGATACAGCTGGGAAACCCACACACCATCCTCCCCTGTCATGGATGGGAATTCATTCTTTCTCCAGCTTATACCCATCCTTGAGAAGATACCAGAGCTCG